>JBMNSQ010000190.1:0-2551 GCA_050945275.1 bacterium | reverse complement strand
TAAAGCTAAAAGAAATCAATGAGTTTGTGCAACGCCGTACATTACCAGCCAATGTTTACCCAAATCAGGACTACGAAGTCATAACAGCAGGAGATCCAGCTGATCTAATCATAGTGCGCGAAGAGTTACCAGAGGACCTAGTATATGAGATGACGAAAGCCCTGTATGAGGATGTAGAACAGGTACGGTCTGTAGCCCCGGCAGTAGAACAGTTTGGTCCCGACATTGTCGAACCAGAAGATCAAATGTTGATTCCCTATCACCCCGGAACTCTAAAATACTTTAAGGAAGTAGGGATTCTTTAATAGAATCGGTCAACTAGAAAGCAATATGTGGCAAGTAAATGCCACATTGTTCCTCACTAGTCTGTAATTTCTACACTTATGGCAATTATGAGTTATTTGCACAAGTAGTAACAACGTTATTAGGTTGGCCAATTGATAAGGTGGAGAAAGTTGTTCTAGAATAGACGCGTTTGAGCCCCTACTTTTCCTGAGATGAAAAGCAGGGGCTTTTATTTTGGTGTCGGCACCGTTATCCCGTTTAGATGAACCTCGTCAACCGATATTGGTGCTCTTGCTTATAGCTACAGAAGGTGATATTTTCTGAGATCTGAGCTATGGGCTATCGTAGTAAGTGTCAGGTTGACTAGCCATGCAAGCTAATCATGATTGATTTTGGTACTGCTAATTAGTTGCTTTTATTTTAGGTGTAAGGGCGCTTTTTACAGTAACACCGGGCAGGCTGCCGATTTTTCCGGTGAGCGCTCCGATTTGATCGGTGGTGCCATCTACAATTAAGGCAATTACGGATACTTTGCGTTCGTGATGGGGTATACCCATGCGCCCCACGATAATCTCTCCGTGCTGGGACAAGATGTTATTGAGTTTATCCTGAACATTTTGGCGCTCGGTGATTACGATGCCTACTACGCCAAGACGCGGTTCCATGTTATAGCCCCCTTGATTTTTCAACAAACTGATACAGCTTGTGTTTCCCTAACGTTAAGCGTTATGACACTCCGAAACCACCTAAAGTGGGTGTTTTAGTCATTGCAAATGAAGCAAAGTGCAGCGAAAAATCTCGAAAACTGCATTAACACAAGACCCTTCCTTCGCTTCCTCTGAGCAGGCAGGATGACACCAAGGGGCTTTTTCATCAATTTCGTTTCCCCCGATATCCTTTAGCTTTATAGTAACATATTCTCTTTCATTTCTAAAGCAATCTGAAATCGTATGGTCAGCGGCAGGAGTTTTCTTGCTGATGTCCAAGTATGAATTAGGGTTAAGGTGGCTTATGCTGATTAAGGGGGCTTTTTTGTGGCGGGTAGGCTGCGTTTTATTTTAGGCCGGGCGGGTGCGGGTAAAACCTATACTTGCTTGAAGGAAATCAAGGAAACGCTGGCCCGGGAAGGGGAGGAAGGGCCGGCGCTAATCTTACTGGTGCCTGAGCAGGCGGCTTTTCAGATGGAATATGAGCTGTTTACCACTATGCAAAGACTGGCCACGGCGCGGGCCCAGGTCTTAAGTTTTCGTCGCTTGGCTCGGAGGGTACTGGCACAAGCTGGTGGTGCGTCGCGGTCTTGGCTTGGAGAGCTAGGTAAACGAATGGTGCTACGCTCTCTTATTCAAAAACATAAGGACGACTTGGTTCTCTTTAGCCGCAGTGCTGGTACACCGGGCTTTACGGAGAGCCTGGCTCACACTTTGGCCGAGCTAAAGATCTATAACATTTCCCCAGACATGTTAGCCGAGCGAGCACAGGAGCTGGGCCCAGCTGGGGAAGAAACGCCTCTGGCCGGTAAGCTGCGTGACCTGGCATTGCTTTATAGCGAGCTAGAGGCTTATTTGGCTCCACGTTATACTGATCCCGAGGGGTATTTGTCGCTTCTGGCGACAAAACTGGGGCAGGCTCCGTTGATGCACGGAGCCCGAATTTGGGTGGATGGTTTTGCTGGCTTTACACCCCAGGAGTTTCAGGTACTTGAGGGCCTTATGAAAACAGCGGCCGAAGTCAACATTAGCTTATGTTTAGATGCTGCTGATTTGTCCCGGCCCCCATTGGAGACGGATTTGTTTCATCGGGCGCGAGAGACTTACACTAAGCTCCTAGCTATAGCTCAGGCTCAAGGTACGGAGCTGCATTTACCGTTGGTATTGAACCGGCCGGAAGTGCTTCCGCCTCGTTTTCAAGATTCACCTGAGCTAGCCCACTTAGAACGATATTTCTTTAGTTATCCGTCTCGTACTTGGGCTGGATCGGTGAGGAGCATTCGCGAAGTGGCAGCAACTAACCCTCGAGCGGAAGTGGAAGCAGCGGCCCGCGAGATTATTTACTTGGCTAGGGACCAAAGGTGGCGCTGGCGCGACATAGTATTGGTGGTACGTGATCTTGAGTTGTACCATGACCTGATAGCTACAGTATTTACCGATTATGGTATTCCGTATTTTATTGACCGCAAGCGGCCAGTGCTACATCATCCGTTGCCGAAGTTGGCTTTGGCGGTGTGGGAAGTCGTAAACAGCAATTGGTCTTATGAGGCTGTGTTTCG
>JBMNSQ010000189.1:0-2558 GCA_050945275.1 bacterium | reverse complement strand
AGCACAATCTCACCTCACCCTACCTAATCCTGGATTAGCAGCTATATAAAGTGCCAACGGTAAAGCTAGCCAGGACAAAATTGCTTTTTCCGGGTTCAAAAACAGAGCCATTAGGCTACACACGATCCCAGCCAAGCAAACTTCTACCCGACCGAAACGATGGGCCAAATTCTTTGTCGCCGTATGTTGTCCTTGCTGTTTTTCGTCAAGTACATCGTCAATGAGATGAACTCCTAAGACTAGAACCCAAGAAGATAACATTTCACTCCAACCGGCCAACATTAGACCAAGCAGTAGAACTATAATTGTTTCCACCCCTGACGAAAGCCCAGAAGGTAACAACCAGTCACTAGTTCCTAACATTCCACAAGCGTAACTGCTGATAAAAATAGTAAAAGCCCAATTAGGATCAAGCCTACTGGAGATGGCGTAAAAGAGCAGTACGTACGCTACGGTCCCCTGCCCCATCACATCGGCTAAACTGCACCGGTGTTCCCCATCTTCTTGTTGATCTAAGTAATCGTCAAGCAACTTAATAGACAATTGAACTAACACTAATCCACAGAAAGCAAGTCCAAGTCTAAAGATGGTATCGAACAAAGGTTGCCACCTCCTTAAAACCTCGTTTGTTCAAAGCCGACACGGGTATAATTTTATGCCCCGGTAATTCTTCGCGAAGCCGTTTTAGCCCCCTATCGGCATCAGGCAGATCCATTTTGTTAGCTAAAATTACATAGCCACCTCGCATTTGAGCAAATTGTGCTGCCTGATAATCTACTTCCCCCAGGGCAGAAGGAGCACCGTGCATCCCAACTTGACTACTGTCTACCACATGAATGATCAGATCAGCTTCTCTAATTGCACTTAGTGTTTGGGCTATAGCCTGTCGGATGCCTATGTCAGGGTGAATATGATCAATTAATCCACTGGAATCGGTGATTAGACAACGTCGTACTCCTTTAGTTACCGGCAATTCTATTACCATGCTCTGCAGCGCCCTGGTAGTATGAGGATCAGCTCCTACCAACTGCCGCTTGGCACTGCTGATGTTGTATTGTTTAGTCTTTATCTGACCACTAGGATATTCCATTGTTATATCAGCGTAACTCTGACCTAAATAAGACGCGAAATTAAGGACAAAGAGGGTTTTGCCCACGCCGACTTTCCCCACTACCAAACCTTCTTTCACGCGGCCGACCCTCCTTTAAGATCCACTGGCTCAATCATCATAAGTTCACTTCTGGTTAAATGCTTCTTCTCAGCCAATCGTACAGCTTGACGCCTGATGGCTCGTTCGATGATATTACGAACTAATCTCGCATTACCGCTGTGCTTAAGACTCTGGTTTAACTGCAATTGCCGGCTAAGTTCTTCCCGGGCAATGGTACTTAAGCAATAATCCCGCTCTACCAAGAACACGTCAGCTATTTCTAATAATTGCTCTAAGGAATAGTCCGGAAAGTCAATCTGAATCGGAAAACGTGATTTTAGTCCAGGATTAGTTCGTAAAAAACTATCCATCTCGTCTCGATAGCCGGCCAATATAAGTACTAAGTCGTCCCGCTTATCTTCCATAAGTTTGACTAAACAATCAATAGATTCTTTACCAAAGTCCTTATTGCCACCTCTAGCTAGAGAGTACGCTTCGTCAACAAACAAAATACCACCGAGAGCACGTTTAACGTGCTCCCTGGTCTTTATTGCTGTATGGCCGATGTACTCCCCTACCAAATCAGCCCGTTCTACCTCAACTAAATGCCCTTTCGAAAGGACACCCAAGCCCCTGAAAATATTCCCTAAAATACGAGCCACTGTGGTTTTGCCGGACCCTGGATTTCCTCGAAAAACCATGTGCAACACCAAAGGCTCATTAGTTAACCCTTCTTTGGCCCGGCGTTGTTGAATTTCTACAAAGGCTTTGATTTCACGTACAAGCTGTTTCACATCATTTAGCCCAACTAAACCATCTAGCTCGGCAAAAGCCTGGTGCAGTATATTTGGAGTGTTTATCATGGCGGCTGTTTCCGGTTCGACCGCTTGCCTAAGTGTAGCCAAAGCACCTGGTGGTGTTAGTTCGCCGCTGGTTACCAGCGAACTAATGCGTGAAAAAGTGGAATCACGTTTTCTAAACTTATGCCTAAACATCCGTTGCACCTCCAGCCGGCTTTGTCAATATAATATACGCAGATAGAGCCCAAGGTGTGCAAAAAGCTAACCCCCGCTGGTTAAGCGGGGGTTAGCCCTGTACCGAGTCTATTGCTCGTTAGCCGTGTTGGCAGTTGTACTATAGGTAATGGGTCGGATTGGTGTAATGGTAGAGATAGCATGTTTGTACACTAACAACTGTTTGCCCTCGGATTCAAAAACTACAGTGAAATTATCAAATCCGCGGATCAAGCCACGGATCTGAAAGCCGTTGACCAAATAAACAGTGCAGGGAACATTTTCTCTTCGAGCCTGGTTCAAGAATGTGTCCTGTAAGTTAGTCTGTGGCTTACTCATTTTATCGCCTCCAGCCTATTTCTTTTCTTTCTTGTGGGGCTATCTCACTAGTTATT
>JBMNSQ010000188.1:0-2595 GCA_050945275.1 bacterium | reverse complement strand
TACTCGCAGAAGACAGTGTAGATAGTTTTATTTTAGCCACACAAAACCAAAAGGCGCTCTTGATTTCCCCTGAAGAAAGCTCTAACAATAAGCTGACAATATTTGCCCCAAAACAATAAGGTAGTAAGTGAGAGGCCGCTCCTGAACTTTTTTCCGGAACGGCCTCTAGCTTCAAGTACTCATGGTGGGTAACTTGTTATGCTTTTAAGAAATAGTGCTTGCTCGAAGAGTTACTGTTTTGGCCCCAACAGCTGTTTGATCTCGTCTACGCCAGGAACCCGTCCAGACATGACTACCTGTTCATCTACTACTAACCCCGGCGTCATCAAGATATCATAGGTCATAATATCTTTAATGTTGGTAACTTTTTCAAACTCCGCCTCCAAACCAAGCTCCTCTACCGCTTCACGAGCCGCCTCCTCCAACGCTCGGCATTTACGGCAACCGGCACCTAAAATCTTAATTTTAATCTTGATCGCCCTCCCATACTGTCGTATTTGGTAATTACATTTTATCATGAGGTACTAGTTTAAGCAGCATAAGACTATGCTATCGCTCCAAAAAGATAGCCCGACAAGGTGGCCATAACCACCACCAACAATACATAGACCATGGTTTTCTTGGTCCCCATAATGCTACGAATAGCCAACATGCTGGGAAGGCTTAAGGCCGGTCCTGCCAGTAGTAGGGCCAATGCCGGTCCCTGGCCCATTCCCAAGTCAGCCAGAGCTTTTACAATGGGAACTTCTGTCAGCGTGGAAAAGTACATAAAAGCCCCGATAATTGACGCCAAGAAATTAGCGCTAACAGAATTTCCGCCCACATATTTGGCAATCCATTCTGGCGGCAATACGGCCTTAATTGTTCCCGCAACAAAGACCCCTATCAACAAAACAGGAAAAATAAGCTTGACAAATCTCCAGGTTTCCATCATCCAATCTTGAAATTCCCCTTCTTCAAACCAACGACTTACCACTAGGAAAATGGAATTAATCAGAGTAAGAATGATGGCCACGTTGCTCCATAAAGGTATCTTACTGGTGCCAAACAAAAGTATGGCTACCAATAAACCAAAGAAAACAAGGTGTTGCCAGGCGGGACGACCATCGCCTTCACCGGCGAACAAAGTAGAGTTCTCATGTTTTTCGGCCGAGTCTTGACGCTCAAATAGTAAGGCCATAACTAGTCCGATAATCAAAGAAAACAGTACCGCACCCACTGCCCGGGCCAACCCCATCTGAAAGCCAATGGCTCGAGCGGTAAGTACTATGGCAAGAACGTTAATAGCCGGGCCAGAATAGAGAAAAGCGATAGCTGGCCCTAGCCCAGCGCCTTTGTGGTAAATGCCGGCAAATAGCGGTAATACCGTACACGAACAAACAGCCAACACCGTTCCCGACACCGAGGCCACACCGTAAGATAACCATTTTTTAGTTTGGGGGCCGAAATACTTTAGCACGGCCCCGGTAGACAATACAGCCGAAATACCGCCGGCAATAAAAAAGGCTGGTACGAGACAAGTTAACACATGGGCCGACAGATATTCTAGCAGTTCACTAAAACCGCTTTCTAGCATGGTTAAAAAAATCATTTATACCACTCCCTACATCCCTTGTCGCTTTGATGTATAAACTATTCATTATCACGATTAAGCTGGGACAAGACGTTTTGCTGAACCTTAACTTGACGAGTCAATAGCCCTGCAGCAGCATCTAAAAGAGGTACAATTTCCGGAAAGGCCAACCTGTAATTCACCCGCAACCCATCTTTACTGAAGGTAACTAAGCCCTGATTGCGCAAAATGGCTAAGTGTTGAGATACGTTGGACTGCTCCAGTTCCAATTGAGGTACCATCTCACAAACACAAACTTCCCCCTGGCGTAGGATTTCCAGGATCTTAACCCGCGTAGGATGTCCCAGGGCCTTGAACAAGTCAGCTATAAGCTGATGAGGATCCATTTGAATCATAGCTATCGCCCCTCTTTCCGTCACTGCCTTTTACTATATGCTAACATTCTAATATAGTTGTCATGGAAAATCAAGTACAGATGCTTATTTGAGCCTTTCCCTCAGTTCTTTGACCTTCGTTTCTATTGCCGAGATGACTTTTTTAAATTCCTCATCACTCTTTCCTGTTGGATCATCTAGTCCCCAGTCCTCTATATGATTGCAAGGAATATATGGACAATAGACATTGCAACCCATCGTAACGACCACATCTACGAGCGGAATATCTGCAAGCAGCTTAGGACGTTGGGTTTGTTCCATATCAATTCCGTAAAGCTGCTTTATAAGGCGAACCGCATCGGGGTTGATGCGGTCTTTGACTTCGGTTCCAGCTGAATAACTGTCAAATACTTCTTCAGCTATGTGTTTGCCCAACGCCTCCGCAATCTGGCTACGGCAAGAATTGTGGACACAAATAAAGGCCACTTTAGGTTTGCTCATGAGATAACCATCCTTTCGTCTTATGGATGATGAACGCGGCTCCTTCTTCCAATACCCCTTTCTTTAACCTAAACACCTGGCGTTCACTTAAACCAAGCAACCCGGCTGCCTCACTGATGCTGATACTTCTTGAAATGACCGAATCAA
>JBMNSQ010000187.1:0-2601 GCA_050945275.1 bacterium | reverse complement strand
TTGTGTAGGGGCAACCCTCTGTGGTTGCCCGATTCCAAGTGCACGGGTGGGCACAGAGGCCCACCCCTACTCTTAACCGGAGGTGTGGCTTGCGGGCCGACGCGGCCTGTATCCGAAGGATGAAGCCGGCCCCTACATCTGACATGCTTTGTGTAGGGGCAACCCTCTGCGGCTGCCCGTTTAGACACCATCAATCATGCACCAAGCAGCCGCAGATAATCCTTTTGGGTTTCTATTACTCGTTCGGCGATGAATCGGACAAAATCGCGGTCGTTGTCGTGGGCCTTCTCTAACAGAGAAATGTATTCTCCCCGCAAAATAGGTGGGATAATGGCGATGGTGTAGCCGGCCCTTAGTAAACACAAATTCATTATCAGCCGTGCCACTCGTCCATTACCGTCCACAAAAGGATGAATGAACACGAATTTCTTATGAGTTAAAGCAGCATACTCCACCGGATGATATTTCTCTTTGCTATCGTTTAGCCAACTTACGAACTTGGCCATAAGCTCCGGTACAGCCTTTGGCTCAGGCGGAACATAGTTGGAACCGGAAATAAACAACCGCTGCTCACGATATTTTCCAGCTTGGCTATCATCGATCAAGCTGTAAAACAAGCGATGAACGGTTTTGATCTGCTCTTCGCTAACCTCTCCACCCGTTATCATGGAATATATATAGTCGTAGGCTCGTCCGTGACCGGTGGCCTCATAATAATCGCGGATTGGTTTACCACCCACGGTTAAGCCGTCTTCCAATACAATCTTGGTTTCCATCTCAGTCAGAGAGTTTCCTTCTAAAGCATTACTGGCATAAGTTAGCCCAATTTTGTAATAGTTGCGGAGTTGATGGAGCAGTTCTCCCTCAAAGGGACGATGAGCATTAATCTCGTCTTTTTGTCGATCAATCTCTTGAAAAAGGTCCTTCAAGGAAGTCCACCCCCCCTTAATAATCCTTATCCTAATTTTACCATATAACTTCGTAAAACCCAATCCTTAAGGTTTTTTATTGTAGCCGCGCTCACCGTAGGGCTGCAATCTATCTAACCATTTTTCTTCTAGCTTTGCGAGGGCATCGCGCACATCAAAATAAGGTTCTTCTTTTTTCTTTAGGGTTTCTAACACTTCGAATTCAAAGGCCTCGGGACCATATTCATTCCAGTCTTGTTGTAATAATTGGTTACGGTGACTGCCCATCTCTAACATAAAACGCTGGCCATTAATTACGCTCTTAAAATTCATGGTGCTGCCCACGAAAATCTTCTGGTTCTTGATATTCTTGATCTGGTAAACCACTGCAGGGATTTCTTTCTCTTTATATTTCAGCTTTAGTTCTTTCTTGCGGTCCATTTCCGCCCCTCCATCCTCCCTAGTGGTTTTCTTCAGCCAATACTCGCTTCCATCCGCCTTCCGATTTAAAAAGCCGTAATCTACTAGCAGTCGGCGCAGAAGAGCGTAATCATCGTAGGCACCCTGCAAAATATCGTTCACTTCCTGTTCACTGTAAATCCGTTCCCACTCAAAACGACGGGCCAGTTCCCTCAGGATCACTAGACGATGCTTTTCTTTGTGAGGGAAAACCTTTAAGGGTCCATCAGGCCCGACGAGAAAGTATTTCTGCTGTATTTTTTGCCCACCCGGTATTTGGTAACGATTAGGAACTCGGCAGCTAGCATTAGACGGAGCAACATAGGCCGTCCTCTTGTCGTCTTTGCTCTTTAACAGTTCCATCAGAACCAAAAACACTTTGGCTTGGCGTTCTTTCTCTTTCAACGCAAACCGGTGGTTCCGAACAGTGGAAGTGCTGCCGATACCGAGCTCCTTTTGTATCTGGGCATCGTTTTTCCCTTGATAAAAAAGGCCTAGGATGTTTTTCTGACGGTCAGTTAGGCCGGTTAGCCGCTTATCCAGACTAAGTAGGGACAAAAATACCGATTGGTGATTCTGCTTAATATGGGAACGCATGTGCCTTTCTGCTGTATAGAACAGTCCGTCCTCAAAATACACTATCCCCTTATCTAATTTCTCCCCGCACAAGAGGCACACATAGCATTCCTCTTCTTCAATATACCCTCGCTTTTGGTCTACTAGCGAGGCAGACCAAAATAGTTCAGATAGGGACATATTATAGACAACCCCTGTTTGTGTTTGTTTATTAATAGATATGGTAACCTAATGTCTATCGAACGTCAAGTTGTAAAGCGAAATAGGATCACTTATTCCAAAGAAGAAAATACTTGCCCAAGCAAAGCTATGTCCCGCAAGGCTAACGCTTCATGACGGCTAACTACTGCAGCTTTTAGAGTAGCTAAGGTATCGTCAAATTTAATTAGGTCGTCTTTTTCGGCGCCCATGTACATCCGCGGCCGGACTTGTTTCCAAGCTGATTCTAATTCGGGGAGTATCTGCTGTGCCTGGCTCCAATCAGAATTTGTAACTGCGTTTTCCATTTGGGTAAGGTTGGCGACAATATCGTCGCTTCCGGTAAGAGGATATTTGAGCACCCGGCCGCTCAGCATGGCCAAAGCGAATACAGTCAGAAGTACGACGACACCGAAATACAACTTGGCTTTGCTAACCATATTGTCACCTCTTTAGTAAA
>JBMNSQ010000186.1:0-2628 GCA_050945275.1 bacterium | reverse complement strand
GTTGCTGAAGCTGCAAAAAATACTGCGGAAACCCAACAAGATGTTACCGATGCCGTCGAGAAACTAGAAGCAGCAGTTTTAATCTTCAATGACGCTAAGCAGGAAGCGATAGATGAGCAAGAAGCAGAAGAAGTCGGTGGCGAAATCGAGAAAGACATCGAGGAAGATGAAGAAGATAGTGAGAAAAAAGGTGATGAGAACTAAAACCTTCTAAACAGAACCTTTCTTCTTGAGCTGTACCCTGCTTAAGAACCAAACCGATTCATTACTGCAAAGTCTTATAAATGCTGACAAATTTAGCCCCTCATACTTTAGTATGAGGGGCTTTTTTCGTAATCTCGTACTTTAGGTTGATGATTTTCTCCGAATGCTTTCTTAAGCTGTATCTGTGAAGGTGAGTGATGCATATGAAGCTGATTCGGAAACGGCGCGATAGCTATGTTGTGCTGCTTATCACCGGTGTGATTTTGGCGGCGTGGGTTACAGTGAGGCTTGGTTTATCCTAAAGACAGCGTGAACAGCTATTGGAGTTGCCCTGTGGATTGCCATTACGAATAATGATCAGGAGGTGACCATTCTCAGGAAAAGTAGGGGATGTTTCAGACAATAACCTACCACCTACCATGATACTACACTTAAGGGGGACTTATAATTGACTAGTCGATCCCATCGTTGTGTCGCTGTATTGACCGTGTTGGCATTGCTGCTAACCGTTGTTTCGGCGGTGACGGCATTTGCAGCGGCCGATATTGAGGGCCATTGGGCACAAGACGCCATTGAACAACTAGTGGAGAAGGGGGCGGTGTCTGGTCTGCCTGATGGCACTTTCAGGCCGGATCTTACTGTCACCAGGTCCGAATTTGTAACCATGGTAAACAAAAGCCTGGGAATTACATCAGTGATAGGTAGTAGTCGCTTTCAAGACGTCAAACCGGGGGATTGGTTTGCCGGTCAAGTGGAAGCGGCCGCTGCTTACGGTTATGTAGCCGGCAATCCCGATGGGACCTTTAGCCCCTATCGTCCTATTACTCGCGAACAAGCGGCAGCTATGTTAGTACGTGCCTTCGGTCTTAATAAACTAACTACTGAAGCCGAACAAAATGCCGTACTGTCATCTTTTGTTGATGCTGGCCAAGTGAGTGCGTGGGCCAAAGCGGACGTTGCCACCGCTGTTAGCATAGGGCTAATGAGCGGCTATACGTCCTCTACTTTAGCGCCCCAACCGGTAGGCCTTACTACAGCTGGGTGGCAACGGTCGGAGGGGGCCCGCACCACCGAACAAAGAGAAGCAGTGCTTAAGCAACTGGGGAGCCATGGCCTTATCACCCGGGCCGAGATAGCTGCTGTTCTGGTACGGGCCCTAGCACCGGAACCGGGAATTGCAGTTACCGTGTTTGATGAGGCTGGAACTTATGGACCCAAAGAAGGCGTAGAAACTATCAGCAGCGACGTTATTGTTAAAGCTGACGGTGTCACCCTTCAGAATCTGATTATCACGGGCAATCTCATCATCGATGCAAGCGTCGGCGACGGTACAGTTGTACTAGAAAATGTAACCGTTAAGGGTGATGCAGAGGTCAAGGGCGGCGGGACCAACGGCGTTATCTTCCGTGGCTGTACCTTACATGGCACTGTTATCGTGGAGAAAGTAGACAGCAAAATCAGAATCGTGGCCGAAGGATCCACTTCCATTCCTAAAGTAGTGCTTCAATCCGGAGCCATCTTAATTAGCCAAGACGATGGATCCTTTGAGCGGGTAGAACTGCCCAAGGATTTAGCGAAAGGCACCGAAGTTGTTTTAACCGGTAACTTTGCCAAAATCGAAATAGCAGCCCAAAAAGCCAACGTAACAGTAGGCGAAGGCTCTACCATAGATGAACTAGTTCTATCTAAAAACGCAAGCGAAACCCAGGTGGAGCTGGACAAAAAGGCCAGTGTCAACACAGTCATTGCCAATGCCAAAGTAGAAATCACCGGCCAAGGCAGCATAGCTAAAGCCAAAATCAACATCAGCGGCGTACTCATCGAGCAAAAACCGGATAAAGTCATCCTTGCGGAAGGCGTAAGAGCTAACGTTGCCGGTAAGGACGTCCCTGAATCTAAGAAGTCCACTGGCGGTGGTGGACCGTCCAAGCCAACCGAAATTCTCGTAAGTGCTATTAATATTGCAACAAATCCTAGTGTTACCGCTAGCGTGGATAATAATGCTAAAGTTGAAGTAACATTAACTACAGCGACTTCCAGTGCTGATATTTACTACACTACAGATGGGATGACACCAACAACAAGCTCATCAAAATACTCAGTGCCATTTATTGTAGATACAGATAATACAGCAGGTGAAACTATTACTATAAAAGCCATTGGAATAAAGGCAGGATACAAGAATTCGGCAGTAGCGGAAAAGGAAATAGTATTTAAGGTAATAGAAGCGGAATTTGCCGGTGGTGACGGATCATCGGGCAATCCTTATCAGGTAACTACGGCTGAACATTTGAATAACGTCAGAAATCACATTAATGACCACTTTATTCAGACGGAAGATATTGACTTGAAATCTTACCTCAGCGAAGGTGGTGCGGGATATAACGATGGAGCGGGTTGGATTCCTATAGGTGAACGGTTTTA
>JBMNSQ010000185.1:0-2632 GCA_050945275.1 bacterium | reverse complement strand
GGAATTGGCTAGGATGTGGTTATTAGATAGGATTAACGGCTCTCCGGTACGGGCATCTTTAACCAAGGCGCCGAAGGTGCCGGCGGTGATTTTAGGATGGCCAACACTTATTCCTGGTTGGGCCGGGCGCATACGGGTCTTTCTTTGGTCCAGCAACCGAATCTCACCTATTTCCACGACGTCAGTTTCCAGGTTACCCACTTTTTCCGGGACGAGATCTTGGGCCATTAGCTCTGCTTTAGGGACTTTGTGCGTGACAAAAACTATTGTTGCCAGTTTATTGGTGCGCGTGTTGTTTTCTTCTTTCAGGCCGAGGCCGACTCCGACGACATTGGGCAAACTTGAGCAACGGGACCATGCCCGTCGTGCTGCTGCTAGATAATTTTTCACGGTTTCACCTCCCAATGTATGGGGCCAATGGTGATGAAAACAAGTACATTGACCCCAACTACTCCACTATATTCAGCGGTGGTTAAAGGTGAAACTATCGTGCGCATAAGGGGGGCGAGAGGCGAACATGCTAAGGGGAAAAGGACAAGGAGGATGTAGATGAAACAGAAGCGGTGGTTAAAGATGGTAGTGATACTGTTGGCCATTGTAGCGATGGCTGTGGGAGTGGGGATAAAAAAATATCCGGGTTGGTTAGAAGGCCCGACCGCCAGCGCTGCGGGAGCTTTGTCGCCCCAAATGGGTTATCCTACTTATGACGATGTGTGGTTGTTGGCGCGGGTGATATCGGGCGAGGCCCACAATGAACCTTATGTCGGGCAAGTGGCGGTGGGGGCAGTAATTCTTAATCGAGTAAGAAGCCCGGAATTTCCACCTACGGTGTCTGGAGTAGTTTACGACATTGATGCTTTTGAATCGGTTTCTAACGGTATCATGTGGGCCCTTCCCCCCACCGATGAACATATCGCCGCTGCTCAAGTGGCCTTAGATGGATGGGATCCTACCTATGGTTCTCTTTATTTTTGGAATCCCTCTAAGGACGTAAGTCCTTGGATTTGGTCGCGCAATATTATTACCACTATTGGACGCCATGTATTTGGAATTTAGGAGGGGTGAGAGTGGGAAATAGGCGATGGTGGTCGGTTGGTGCCTTGGTGCTGCTGTTGGCGGCTGGGATTGTGCTTTGGAACTTTAATCAAAGGAGTGTCCGAGCCAATAATTCTCTCGAAGCAAGCTATCAACGGGCTTTGTTTTCAATGGTGGAACACGTTCAGAATCTGAATACTTTGCTGGCCAAAGGGCATGTAATTCAAGATACTGGTCAGGGTGTGCTTACATTAGCTAGTGCTTGGCATGAAGCCGAAAGCGCCCGTTCTTCGTTAGGGCAGCTCCCGCTGGGGCGATTTAATCTAACGGCTGTTCAAAAATATTTGGCTCAGGTCGGAGATTTTTCTTACAGCTGTGCTCGTAAATTGGCGCAAGGGAAAACCTTGGATGAAAAAGAACAAGAAACACTGGCCCTGTTGTCTGAGGAAACAGATAAGCTCAACCGTGACTTGCAGACGGTAATAGGAGACATCAAAACGAGGCCTAACTGGGGAACAAAAGGTGTGACAGTGGGACTAAAAGGGGAGCCGGTCGCGCCCTCAGGGAGCGTGGCCGACCGATTGGCTAAAATGGATGGACATTTAAAGGATCAAGTGCCAGCTATTACTTACGATGGTCCGTTTTCAGAGCATGTTGCTGAGATGAAGCCACGAGCTGTAAGTGGCGACAAGGTGACTATTGAGCAGGCCGGACGCATAGCCGAGGATTTTGTTAACAAGTTGGTCACAAGTGGACGGCCTGCTTACCGGGTGACCACTGCTAGACGTGTTAATAGCAATATTCCAGCTTACTCATTGATGCTAAGAGCCGAGGGAAATCGAAGATCGCCAGATATAATGGTGGATGTTAGTCAAACTGGTGGTCATGTAATTCATATGTTTAACCCGCGGCCGCTGGAGGAAGCTACCTTAGATATTAAAACCGCGGTGGAAAAGGGAGAAGCCTTTATCCGGGCCGCCGGTTATGATAGCATGATTACCACCGGATCTCTTAGGCATCCTCAGACCCTAATGGTGACCCAAGTATGGCAGCAGGATGAAACGGTCTGCTATCCAGATTTTGTTAAAGTAACCGTCGCCTTAGATAATGGCGAAATAACGGCGTTTGATGCCCGCGGGTACTTGACTTCCCACCGGCAGCGGGAACTTTCAGCAGCCAAGTTTTCTGGAGATGACGCTAGAGATAGAGCTGCTGCCCGCCTGACCATCGATCGTATTCGCCCAGCCGTCATACCCATGAGCGACAACAGCGAACGGCAGGTATGGGAAGTTAAAGGCCGGGCCAACGACCAAACTTTCCTTATCTACTACAACAACGAAACCGGAAGAGAAGAAAAAGTCCTTCAAGTAATCGAAAGCCCCGACGGCACGTACACGATGTAGGTAAACGAAGGGAGGGGACAGAGCCCCTCCCGTACACAGATCCCAAGTGGCAACAACGTCTCCGTAGGGGCGGCTCTCTGTGGCCGCCCATAGGTTGTATCCTGCAGCCTGTTCATCTTGCCTAGCCTGCCCAGAGCGAAGCGCAGGGAGAGAAGCGTAGGGAGAAGTGAAGGGCATAAGGTTGTTCGCCACGG
>JBMNSQ010000184.1:0-2633 GCA_050945275.1 bacterium | reverse complement strand
CGGATTTCATTATAACCCATTCCCCTGGACAAATGTTTATTACTGATTTGAAAAACGAAGAGCTAGCCGCATTATAACCTTAAAAATAAAGGTAGCAAAACACTCCCTGTTCTTGGCTTAGATCATAAGCCATATATATGACAGAACAGGGGGTGTATTTTATTGGAAGTTAAATTAGTTGCCACCATGGCTGCTCTGCGTTTTTTTGCTGGTCTATTAGAATTAGGCGGGGCCACCCTTATGCTTCGTTTAGGTAAAGTGGAGTACGCATTTCAGGTAAACGCCTGGCTCGGTGTTATTGGCCCCACCATCTTTTTGCTGGTAAGTGCCCTGGGGTTAGCCGGGATGGTAGGCCAGGTACCGCCGCTTAAGATCGCCATGCTCTTTGGAGCTGTTATCCTAATATTGTTGTCAGCCGCCCTATAGGGTCACAGTAAATTTCGCCGCGGCATATATTGACCGCAGGGGCCTAGAGTGACTTACCGTTGTTCCCTCAGCCAGATAACCTCGGGTCCCTTACTATGCAGGGAAGAGAGGTGATTTTTTTGTCTAGGTATCTGCGTCAGGCGGGGATGCTCGGTATGTTGGCCCTTGGTTGGGAGCTTCTTGCCCGCCTGAACATTTGGCCGCGGCTGCTATTTCCACCAGTGACAGACATCTTGCTGGGATTGGTGCAAGAAGTAAAATGTGGCGAAATTATCGGTCGCACCTGGTACTCTATATCACTCATTACCACCGGTTTAGGACTAGCCATTGTAGCCTCGTTTCTCGCTTGTGCTTTGGCCATGTTATGGGAGCCCTGGGCTGACGCTCTGTCAGCTCTTATGGCTGTCCTCCACCCTCTACCTTCTATTGCCATTCTGCCCATTTTGCTTCTCTGGTTTAAAACTGGTAGCCATTCTATAATCCTGCTCATCATCTTTTCCGCCTTTTGGCCCCTTACAGCTAGCGTGTACGGTGGACTACGCTCTGTTAATCGAACTCAAGTAGAAGTAGGCCGTAATCTAGGTTTAACCGGCCTCGGCCTGGTTAGTCGGGTAATGCTTCCCGCCGCCCTGCCGGCCATCATGTCCGGTTTCAGGGTGGGTTGGGCCCGATCTTGGCAGTCTTCGGTAGCAGCCGAAATGGTCTTCGGTGCCTCCGGAAAAGACGGGGGCCTGGGCTGGTTCTTGTATAAACAGCGCTACTTCCTAGAGATACCTAAAGTGTTTGCCGGTATGCTTGTAATCATTGCTATAGGCTTGTTGGTAGAAAACATTATCTTCAACTACATTGAACACCGAACAATTGCACGCTGGGGAATGAGTGTGAAGTAAGGGGTGAAAAGTTGATGACGCAGGTGGAATTTCGGTGTGTATCTAAGATTTTCCAGACCGGCAGCAAGAAAGTAACAGCTTTAGCTAATGTAGATTTCTGCGTTAAAAAAGGCGAATTCTGGACCATAATTGGGCCATCAGGGTCAGGTAAAACCACACTACTTCGTTGCTTAGCCGGCTTTGAGAGCCTAACTCAGGGAGAAATTTTTGTCGCCGGCAAGAAGATTACTGCTCCCGGCCGTGACCGCATGATGGTATTTCAGGATCTGGCTCAGTTATTTCCCTGGCAATCTGTGATCGGCAACGTACTATTGGCTCTTAAGCTAGCCGGACGTGGACAAAATGCCTCCGAGCGGCAAGAGCTGGCTCGTTATTATTTAGACCTAGTTGGATTAGCTGAATATGCTCATTTCTATCCCCATCAACTATCAGGAGGCATGAAACAGCGGGTAGCTATTACCCGTGCTCTGGGCGTTAAGCCCGAAGTACTCCTTATGGACGAACCTTTTGGCAGCTTGGACGCCATAACACGTACCGGTCTTCAAAATGAACTCCTTCGCATCTGGCAAGAGACCGGGGTAACCATTGTATTTGTCACCCATAATATCGAAGAGGCATTGCTTTTGGCCGACAATATCATGGTTTTGTCTCGGGGTGGAGTGGTGCAAGCGGTGGTGAAAAACCCCTTGCCGAGGCCACGCAGTCTGGACGATATAGATTTTGCCCCAATTTGGCAGCATCTTCATAATTTATTGGAAGAAGCGGGACCGAGTAAAGAGCAGGGTAGCTCCCTAATGCGCAATTTAGAACCAAGGACAGGGCCTGCACCGCGCCCAGCTGCTAGCGGAGCTCTACACGTGAATTAGAACGTAACAGACAAGCAAACGTTGGATGCGGTGACCTCTGCGTCGCCCCTCAACCAATAATAAGCAACTACGGAGGGTCATCCCTCGGATGAAAGCTGCCCCCCCGCACGCCCTAAACGTATCACCAATGGCATACGTGGGGACGCCCTTTGGTCGGCAAACTACTTGTATCCGGAGGATGACCCCTGTGTCAGCTTAAGCCGTTATTGTTAACCTGTGCCAGATTGATGGTTGACAATTTCCCGGGAAATATTTATGATAGAACCAACATTTCAAGGCAAATGTAAAATCACTGGACATTGGACAAGTCTAACACAAGCTCTCAAAAAAAGAAGCTAGGAGAAGGAGTGAGGTTCTTGAAGATCAGCCCGCGTGAAATGATGGTAATTGCCTTGTTCATCGCTCTGCTTACCGCTCTTGGTTACATAAACATTCCACTTCCTTTTAGCCC
>JBMNSQ010000183.1:0-2640 GCA_050945275.1 bacterium | reverse complement strand
CGGTGCGTTTGACTTTGGAAAGGCCATTGAGCAAGCCCAAATAAACCATGAAATAGCGAAAGTCGGCATAGCCTGATGTGCCATGCCGACAATCGCATTAAATGTTTTCTTAACTCACCGCCCCTAAGGGGCGTTTTCTTTTGTAACAGGAAAACATATAATCGGTGTCGAAGTGAGAGTAGGTTTTAAGGTTTGGGAAAACTTAGGGGTTAAGGTGGATGATGTTATGAACGATTTGTTATTAGGCCTTAACGAAGAGCAACAGCTGGCGGTGGAACATGGTCAAGGGCCGCTACTTATACTAGCGGGGGCAGGCAGCGGTAAAACTAGGGTTTTGACCCACCGTATAGCCTACTTGCTACAGCAAGGAGTCAGTCCGGAGGAAATACTGGCTATTACTTTCACCAATAAAGCAGCCAGTGAGATGCGGCATCGGGTAGAGACCATGGTGGGAATGGATATTGCCAGCGGTATTTGGCTGGGAACTTTTCATGCTATTTGCGGGCGAATTTTAAGAAGTGAGATTACCCGGGTGGGGTATAAATCAAACTTCGTTATTTATGATGCGGCTGACCAACAAAGGTTGCTCCGTAGAGGACTAAGAGAACTGAACTTGGACGATAAGTTATATAATCCACGTACATTGCAGACGGTTATTTCCCGGGCCAAGAACGAATTAGTTGGACCTGATGGTTTAGAACGATTTTGGCTACGGGAGGGCAGTCGTGACTATAGCTCTTTTTGGCTACAGAAGGTAGCTGCAGTTTACAGTTGGTATCAGCAGACTTTGAAACAGAACAATGCGCTCGACTTTGATGATCTACTTGGTCTAACCGTTGAAATATTGCAGACATGGCCCGACGCCCTAGCTCATTGGCAGAACCGTTTTCGCCACATTCTGGTGGATGAATATCAAGACACAAATAGGGTGCAGTACGTGCTCGTTAGGCTGCTGGCGGGAGAGCACCAGAACTTGTTTGTGGTGGGAGATGATAACCAGTCTATTTACGGTTTCCGGGGTGCCGATATACGCAATATCTTGGAGTTTGAACGTGATTTTCCTAGTGCTCGTGTTATTAAGTTGGAACAAAACTATCGTTCGACGCAGACTATTCTTGATGCGGCCAATTACGTGGTGGCTAACAATAGCCAACAAAAAGAAAAAAGATTATGGACAGTTAACGGTAAGGGAGACCAAATCCGTTTATACGAGGCTGCCGACGGTGGGGAAGAAGGTTTTTTTGTAGCGCGAGAACTTCAGCATCTTTTATCTTCCGGTATTAGGCTAAAGGACTGTGCAGTACTTTACCGTACAAATGCTCAATCCCGGTCAATAGAAGAAGCGTTCCTGTCACAGCAAGTGCCGTACCGGATGGTGGGCGGTGTGCGCTTTTATGAACGGCAGGAGATAAAGGACACAGTGGCTTACCTGCGTCTTTTAGAGAACCCCGAAGATGCCTTAAGTTTGGAACGGGTAATTAACATCCCTCGCCGGGGCGTAGGGCCACAAACATGGGCCCGGCTAATGAATTTTGCGCAAGAAAATGGTTTAGACCCAGTGGCAGCTTGTGTTCAGGCGGGTAAAGTGCAAGGAATCAATAAGAAGACGGGGCAACAGATAGAGGCATTCGGACAGCTGCTGCAGCGACTGCATGCTTTGGCATCGGAGCTGCCTCTGACGCAATTAATTAGTTATTTATGGGAAGAGACAGGTTACCGCTCTTTACTGGAAACGGAGAATTCGCTGGAAGCTCAGGGCCGGTTAGAAAACCTAGCTGAATTTTTGTCTGTCGCTGCTTCTTTTGCTGAAGAGAATGATGATAGCTCGCTTAGCACTTTTTTGTCTACCATATCACTATATACTGATCAGGATTCTTACGATGCTGGTGTCGAAGCAGTGACCTTAATGACGCTGCATGCGGCTAAAGGACTGGAGTTTCCAGTAGTGTTCTTAGTGGGATTAGAGGAAGGGTTGTTTCCCCATAGCCGATCGCTTGATACCAAAGAAGGTTTGGAGGAAGAACGACGTCTTTGTTATGTGGGCTTAACTAGAGCTAAAAGGCGGTTGTATCTGACGTATGCCCGCAGCCGATATCTGTATGGTCGAGAACAATATTGCCGACCGTCATGCTTTCTAAGTGAGATTCCAGCGAAGTTCTTATTTAAAGTAAGCTATCCTGGACAAGAAGAGGATGAGCAGAAACCGGCGAGTGGCAAAAAGGGGCAGGCTAAAGTTATACCGTTTCCTGCTTCACGGTCAAGCAGGAGCGAACGGACCGAGTCCGAGCTGGATACTGGGGGCTGGCGCCCTGGTGACGGGTTAGAACATGCTAAGTTCGGCCGGGGAACAGTAGTTTCGTGTCGGGGTAGCGGTGCGGACGCTATTTTAACGGTTGCTTTTCCCCAGGTGGGGATTAAGAATTTGGCTTTGCGCTATGCCCCGATCAAAAAGGTGTAAAGCAAGTTTTGGTACTCAAGGGAAGAAATTGATGTAGCTAACTTGTACCTAGTGCCCGGTGGGATATAATAGTAGAAGCAGAAAATATAAAGGAGGTGCGCTATGGCTACCGATGCGGCGACTAGAATTCAAGAACTGCGCCGCCAGCTGGAATATCATAATTGGCGTTATTATGTATTAGA
>JBMNSQ010000182.1:0-2650 GCA_050945275.1 bacterium | reverse complement strand
CATTTGTTTGATTGCCGGTGACATTGTAAGTAGTGCCACCGTATAAGCCCCTACAGCCATAAAACCAGCATGGCCCAGGGAAAACTGTCCGGTAAAACCGTTTACTAAATTAAGAGCTAATCCCAATCCAATGTTGATAGCACATAAATTCATAATTCTTACAGTATACAAGTCCCAGGGTGAGACTAATCCAAACAGGCCATTTTGGGCCCAGGCTAAAATTACTGCCAGAGCGACTATGGCTATTAGGGTATATAAGCGGTGGTTATTTTTTCCCATAGTTACACCTTCTCTGCTACCCGCTCACCCAAGAGGCCAGTGGGACGGATGAGCAAAGTTAAAATCAAAAGCACAAAGGCAAAAGCATCTCGGTAACCGGCTAGATCAGGAAAGAAAGCGACCAATAAAATTTCACCGACACCCAAAACAAAACCGCCAGCCACAGCACCACCAATATTGCCAATTCCACCGATAACTGCGGCAATAAAACACTTTAGCCCTGGCATAGCTCCCATAAGGGGATTAATCTGGGGAAATTTAAGTCCCCACATCAGTCCTCCGACAGCGGCTAGACTAGAGCCCACTACAAAGGTAAACGAGATCACTTGGTCGACATCAATGGCCATCAGACGCGCCGTATCTAAATCGCGAGCCACCGCTCGCATGGCCATGCCAATGCGAGTGCGATATAGTAGGTGCATTAATGTCATTAGTAAAGTCACTGTCACCAAGGGAATAAACCACACCAAATTCGGCACCGCCGTCTCGCCTATCTGGTTAATAGTTGCAAAAAACGTTGGTACATAAAAAGCTTTAGAACGACCGCCGAACACTACCAGCCCTAAATTCTGCAATAAAAAAGAAACGCCAATGGCCGATATAAGGACGGAAATACGAGGGGCATCTCTAAGCGGCCTGTAAGCCACACGCTCTACACTAACTCCCGTCACAGTGGTTAGGATCACCGCCAGTATAAACGCCAGCGGCCATGGCAGGCTAAATAAGAGCATTCCATAAAAAGCCATGTAGGCGGCCACCATCAGCAAGTCGCCATGGGCAAAATTCACTAATCGAATAATACCGTAAACCATGGTGTACCCAATGGCGATAAGGGCATAGAGGCTGCCTTGCGATACCCCGTTAGCCAAGTGTTGCAAAAACTCTGTTACTGTCATGGTCATGCCTCACTTTGCATGTGTTGGGGACAGCTGGGTCCTGAGACTACCCCACGCTGTCCCCGTTAGACTTAATTCGGTTCCACAGTGGTTAAATACTTAAACACCCCATCTTGCACCTGCAATATAACAGCGCTCTTGGTGGCATCACCATTTTCATCTAAAGTAATCGTGCCGGTGACGCCCTTGAAACCGGCCGTCTTCGCTAGCTCATCACGGATAGCAGTGGACTCATAGGAATTGGCCCGATCAATAGCATCTAGAATAACCATATAAGCGTCGTAACCTAAAGCGGCAAACGCATTAGGTTCTTTTTCTTGGTACTTCTGCTTATAGGCATTGACAAATTCTTTAGCCGTATCAGTTGGAGCAGCATCGACACTGTAGTGAGTAGATAAAGCCACACCTTCTACCTCTTGGCCGCCAATTTGGATAAATTCGGGGGCTTCCCAGGTATCACCACCCATAAAGGGAGCGGTAATACCAAGGCCCCGTGCTTGTTTGATCATCAGAGCGCCATCGTTATAAGGCCCTGGGGCAAATATAACATCCGGGTTTAACTTCTTAATGCTGGTCAACTGGGCGGTAAAATCCTGGTCACCCTGTTGGTAATCCAGCTCGGCCAAGACTGCCTGATCGTCACCAGTGAGCTTAATAAACGCTTCTTTAAAGTAGTTGTTAAGACCTACGGAATAAGCATCGCCCACATTGCGTACAATAACCGCCGTTTTAGCTCCTAAATCCTCGTACGCATACTGAGCCATAACACTGCCCTGGAAGGGGTCAATGAAACAAACCCTGAAATAGTAAGGATTGTCCTTAGTTACAAGTGGGTTCGTTGGGGAACAGCCTACAGCTGGTACCTTTGCCTCCATCACAGTAGGCCCAGCGGCCATAGCCAACGAGCTGCCGTAACTACCAATGATAGCAGCCACCTTTTCTTTTTCTACCAACCGAATGGCAGCATTAGCAGCCTCGTTTTTGTCTGTCTTGTTATCCACTAGAACTAACTCTACTTTTTTACCTAGCACTTCACCATGCAGTTCGTTGGCTAATTCGATACCTTCCCAGGTCATTTGGCCACCGGCAGCCGAATCGCCGGTCATAGGTTCAAAGACACCGATTTTAATTACATCAGCATCAGCCTGCGGTTCACCACCAACTTCCTCTTGTTCGGCTGGTTTAGACGCACAAGCAGCTGTAAGTACCATTAGCCCAATTAACACAAAAGCCAGTAAACTCGTTTTATTGTTTACCATCCTCTTATTCCCCCTTTTAACCCGTTAATGTCTTCTTTGCTCTAATCTAAAAAACCTTTGTAACCCCCTGACCTCCTTCCATCGCTTCGCCGTGTACACCTGTTTATGGGCTATGGACATAGGTATATATTAGACGTCAAAACCATAATTCCTGCCCCATTAACAAAGTAGCGAGAAACATATAATTAATTTAGAAACTACTACCCAAATGGGTAG
>JBMNSQ010000181.1:0-2719 GCA_050945275.1 bacterium | reverse complement strand
TTATGGATGATGAACGCGGCTCCTTCTTCCAATACCCCTTTCTTTAACCTAAACACCTGGCGTTCACTTAAACCAAGCAACCCGGCTGCCTCACTGATGCTGATACTTCTTGAAATGACCGAATCAATCACCCTGAGTTTTTTCATCTCTTGCTTTGTCATATTAAATGTTTCCTCTCTCATGGGTGACATTTTATCAGATTAGCTTCGATATGACATTATCACAGATTGACTACACTTTGAAAATTTTATTCCTTGACAGCTATTAGCTTCTATGCTAAGATTTCCAACAACAAGTAAATACTGAGCTAACTTAAGCTCTTATCCAGAGAGGTGGAGGGACTGGCCCTGTGAAACCTCGGCAACCAACCGCCCATACGCGGTCCGGTGCCAATTCCAGCAGGATATATATCCTGGCAGATGAGAGTACGGGTAATACAATTGTGTTTTGCCCCTCCGTCTGTTGTCGGAGGGGTTTTATGTTTTCCTGGTTATATACAATTTACAAAAAGGAGGGTCCATGATGGTAGAAGTGACAAACCTAAGCAAAGAGTTTGTTACCCCGATGGAAAAAGTAACAGCACTGCAAAACATCTCTTTTACCGTTAACGAGGGCGAGGTGTTTGGCATCATGGGCGCTTCCGGAGCCGGGAAAAGTACTCTGGTCCGCTGCCTCAATTATTTGGAACGCCCTACAACAGGTACCGTGCGCATTGCCGGTCGTAATCTAGCCGAGCTCAATCCCAAAGAGTTAGCACTAACCCGTCAACAAATCGGCATGATCTTTCAACACTTTAACCTACTTAAGCTAAGAACAGTGGCTCAAAATATTGCCTTCCCATTAGAAATCGCCGGGAAGCCAAAAGCAGACATAAAAAAGCGCGTAGACGAACTGCTTAATATCGTCGGTTTGACCGAGAAAGCCCAAGTTTATCCGCACCAGCTATCCGGCGGCCAAAAGCAGCGGGTGGGCATTGCACGGGCCTTAGCCTGCCACCCTAGGCTCCTTTTGTCCGACGAGGCCACATCAGCCTTAGATCCTGAGACTACCCAGTCCATTCTGGCCCTTTTAAAAGATATTAATCGTAATTTGGGTGTCACCATTGTTCTCATTACCCATGAACTGGCCGTCATTAAACAAGTATGTGATCGGGTAGCCGTCCTTGAGGATGGCCGGCTGGTGGAAATGGGTACTGTAAACGACGTATTCACCCAGCCTCATGCTTCCGCCACTAAGCGGCTTATCACCACTAGCACCTTGGCCCCCACAACTCGCCCTAAACCGGCCGCCGTTCGGCCAGCCCTGGCTGCTGGGGAGGTGATATAAAGTGTCAGCTCTCTTAACCGATAAAGCACTGCAAAGGCTAATCTTAACTGCCACCGGGCAGACGCTGTACATGGTAGGGCTGTCTCTTAGCATCGCTTTAGCAGTAGGTGTCCCTCTGGGAGTGCTCTTGGTGGTTACCGCTCCCGGACATATTCTCCCCCGCCTTAGGCTAAACACTATCTTAGGTAGCATCATAAATACCGGGCGGTCAATACCCTTTGTGATCCTACTATTCTTGCTTATGCCGCTGACAAAGCTGTTAGTAGGGGTATCCATTGGCACCAAAGGAGCTATCTTCCCGTTAGCCGTCGCTGCTGTACCTTTTGTAGCCCGCATAGTAGAAACTTCACTTCAGGAAGTAGATCCTGGTGTAATCGAAGCCGCCCAGTCCATGGGAGCCTCGCCCATTCAGATCATAGTCAAAGTACTGCTACCGGAATCATGGCCGGCACTACTTCTGGGCTTTACCCTCACTGCCATTAACTTGGTCGGGTATTCAGCCATGGCCGGAGCCATTGGTGGCGGTGGCCTGGGGGATATCGCCATCCGCTACGGTTATCAACGATTTCGCAATGATGTCCTTTTGGAAACAGTAGTGATCCTTATCATCCTAGTTCAAGTTACACAATCGCTAGGCAACAGCTTAGCCTTAAAGGCGTCTAAAGGACAAAGGAGGTTAGATTAAATGAATTGGTTAAAACAAATCTTTGTTATTAGTACAGCTATTGTACTAGTCTTGGCCCTGGCCGCTTGCTCATCCCCGGCCCAACCGGAAGCACAGGATGACCCGTCTAACGAGCCCAAAACCGTGACCTTAAAAGTAGGTGCAACAGCTGTTCCTCATGCCGAGGTTCTTAATTTTGTCAAACCAGAACTAGCCAATGAAGGTATCGATTTAGAGGTGCAAGAGTTTAGTGACTACACTCAACTAAACCCTGCTCTCGATAGTAAAGAACTAGATGCTAACTACTTCCAACACATACCATATCTGGATTCGTATAATGAGGGCGCTGGTTCTAATTTAGTAACCATTGCTAAAGTACACATTGAACCGTTAGGGATTTATTCCGAAACCATAACCAACATCGAGGATGTAACCGACAAAGCAGTGGTAGCCATTCCCAACGACGCCACTAATGGCGGCCGGGCACTGCTACTGCTGGAAAAAGCAGGGCTTATCACCCTTAAAGACGATGCCGGACTTAGCGCTACTGTGCTTGACATTACCGACAACCCTAAGCAACTGGATATTAAAGAGCTGGATGCGGCATCTCTCCCGCGCACACTGGGCGAAGTAGATATAGCCGTAATTAATACCAACTACGCTTTGTCGGCTGAACTAAACCCTAAAGATGACGCCATCTTTATCGAAGACAAAGACTCACCTTACGTT
>JBMNSQ010000180.1:0-2720 GCA_050945275.1 bacterium | reverse complement strand
AATTAAGGTAGCGACTTAAAATTGATTGACAATGAAATGGCTGTATATGGGTTAAGCTATAGACTTAACAGAGCGAATTTTATCTATAGCTCCCATACGGTAAGCGAGTAAAACGATAATAAGATGAGCAGCACCAGCCATAAACAAATCTGCTTTAATGGTTCTGCGATTCCTGGCTTTAATACTACCAAGCTGTAGAGGGAGTTTGAGCCTTGATATAACTTGCTCAATGATATGGCGGCAGTCTGCTATCTTATCCCACAGCTCTGTACCTCTAGGTATAGGGGTATTAACTCTGTAGTTGTCTTTGGGATAAGTGTAAAACATTCTTCCACAATTGGAAGTAGTGCATTTATTCTCACAGGAACAGATATATTTGCCGCTGGGGAGCTTGGTAGTTTTAGGGCATATGAACTTATTTCTTAAAGCTCTGTTTTTACCTTTGCAGGAGCCATCCCATTTCATGGGGAGGGATGGGGCTTTAGGGCAGGTAGGGATCCCATATTCATTGAATCCTGGTTTGCCGAAATCTTGTTTGGTATTTCTGGGGTTAAGGGCGATGACAGGAAGAATTCCGTGCTTTTCGAAGAGGTATTTATAGTTGGGGACATGATCGAAGCCTGAATCAGCAGTTAGGGCCCAGATGTTGAAGTTAGGGTGACGGTTGAAGAAGTTGTTCATAGCAGGGATAAGGAGTTTGCCATCCCATGTAAGTTTGGTTTCTTCAGGTGAATTTAAGTTGGTATTATTGGTATCTGGCTGATAATCGCAGAAGTCGAGGTGTCTAATGATGCCGAGAGCATTGGAGACGACAACAGCTTTATGAGCGTAGCAGAAGGTGCCGTTGATGTATTGTAGTTTAACGTTGGGGTCAGCGGAGGCGGATTTAGGCATTTGGTTGTAAGCCATTTTGTAGATATCTTCTTTAGGTTTATCTTTGTTAAGGTGTTGAAGCTTTTTAACGAGGGCATTGAAGAATTTAGGGTTATTTTCTTTGACGTAGCATTCGATGCCCGTGGTATCCATGATATAGAGCTCAGCTGGGTTGAAGCCTAATTCTTTTTCAAGGGTTTGTGCGATTTCTTGGCAGATGGGTTCAGTGATATCGACCAGTTTATGGAAGAAATTTTCAATATCATCGGAGTAATCCTGTTTAAATCTTGAGTAGAAAGAGGGGTCAGGGACGGATTTAAGGCCGCAGAAATCACGAAGTTCTTTAGAGTAGGAGAGGAAGGTAACAAGTAAAGAAGGGCCTGGGATAGACAATAATTTTTGAAGTAACAAGGTAGAGACAATAGAGGTGAGGGAGTTATTATGATGACGACCAACACGTTTATTATAGTTAAGATGCCAGGATAGAGGGATTAGTTCTTCAACATTGATGAATTGTTCTAGGAGATGAAGTAGCATAGGTTTTTTGATGACGATGTATTTATGGAAATCGTCGATGAAATCTGAGAAGGTAAGTTGTGTAGGTTTCATGCAGGATTCCCTTCCTTTCCTTTTATGGATTAAATTTATATATTTAACATAAAATACAATTCGACAGAAGTGGAGGGAATCCTGCTTGAAATAAGAAGTAAAACCCTGAAAAATAGAGAATTTTAGGGTTTTACAAAAGCCTAAATAAAACATTTAAAAGGAGGTCTCTTAATGAACATCAAAAAGTTTCTAAGTGTTCTTCTAGCTGTACTGATGTTAGCATCAATAGTTGCAGCATGTCAGTCAGCCGATGAGGGAACTCCCCCGCCGGCAACATCAGAAGAAACACCTGCTGGTGAAGAACAAGAACCCGCTACTGATTATTCCCAAAAGCTGACCATCAGCATGTGTGTACTGGACGCTGAGAAATCTGGACAGACTGAGAAAAACAAATGGTTCAACGAGAAGTTCAACGTTGAATGGGAGTACATCCCTGTAACATGGGGAGACTGGTTTGAAAAGGTACGTACATGGTGCGGTACCGACGACCTGCCGGATATCCTCTGGTGGGACATGAAACTCAACCATACCGGTGAGTTCCGTGCCTGGGCTACCCAAGGTCTCTTCAGAGAATTCCCTGATGATCTGAGCAGATGGCCTGAACTTGCAAAACAGCGTGAGAAGCTCGTTTCCGATGACATGGTACTCACAGTTGACGGCAAGCTTTACGGCTGGCCAGCTTTCAGAAACAACCCTGAATGGCTGCAAAATGCTTACTATCCCTTGTTCGTCTACAGACGTGACTGGGCAAAAGAAGTAGGCATGTACAAAGAAGGCGACATGTACACCTGGGATGAAGTAAAAGCCATGATCAAAGAAGTACAGGAAAAAGATCCCGGTGGCAACGGACCTGGAAACACATTCGGTATGACTTCAGAAGCATGGGCCTTCCCCGGCGTATTCATGGAGATTCTGGGAATGGCTGAAGACCGCAGTGGCTATGTAAAAATTGACGGTGAGTGGGTACCATTTATATCTACTCCGGAAGCTCTTGAAGAGCTGAAATTTGTAGCTGAGTTGTACCGTGAAGGATATATCTGGAAAGACCAGATGGTTGTCGGTGGTTCTGAAGGTGCCGATAACTTCTACGGCGGACGTTCATTCATGTTCCTGGGCAACAACGGTCCCGGTTGGCTGAACAGCTGCTATACAAAGATGCTGGACAGCGGCATAATTGAGAGCACCGACCAGGTAGCACCTATGATCGTGCTCAGCCCCAAGGATAACCAGACTTTCTG
>JBMNSQ010000179.1:0-2737 GCA_050945275.1 bacterium | reverse complement strand
AATAGCCGATGCATGGAAAGCTGAAGCCGATAATATATGGCATGATATAGAAAACAAGGAGGAAAGCAAAGAAGAAGCCGTTTCATAAGAGAAGACTATATATTCACGCCCGGTTTTCTGTATCGGTTGACATAGACAGGTATCCGTACTAAACTTTTATTTGGTTGATAAGTTGAAATATGGTAAGCGGAGATTGGGGGGCTATCATGAGATTTGGAATTTATGGGTGCAGACATGAGCATATAGGCGAATTTATCAAAGAGATGCTCAATCTCAGTCATGAATTTGTCGGGATATATGAAAGAGAGCCTGACATAGCTGAGAATCTGGCTGAAATGTATGATGTACCGTTGTTTGACTCAGGTGATGAACTCCTTGAGGCAAAGCCCGATGTATTAGGAACATCTGCTGTAAACAACGAGAAGATCGATATAATTGAGCTGTGCCATGAACACGGTATCCATGTAATGGCTGACAAACCTATTGTAGTTTCACGTCAGGATTATATAAGGTTGGAAAAGATAATAAAACAGGGACGGATCCAGATCGGAATGATGCTTACGGAACGGTTTAACCCTCCGATTTACGCCCTTCAAAAGATTATACAGGAGGGAAAGCTGGGTGACATAGTAAGTTTGTCCATAATGAAACCCCATAAATTAAGGGAAAAGACCCGTGCATCATGGCATTTTTCCAAAGAAAAGAACGGCGGAATTGCAATAGATCTGCTTATACATGATGTGGATCTGCTGCGCTGGTTTACCGGGAGCGAGATAGCGTCTTGTGACGGGTATATCATAAAATCCGGTTATGCTCAATACGAGACTTTCTATGACAGCGTACATGCATTAGTGAAAATGGAGAATGGCGTGGTAGCTTCACTGGAAGCGGACTGGTGGATGCCGGATTCCTATTTTACTTTTGGGGACGGAAGAATCTTCTGCGTAGGTACCAAAGGAAGGGCTGAAATACGAACAACCGGAGATCCGGAAAGCAATAGTGAACCATACGGACTGTGGATCCGCAACACACATAACTATGAAAGAATTAAAGTCCCATCAATACCGGTAACACTGGCACAGGATTTTGTTAATCGCATACAGGGCAGTAAGGAAGTCATCATCTCCAATGAAGACGTGCTGATGGCAAGCCTTGCTGCTATTCAGATCGACGAAAGTCTGGATGTGATAAATCGTTGTTGAGGGAGCTGTCATTTTTGATGCACAAACATAACCGTAGAATTGATACCGTTAAACAAAAATATTTATTGAAGATGCTTAAATTATCCCTTACAGTAATGCATGTAAGGGGAATATAAATGTAAAGGAGAGGTTTTTATGTCTGCTATGCGACTAAGTTTTACGACCTTGTCCTGTCCGGATTGGGATTGGGATACAATACTTCAGCAAGCAGCAAGGTTTGGGTTCCATGGAATTGAGCTAAGAGGTGTTAGGGACGAAATGTACCTGCCCAGGCTGCCGCAGTTTTTGCCTGAAAATATTGATAACACCATGGCCCAGTTAAGAGACAAGAATCTGGCTATATCGTGTCTGGATACATCCTGTAAATTCGATGATGATGAAAAATTTCACAACTCCATTCAGGAAGGCAAGGACACCATTGACCTTGCACAGCGGTTAAAAGTACCTTACATAAGAGTATTTGGGGATTCAATTCCGGAACTTTCACATATGGAAAAAACCATCGATCAGATAGCACGGGGATTAAATCTATTGGGTGAATACGCCCGGGACAAGGATGTTTACGTGCTTATTGAAACACACGGTGATTTTGCAGACTCCAACAGACTATTGAAAATATTGCAAAAAGTTCACGCCGGTAACCCGGTAGGAGTGCTGTGGGACATTAATCACCCCTATATGTTTTTCAAAGAGGAGATGTCCGAAACATATGCAAAGCTGGCTCCCTATATCAAGCATGTTCACGTAAAGGATACAAAGATAGTAAACGGAGAATTCAAATTGAGTCTGGTCGGCCAGGGTGATCTGCCGATTGCCGAGGCTGTAGATCTGTTGAAAAAGAATGGGTATAATGGGTGGTTATCACTGGAGTGGGAAAAAAGATGGCATCCGGAGATAGAGGATCCCGAAATCGCACTGCCTGCATTTGTCGAGTACATTACCCCCCTGCTTCAGGATTAAAGATCTGTAATGCAATATTAACAGTCAGAGTTTAATACAACACTTCCACCCGTGGAAAATCGTTTTTTATGGTAAATGAAACTATGTTTAAAAGAGAAGAACTGATGCCGCATAAGCTCAGTTCTTCTCTTTTTTTATTCAAAGTTAAACCCTTATCCCAATATACGTTGTCTTTTATTTAGTCTTGTCAGATTGTGAATTTTCAATACTCAATCCCTAACCTTGCCGGCACACCTTTTTCCATATAATGCTTTATATTCTTCATTTCGGTAATCAAATCAGCTCTGCTCGCAATCTCATCAGGCACATTCCGTCCCGTCAATATCAATTCCATCTCCCGTGGCTTCTGATCAATGATCTGACACACCTGAGCCACACTTACCAGATCCCCGTGAATGGCTCCCATTATTTCATCCAGTATCAGTACATCACAGTAATTGTCCTTCATAAATTCCCTCAGCTTTTTCATCTCCTGCTGGGTTTTATCTTTAAGCCGTGCCTTTTCTTCATCGCTCAACTCCCAGAAGAACTTTTCGGTCTCTGCGAACCGGATAATGTGAAAGTCCGGTGCTAAC
>JBMNSQ010000178.1:0-2770 GCA_050945275.1 bacterium | reverse complement strand
TGCTACCGCTTGAGCCTTAAGAGCTTCCAATGGCCAGGTCGGAGTCATCTCTAGCGCGACTACACCAAGCAAATAATCTTCCAAATCAACTTCATTCACGACCTTAATACCGCTGCTAGAAGCACTGATGACCAACTCCCCTCGATAAGCTTTGCCATTTACCTGTAAGTAGCTTTGGGCTCCAGCACCGGTAGGTACAACTCGTAGCTGAGAAAAAGAGGCACCACCTAACCATAATTGCCCCAGACTTGCCGTCACCTCACACGCATTTGTTCCAGTCAAATGAGCCATAATGTTACCCTGAGAATCAAGCAGATTTCCAGTGCCTGTAAGCCGAACGGTTGAGCCATTTATTGAAAGGCCAACGCGAGTCAAAGTCGCCGCTTGTGCACTCGATGCCGGAAGTAGTAGCAGCATCATCAGAAGTATACCTATGAGACAGTTTCTTTTATTTACAACCATACTCTGCACCCCTTAGTCATTACAACCACAATTAACGACGGAAATGCCTTATCAGTATACTAAGAATTATACTAGCAATTATGCAGGTTACAATTGGAAAATAAAAAGTGAAGTTGCCTCGCTGAATAAAAATATCGCCTGGTAACCGTCCTAAACCAAATAGACGACCGCCAAAATTAAGTAAAACACCAAGAGCAAATAGAGTTCCTCCCACAATCATAAGTGCTTTGCCCATATAATCAAAGCCGGGCATGTCTACTCACTCCCTTTTATTGGTAGCTGTTCCAGCCCTGTGGGTGATGGTATTCCTAAATGATGATACGCCTTGCTTGTAGCCATACGACCCCGAGCTGTACGGTTAATTAGTCCTTGTTGCAATAAATACGGTTCATACACTTCTTCTACGGTGCCGGCGTCTTCGCTTAAAATAGCAGCCAATGTATCTAAGCCTACCGGTCCCCCGCCGAAATGCTGAATTAGGGCCAGCAGTAGCTCTCTATCGGATCGATCCAGTCCCAAAGGGTCCACTTCCAATGCGGTTAAAGCTTCATTGGCTGTATCAATAGAAATCACGTCTTCGGCTTTAACCTGGGCGAAGTCGCGCACTCTTTTTAATAACCTATTGGCGATACGCGGTGTACCACGGGCCCGAACTGCCACTTCTTGGGCTGCTTCTTTTGTAATTGCAATTCCTAAAATGCTAGCGGTGCGAAAAATAATCTGTTGTAGCGCCTCGTAATCATAATACTCTAACCTGGCCACCACACCAAAACGGTCTCTTAAAGGCGATGTCAAAAGCCCTATCCGAGTGGTAGCCCCAACTAAAGTAAAGTGAGCTAGATCCAAGCGTAGAGAACGCGCACTCGGCCCTTTGCCTACCACAATATCCAAGGCAAAATCCTCCATGGCCGGATACAATATTTCCTCCACCGTGCGACTTAAACGATGAATTTCATCGACAAAGAGAACATCACCTCGATTAAGACTTGTTAAGATAGCGGCTAAATCCCCCGGGCGCTCAATAGCTGGACCCGATGTAACATGAATATTCACGCCTAGCTCTTTAGCTATAATCCGAGCTAATGTAGTTTTCCCCAAACCAGGTGGACCATATAGCAACACGTGATCTAAAGCTTCTTCTCTAAGTTTTGCTGCTTGAATAAAAACCTTTAGATTAGTTTTGGCTTTATCTTGACCAATAAAATCTTGAAGCCTCTGCGGACGAAGAGTAGTCTCTAGCTCTGTATCTCCCGCTACAGCTTCACCGGCCACAATCCTTTCTTTCATAAAACAGCTACCTCTTCCTCAAAACTTCTAAAGCGGCACGCACCCGCTCGGCGGTATCAGCACTGCTTTCGACTTGACCCATTGCTAACTGTGCTTCATCATCTGTATAACCTAACTGTAATAAAGCTGCCACCGCCAAATCCGGCTCCGTTCCCGTTCTGATCGGTACAGCTGTCTCCTGTCCTAAGCGGCGGATCTTGTCCTTTAACTCTAACAAAATCCTTTGGGCGGTTTTCTTGCCGACGCCACTTACTTTTTGTAATGCCTGTCCATCGTTACTGTTCACTATTTGAATAAAAGCAGATGCAGTAAAAGTAGACAGCACTGCCTGTGCCGTCCGTGGACCAATGCCACCCACACTCAGCAGATGAACAAATACTGTTCGTTCTAATAAAGAGTTAAACCCGTATAAGGCCAGATTATCTTCACGTACAAGAAGATACGTATAAACTTTAGCCATTTCTCCCACCGAAGGAAGTTCGCCTGATGTGGTAGAAGTTATACTTATGTCAAAGCCCAAACCGCCCACTTCTAGCACAGCTCGGTTAGGCTCTTTTTGTACTACTAAACCGCGGATATAATCAAACAGCAATCTCACCCCCCTTGCTGTAAGCGCTGCTCAAATCTTGCCACATGAGAATGGCAGAGAGCTATGGCTAGCGCATCAGCTGCGTCATCCGGCCGAGGTAAATCTTCCAATCCTAAAGTCCTCTGCAGCATTATTTGAATCTGCCGTTTATCGGCACGACCGTAACCAACAACCGCCATTTTTACCTCTGGTGGTGTATATTCAAATACGGGAATATCGCACTGTGCACATAAAAGCAGTACTACCCCTCGGGCCTCAGCTACAGAAAGAGCCGTTTTTACGTTCTTATTAAAAAACAACTTCTCTATGGCCACCGCCTCAGGTTGGGCAGCCAGTATCTTTTCCATCCCTTGGTACAAACTAAACAGTCGTTGTGGTAATGGCATGTTAGAAGGGGTCTCTAGACAACCGAGCTCAATTGCCTCTGATTTC
>JBMNSQ010000177.1:0-2791 GCA_050945275.1 bacterium | reverse complement strand
AACCACGGCCAAGACTAAAAGTGATATCCACCACCTGATAGTTTAACCCCGTCTCTTTTATGTTCAGCTCACCTGTTTCTGTGGTCAAGAGCGTGCCTCCGCTACCAATTACAACACCATTCACCATAATAATTTTACCTAGAGCAACTCCCAGCACGGCCTTACCGCTTTCCAGGTCAACCATGGTGATATCAGCATCCGCGCCTACTCCCAAATGCCCTTTGTTTGTTAGGCCGAGCATTGCAGCCGGAGCAGCCGAGGACTTAATGGCAAATTCGTTTATGGATATTGCCCCAAACCTGACCAATGCCAGTCCATGACTGACAATACTGTTACGAGGAATTCCTCCCCCATCAGTGCTAAAAGAATCAACAATAAATCTACCCCGAGAATCCTTGGTAGTAGCTAGGAGAAACATACTCTGAGGTGAATTAACAGGAAAACTGACCGTAACATCAGTATTATGCTCACGCCAGAATTGTAGTGCCCTGTCCCCTGTTATGAACTTATTTTCTCCTCCGGAATAAATACTCACCGAGGTGTAGCCTTCTTGCAAGGATTTACGTAAACCCTCTTCTGTTACTGGATAACCACCCATCTCCAGGCCGCGTTTGGTTACATTGCTTTCGGGTACTCCATTTACACACAAGCCGCTCGTTCCGGTATCCCGAGATAAATAGGACTCCGAAAATATATTTTCGTGTTGGGTTAGAATGGCCATTGCTTCTTCAGCCTCGCCTACTGCGCTGTCGTACCGTCCTCGACAATAACTATTGATATGGGGAATGTGTATAGGAGCCTCATTTGCTAGTTCTACTGCCTCTTTGAACCCTTTCAGGTCACTCCCCGTCTTTGTGCTGCCAGCATGGAAAGCACAGTACATCTGTCTTTCTGCCGCTTGACGAATAATTTCAGCCGTTGCTTCCGGCTCAAAGGGATAATGTCCACCCAGGATCTTAACCCCAAGCGCTCCTTCGTCCATGGTACTACTTAAAGCAGATTCTATTTCCCTTTGGGTAGGGGCTTTCGTGGACCGATCTAAATTAAAATTTATCGCGTTTAACCACCCAACGTTTAAGCCGGCACCAAGTTCAATCAAGTTAGAAATTATCTCATTGCCCGGTCCACCTAAATCAAGAGCTGTAATTACTCCTCGAGCAGCCATCATCTTATGACCTGCTCCTCCGCCCAACCATGTAGAAATATGAATATGAGGGTCGATAATTCCCGGCAAAATTACTTTGTCGTTACAATCCAAACACTCTCTAGCCGAACCGCCGTCGATTTCGTTAGCGACAACCTCGACTTTACCATTACTAATAGCAACATCAAGGTAGCCATCTACGTTATTGCAAGGATCAACCACTCTTCCATTTTTAAGAACTAAATCATAAGCCATTTCTTATACAGCCCCCACTTCAGTCTTAACTGTTTTACTAGCTCTATAGCTTCTCACTAACGGATAGATCAGGGATACCAAAGAAGCAATGAGAAGAACAGCAACAATGGGCCGAGTGATGATAGGTATAAGATTGCCTTGACTCATCACTAAGGCTCGTCTAAATGAAATCTCCGTGATTGGACCTAGCACCAGCCCTAAAATAAGGGGAGCTAACGGGAAACTATGCTTAGACATAATGTACCCAAGCAGACCAAAGCCCGCCATCATCCATACATCAGCTAAGTTGTTATTAATGGCATAGGAACCAACGACACATAAAACTAAAATTACCGGTGCCATGTACTTATAAGGAACATCTAACATTTTAACTACCGGTTTAATGCCATAAATTCCAACAGCAAGGATTAGAAAGTTAGCCACAAACATACCAATAAAAATAGTGTAGACCAAGTCAATATTGTTGACAAAAAGCAGTGGTCCTGGTCTTAGTCCATGGATCATGAACGCACCAACAAGGACCGCTGTAACCGCGCTACCAGGTATACCTAAGGATAAAAGCGGAATCATTGCTCCACCGCACGCAGCATTATTAGCTGCCTCCGGTGCTGCCACCCCTTCCAGGATACCGGTCCCGTATTTTTCAGGATGTTTTGAGGTCCGCACCGCCTCGCTGTAGCTTAGTAAAGAAGCTACCGTCCCCCCCACACCGGGTAAAACACCAATCAAAGTACCAATAATAGAGCTACGGGCTATTACCCCGGACAAACCTTTTAGCTCACTTCGGCTAGGCAGTTCCGATGCTATTTTCTGCGTAGAAGCCAACTTCTCCACCTGGGTGGACCGTTGGACTTGAGTCAAAACCTCACTTACAGCAAATAAGCCAATGATAGCTGGCACAAAGCTGATTCCATTCTTTAGAGCCATGCTACCAAAATCAAACCGACTAACCCCGGTAATAGAATCGATGCCGACCGTAGCCAGCAGCATCCCCAAGAAAGCAGCGGCCAGGCTCTTAGGCAAAGACTTGGTATCGAAACTTGTAATAACACTCAAACCTAATACACCAAGAGCAAAATACTCGGCTGGTCCGAATACCAAGGCCACCTTTGCTAACTGCGGTGCCATCAATATCATTACAATAACACTAAATGTTCCACCAATACCCGATGCAAGTAACGCTACACCTAGGGCTTTTGCTGCCTTGCCCTGCTTAGCCAATGGATAACCATCAAAGGTGGTGGCCACTGACTCGTAAGACCCCGGTATTCTGAGTAAAATAGCAGAAATGGATCCCCCATAAACGGTACTACAGTAAATAGTAGTGAGCAGAAGTAGAGATTGTGACGGAGTCAGATTAAAGGTGAAAGGAATAAGTAAAGAAACAGCTAG
>JBMNSQ010000176.1:0-2809 GCA_050945275.1 bacterium | reverse complement strand
ATGCCGCCTGCATTCGGTCAGGCCATGCAGGAGGTACAGCGAAGCCAGCTGGTGTTGGTAGTGGGTTCCAGTCTTACGGTGTCACCGGCGAATACATTGGCCTATCATAGTGGACGTTTAGCCATTGTTAATCGCGAGCCCACAGTGGCCGATGACAGAGCTGAAGTAGTTGTGTACGGTACTGCCGGAGAAACGCTTCATGCCGTGACACAGGAATTAGGATTACGCAATAATAGATAAGGTCCGGTAGTATTGGTTCTACCGGATTTTATCTATGGTGAGGGCAGGTGAAGTGGCGGCTATTTGTCTTAAGTTTTCAGTATATAGGCAATAGGGGAAACTATACAATATAGTGCCAGGTTGGATAAATAGGAGTCATGGTCGTAGCAGAAAAAGAGAATTTCGGTATGAACTTAGTCATAAGCATAACAAAGACAGCGGGCAGATTAGGGGAGAATTACTATTGTTTGGAGGAGGTGGCGTGGGAGGAGACAGAATTGGTCTTGATATTGAGGATGTGATGTTCACTGGTTGTCATGCCGAATAACCGGCTTCACCCCATTGGGACTACTATGGTTAGAAGAAGGTGGTGTTATGGCGGGGTAACCGAGCTCTCTGAGAGTATCGCCGAAATACTGGCTCGTCATTCGCAGCATCCAAGCGAATTACTCTCCATACTGCTAGATGTCCAGGAACGTTACCACTATTTACCACAAGGGGTGCTGCAAGAGGTTGCGGACCATTTGAATGTATCTCTAAGCCAAGTGTACAGTGTGGCTACGTTTTATAAGACACTAAGTCTAAGGCCGCGGGGCGATCATGTAATAAGGGTTTGCCTGGGGACAGCTTGTCACCTGAGGGGTGCAGCTACTATTTTAGAGGAATTGGAAAACATGCTCGGTATATCGGCAGGGGAGACCACGGAAGATCTCAAGTTTACTTTGGAGACCGTAAATTGTTTGGGCGCGTGTGCTTTGGCGCCTGTAATGGTAATTGATGACGAAACCTATGGTGAACTAACAGTAAGTAAGGTACGGACAATACTACAGAAGGTGTAATTATGAAATTTGGCAGTGCTGCTTCTCTAGAAAAGTACCGTCTTTCCCTAAAAGGTGAGACGCCAATCTTGTGGGTTTGCGGTGGTACCGGTTGCCGCGCTAGCGGCAGCCTGAAGGTATGGCAGGCATTACAGGCCGAGGCCGATCGCGCTGAATTGACAGAGGCGGTACGGTTACAGGTAAAGACATCGGGTTGCCATGGGTTTTGCCAGCATGGACCGCTAGTAGTGTACACGCCAAAAAACATATTTTATCAAAAAGTACGGCCAGAAGATGCGTCCGATATTGTACAGAGAACAGTCCTCAAAGGGGAATTGTTACCTCGCTTGCTTTATCATGATCTTGTGACGCACCAGTCTGTCTCCTATGTTAGGGACATACCCTTTTATAAACACCAGCAGCGGGTTGTTTTAGGCAACAATGGGCGGATCGATCCTGAAAGTTTGTCCAACTACATTGCGGCCGGTGGTTATGCAGCCCTCGGCAAAGTCTTAACGCAAATGTTGCCGACCGATGTTATTAAAGAGATCAAGTTGTCTGGTCTTCGGGGCCGTGGCGGAGCCGGATTCCCCACCGGCGTTAAGTGGGAAACATGCCGCCGAGCGGGGGGAGATCCCTATGTTATTGCTAATGGCGATGAAGGTGATCCGGGCGCTTTTATGGATCGCAGTATTATGGAGGGTGACCCGCATAGTGTTATTGAGGGCATGATCATTGGCGCTTACGCTATAGGGGCAACAAAGGGGTACATTTACGTTCGAGCCGAGTATCCGCTAGCGGTAAAGCATTTGAATACGGCTCTTATAGCGGCTCGCAATAGCGGTTTGCTAGGAGAAAACATTTTAGGCAGCGGTTTTTCCTTTGATATAGCTATCTATCAAGGTGGCGGAGCTTTTGTCTGTGGTGAATCTACAGCCCTCATGGCTTCTTTGGAAGGCCGCCCGGGCGAACCGCGAGCTAAGTATATTCGCAGTGTAGAAAAAGGGTTATATGATAAACCGACTGTGCTGAATAATGTGGAAACTTGGGCTAATGTGCCGGCTATAATAAGCCACGGCTGGGAGTGGTTTCGGAACCTGGGACCTAGCGAACAAAGCCCGGGTACGAAGGTGTTTTCGTTGGTCGGTAAAATTAAGAACACGGGCCTAGTGGAAGTGCCTATGGGTATTTTGCTTCGGAAAATAATATATGACATCGGTGGAGGATTACTTGGCGATCGAAAGCTAAAGGCTATCCAGACGGGTGGCCCCTCCGGTGGCTGTCTCCCGGCATCAATGGTAGATATTCCAGTGGATTACGAGCACCTTAGTCAAGCTGGGGCTATGATGGGATCGGGCGGGTTAATAGTGATGGATGAGAGAACTTGTATGGTAGATTTAGCCCGTTATTTTTTGGAGTTTTTGGCTGAAGAGTCGTGCGGTAAGTGTCTACCATGTCGGGAAGGGATACCGGTACTGCTTCGACTTTTAACCGATCTCACATTAGGTCAGGGGCACGCCGGGGATATTGAACTGATAGAAGAGCAGGCGCATGAATTAAAAGATACGGCTCTTTGTGGTCTAGGACAAACGGCTGCTAATCCGGTGCTTTCTACCTTGAGGTATTTCCGCTCGGAATACGAGGAACATCTAGCCGGATTCTGTCGGGCTGGGGTGTGTCGGACGCTCTTTTTGTACCGAGTGAACCCAGACAAGTGTCGCGGCTGCGGTGCCTGTACCCGGGTGTGTCTTACCGGCAGCATTAAAGGTGAA
>JBMNSQ010000175.1:0-2836 GCA_050945275.1 bacterium | reverse complement strand
ATCGCCCCGGAGAATTTTCGCTGGTACGCTGCGTTTCACAACTCCGGCAATCATCCTCATGTTCACATGATGGCCTACTCTGTCGACCCTAATGAAGCCTACCTCTCCACCAAGGGGATTGAAACTATCAAGGCGAATCTGGCGCAGGAGATCTTCCGTCAGGATCTGCTGCAGATCTATCAGAAGCAGACGGATCTCCGGGATGAACTCCGTCAGGAAAGCCGTGACAGGATCGTGCAGATCGTCAATGAAATCAACCGCAGAGAATATGAAAATCCCCAGATGCAGATGATGCTCATTCAACTTGCGGACAGGCTGGCGAAAACCAAGGGCAAGAAGCAGTACGGATACCTCAATACTGGAACGAAAAAGCTGGTGGATGCCATTGTTGCTGCATTGGCCGGGGACAGCAGAATGCAGGAATTGTACTCCCTGTGGTATGAACAGAAAGAAGATGTGATTCGCACCTATACGGATAAGATGCCGGAGCGGATCCCTCTGGAACAGCAGAAGGAATTCAAGGCCATTCGTAACGCCGTGGTACAGACAGCGATGAGGCTACACATCCCGCAGGAAGAATTGCCCTTGTCAGACCCGGTTCCGCCCCGTGTGGACTTTGTTGATGATGGCTCGGATGTGTACCCAAACGCAGTTAGTAGTCTGCGTGAGCAGGAGGTGGAGCCAAATTCCGAAGTAAAGCAGTTTTTCCATAAAGCCGCCATCCGAGGGAGTGTAGATGCGGTATATGGAGTGGGCAAGCAGTACCTGAAAACCGACATTCAGAAAGCCATCTCCATGTTCGAACTGGCAGCGGAGCAAGGCAATGCCTATGCGGAATACCAGCTTGGCAAAATTTATTGCTTCGGGCATGGTGTGCCACAGAATCTGGAAGTGGGCATGGAGTGGCTGAAAGCATCCGCCAACCACGGAAATGAATACGCTTCCGCACTGATGGAAAAGGTACAGAATCATATCCACCAGCAAACCACCTCTGCGGTGTTCAGACTGTTCCGGGGATTAGCTGGCATGATCCAGAGCCGCGCCAATGAGCATATCCACCGCAGAAATTCCATTGACCGAAAACTGCGGCAGAAAATCGAGGAAAAGAAGCAGGCCCACGGTCAGCGATCCACTGGTTATGAACATGACAACAACGAGGGACAGACCATGTAACCACAACCGCCGGACAGCACCATGCAGTGTTGTCCGGCGGCGTATAATAAAACAAAAGAAACAATTAAAATCCCTCAACAACAGAAGAGAATGATAATATACGCATTCTCTTCACTCAACAATGGATATAACTTAGACCAGCGTGTTTTTCTTTGTCCCTATAAACAGCAATCTAAGTCATCGCGCAATTCGATTTCAGAAAAGGGGGGTGGGATATGTACCCGCTTGTGTCATCTGTGCCAGCGCCTGACGCACCATAGGAGTTTCCTCAGAGAAGGTCATACCAAACCACCGACTGGTTGTAGGCAGAACACTTACTTTCACGCCATCGGACAACATACCGCCGACTTCGGTGGGAATCAGAAATTCGGACTTAGGATTTTCCAACCCTCCCTCTGTCAAGAAAGTCACGAACCGATCTTCAAGCACCCCCAGCACATCCGGGGTGAATGCCCACATGTTCATAGAGGAAGGGATACTGCCATCGAGATGCTTGACACCCTCCGCATCTTCCACATAAGGACCCGCCGCATCTTTCTGGATGTTCTTTGTTTCCACAATGCTGGTCAGTTGACCGCTTTCATTGGTCATACACAGACCTCTTGTCACACCACCATAATCACTAAGGGTATTGGACAGGAAGAAACCTGCCATAGCCCATCTGCCCCGGGAATCTTCTTCCAAAGTGTCCAGAAACTCAGACATCCGGCGGTAGGCATCCTTTCCATAGTAGTCGTCTGCATTGACGACTACAAAGCCACCATGGAGAACACTCTTACAGCTGAGCAAGGCATGAGCGGTTCCCCAAGGTTTCGTCCGCCCCTCCGGGCACACAAAGCCTCCGGGGAGGTCATTGATATCCTGAAACACACACTCCACTTCCGCGTCATACTTCTCGCAAATACGGCGGACTCGGCAGCCAATCTGCTCTTCAAAACGATCGGCAAAATCCCGGCGGACGATAAATACAATCCGATTGAATCCCGCTTCCAGAGCATCATACACGGAATAATCCATAATGCATTCCCCAGCAGGACCCACACTCTGCAGCTGTTTGATGCCGCCCTTGAACCGAGATCCGATGCCTGCGGCAAGAATAACTAAGTTTTTCTCTTTCTGAACCATATTATCAATTCCTTTCTACTACTATATATGTCCTTAACCCAAATACTTAGTGCAAGAGCACGACTGTATCCATGTGTGATATCTATATAGGATCGATCCGTTAATGAAGAAAAAGCCATAAGAATCCGGCATCTATACTATGGCTGCTTAACTGTACTCGTACGCTTCAGTCACAATGGTTATCCATGTTCCTATCCGTTAAATATTTCTTGGCATCCTTCAGAAAACTGGCCGCAATCAGAACGATTACCGCACCAATGGGGAAAGCCGCTACGATACTGACAGACTGCAGATTGTTCATAGAACTCTCCGCAAAGACCAGCGCGATGGGCAGCAGAATCAATAGAATGCACCACATCAATTGAATCACTTTATGCGGCTGTTCATTTTCTCCAAGTCGATGGTAGCTGTAGCAGGAAGCAGTCAGTGCAATGGAGTCAAAAGATGTGGCATAGAATAGCATCATTGTGATCAACACTACCGCCATGACTACCGGAGCCATAGGCATCGTGTCCATCATGGAAACGATCATTTGGTA
>JBMNSQ010000174.1:0-2857 GCA_050945275.1 bacterium | reverse complement strand
TGCTGTTAGACCTTAGCTTTGCGGAGGATTCACAAGCCGATGTGGATATGAACTTTGTTATGACCGGTGACGGCAGGATAGTAGAAATACAAGGAACTGCCGAGGCAGAACCTTTTAGTCGCTCCGAGCTGGACCAATTATTAAATGTAGCTAGTACCGGCATTGAACAAATAATTGCTAAGCAAAAAGCGGCCTTAGGTCCAGACGCTGCTCTGGTTGGAGGAAAGTAGCATGTCGCGGACGGTACTGGTGATAGCTTCACATAATAGGGGAAAAGTTGATGAGTTTCAAGCGGGTTTAGCTGGTTTTGACTTCGAGATTAAGTCGCTACTGGATTTCCCGGCGATAGAAGAAGTGGAAGAAGATGGGGACACATTCGAGGCCAATGCTTTAATAAAAGCCCAGGCAGCTTTTGCAGCTACTGGTTACCCCAGTCTAGCCGATGATTCGGGCTTAGAAGTAGATGCGCTTAATGGAGCACCAGGTATTTATTCTCATCGTTTTGCTGGGCCCGAATGTGATGATGCTGCTAACAATGCCTTGCTAATTAAACAGCTGCAAGGCTTACCACCTGAGTGCCGACGGGCACGGTTCCGATCGGTATTAGCTTTGGTATGGGGCCCCGATAAGGAACTTATTGTAGACGGAACCTGCGACGGTATAATCCTAGAGGCTCCACAAGGGAGCGGCGGTTTCGGTTATGACCCGCTGTTTTACCTGCCAGAATTCGGCCGCACTATGGCCGAGATATCCTTAGAAGAAAAAAACAGCATTAGCCACCGCGGCCGCGCCATTGGCAAACTGCGTGAGATACTTCAAAATAGATTAAGAATCTAGTAGGCAACGGCGTTGATACCAACTGGCAATTTTGTCTGAGCATAGGGAACGAGCTCCCGTCTCGTTCCAGTTTTCTCGAGGCTGCGTTAAGCTCAAATTTATTTTGACGAATGAGGGTAAATAAGCTATAATATAGTACGCGAGGACGGGGCGTGGCGCAGTTTGGTAGCGCACATGGTTTGGGACCATGGGGTCGTAGGTTCGAATCCTATCGCCCCGACCAGCAAATAAAAAGCCAAGCGGGAATAGCTCAGTGGTAGAGCACCAGCCTTCCAAGCTGGGTGTCGCGGGTTCGAGTCCCGTTTCCCGCTCCATGTCTTGTCCTGGTAGCTCAACCGGATAGAGCAACAGCCTTCTAAGCTGTGGGTTGGGGGTTCGAGTCCCTCCCAGGACGCCATGTTCCACTTGACCCTTATTACCGTTTTTGTTATACTGGCGATAGGATTTGTGGTGAATGTAGCTCAGTTGGTTAGAGCACCAGATTGTGGCTCTGGGGGTCGTGGGTTCGAATCCCATCATTCACCCCATTTATGCCATCAAGAAATCGCCCAGGCGGTTTCTTTATTCACTTCTATACGTTGGGGCGTAGCCAAGCGGTAAGGCACGGGACTTTGGATCCTGTATGCGTTGGTTCGAATCCAGCCGCCCCAGCCATTTTCTTTCTCAATATGCAAACGTGCGGATGTGGCGGAACTGGCAGACGCGCTAGACTTAGGATCTAGTGGATAACATCCTTGAGGGTTCGAGTCCCTCCGTCCGCACCAGTAATACCAAGCTTTACAGGGTTTTGAAGTTTTTGGAAGTAGGAGAAAGCAGCAGTTTCGCTGCCAATCCGCTGCCACAGGGTTAAAAAGAATTAGCAGAGGAGCATCTCTGCTAGTGTTGGAAGGATATATGTTTATTGTTACTCGCTCTGTTGTTCAGCAGGGCTTTTTTCTTTTATTAGGCTGGTCAACGTGGTCGCTGCCGCTGGCTGTAAAGATCAAGGGTCACGGTAATGGAGGAGTGTCCTAATCGCTCCTGCACCACCTTAGGATGAACGCTACGGGCCAGCAGTAGGCTTTCATGGGTATGTCGTGAATCGTGCAGTCGCACCTTGAGCAAGCTGGCTTGTTGCAAGGGATAGCGCCCAAGGTTGGCAACCATTCCTACGTAAATATGGATAACTGACTTCCGGTTGAGGATATTGAGCATACAAAGAACAATCTCTTTGATTTGTGCAGGAAAAAGAGAGGACGAAGCCGATAGCTTCCTTATAACATGGAGAAAGGAGATGATGGTATGGAATGGCTGAACAGGCTCAACGCAGTAATCGCATATCTGGAAGAACACTTGGAGAATGAAATTGACCTGACGCGCATGGCGCAGATTGCGGCATGCCCCCCCTTTCATTTTCAGCGCATGTTTTCCTATTTGGCGGAGGTGCCGCTCGGGGAATATATACGCAGGCGAAAGATGACAAAAGCGGCGTTGGATTTACAAAGCGGAAGCGAACGGATCATTGATATCGCCTTAAAATATGGCTATGATTCGCCCACTGCTTTTAACCGCGCCTTTAAGAGCGTACACGGAATTGCACCCTCCGAAGCGCGAAAACCCGGCGCTGTCCTGAAAACCTACCTGCCCATCAGCTTCAAAATTACCATAAAAGGAGAGGCTGAAATGAATTACCGCATTGAAAAAAGGACAGATTTCGGATTGTCGGGGTCAAGGAGCATTACGAGCTGAACATAGAGGAGAACTTTGCACAGATTCCGGCATTCTGGTAAAGACCATACAGAGCGGCACATTCCTACATATTTTGAGTTTGCTGAATTAGGAGCCTAAAGGCATTCTCGGCGTAAGCAATTGTATGAACGGCAAGGAATTCGATTATTATATTGCCGCCGCCAGTGATATGGCCGCACCGGACGGGTTGGAGGAATATACTGTTCCAGCTTGTACCTGGGCAATTTTCACTTGCATCGGCCCGATGCCGTCGGCTATCCAAACCCTGCAAAAACGCATTATTACTGAATGG
>JBMNSQ010000173.1:0-2864 GCA_050945275.1 bacterium | reverse complement strand
AACAAATTTCCACCCCCCGTGCTGATATTATATGTTATTGATGTCATAAATTCAATATAATATACGTAATAATTTATGACTCTGCAACTGCTGTAAAGTATAAATCTTTCATCAGAAAAAAATAAGGGAGTACCCTGCAAGGGGCACTCCCTTAAAAGTCCATTAATACTTTTTTCCATCAATATACGATTCACCCAAAATGTAAGAAATTACAATAGCAGCAAAAGCCATTACGGTATCCGAGGGAACATCCCAACCAAAAGCTTCATTCAGAAGCACCAGGACAGCGGCAACAACACCCATCCAAAACTTGCGGCTCTTCAGCTTCTCAGGCCACTTCATATTCTTACTCCCCTCCTTTAAGCAAATTTATAAACTTAACAATTAATTCAAGTAATTGCTCTAATAGCTTGATCAAAGCGGAAATCAAAGACGGTTTTTGGGGTTCAGGTTCTACTTCCGTAGCCAACATTTCTTCAAGATATTTTATAATCTTAGCATGATAAGTGCTTGATGGTGCCCATTTACCGCTTAATTCTTCAAGATACTTTACCTTACCAGCCCAGGGCATACTTAAAACTACGTAGTATCTATCATGGGGTTCTCCTACAGGCTCCAAACCTACATAAGCTACCATATGATTGAAATGCGCTCTTACTCCGTCTTCGGGTGAAGCAAAAGTCTCATGGTCTTCTCTTTTATCGCCGAAAGGATTCTTGGTTTTGATACCGGCCCAATTGTTCATATCAGGTGTTACAACGCCGGTGTATTTTCCGAAGTTTGTTTCATGTGCGGATTGAGCATAAAGCACGTCAGCCCTTAATCCCATGATTTCTCCATAGCGCCAATAAGTATCAGCAATATTGATAAATCTTTCATCTGCTCCACGATTCTTAGCCCACTGTTTTGCTTGCTCCAACGTTGCTTCGGCTAATCCTATTAAATTATATTCGTATTCCGGTTCTGGTTCAGGTTCAGGCTCCGGTTCAGGCTCGGGGGTAGGGGTAGGTTCGGGTTCCGGCTGTGGTTCAGGCTTGGGTTTGGCATCTTGAATTTTAATCTTTTCTCCTGTATCTACATTCTGCAATACAATTTCATCGTCAAGATACGTAGATAGCGCATAACCCTTTGCTTTCTCGAAGCCCGTTAATGCGATAACTTGTTTGCCGTTAATTATTACTCGATAAATAGTAGTATCTTCTTTCGGCGGTTCGGGTTGCGGTTCGGGCTTTGGTTCCTCTCTCGGCGGTAAGGGGTCGTCTTTCCCGTCATACGTTACGATAAATGAATCAAAGCCTTTCACCTTCAAAACATTAACTTGCTTTTCGGCGTTTTCTTTGTTACTATAACTACCGCAAATTACTCTAATATAAGTTGTATTGTTATGCTTAAACCCTACTACAAAAGAATCAAATCCTGCTTTTGCCAATGTTTCAATATGCTTATCAGCCGCTTCCCATGTGGTAAAACTACCGCAAACTACACGGTAAAGCACAGCAGTAGCCAAATATTTATGCACTTTATCAATAAACTCTTGCCATCCGTTTTTTCTTTCCCGAATCCACTTCGGACAATTCTTCCCTGACCAATGATAATGTTGCCTTAAACAATCAGGGAAAGGTTTTAATGTAGGTACCGTTTTAATTAAATAAGCGCAAAGTTTAGCGGCGTGTTCTTCCGCCTGCAAATATAACTTTTCATTTTTAGGAGACTTCATCATAGCATAATCGCATATTTCTATCGAAATTGAACCTAAATTACCTGGGCCATTAACCCCATCGCCAGCGTGCCATGACGGTTCATCTAATGGTAATGATTGCCAAATTTCTTTTTCATCTACAGAAAAATGCCATGAGGCAGGGCGATTAGCGCATTCGGTGCTTTTGCAGTAATTACTTAATTCTTTAGCATTAAAATTTGAACCAGCATTGTGAATGGTAATCGTTGTCGGTTTCATTACCATTCCATAAACTTTATAGCCTTTATAACCGGAATAAGTAGCGGGACGGTTTTTGCGTCCCTTCGGAATAAGATTCTGTTTAATGGTAACGCTCACTCTTTTTCGCAAACCTCCTCTTCAATCTCTTTAACCCTATTAAGGTAATCTCTAACCTTCCTCTTAAGGCGTTCAACCTCTAAAACAAGGTCAATGCCTTGTTTCCGCAATTCCTGAATGCGCTCTTTAGCCTTCACATAAAAATACCTCCTTTCAAACGCAAAAAGAGAGGCAAAAGCCTCTCTTTATCAAATAATGATTTGGTAAAAATATTAAAAATATATTTTACATTTCGCTAAAAATCTATTCTGTTGTTGGAAAAAACAGAATGAGAGTATATTCGAGGAGAGCGTACTTCGTTAGGCGCATCTAATCCATACCAATATATTAAATCAAATTTTAACGTATCATCTTCCTGTCTAAAGTTGGTAAAAACATTTTCGGGTAAACGTCCTTTTAAAACTGGCACAATATCCTTCGTTGCACCATTTCTCCCAAGCATCCAATAAATCAAGTTCTTCCGTAATAGGGTCAGACTTAGTTTCTTCTTCTCGACCTTCCCAAGTTAAATAATGATATTCTCTTCCCGGTATTGGTTCGTAAAAATCGCAATATAATTTACCATTATTAAACCTATAAACCATTCTCCCCCAATCGCTTCGTTGAGGGATAATTCTGTATTCAACTTGTGTCGGTGATTCAGGTTCTTCCGAGAGTTCAGGCTCTTCTGGCGGAGAACTTGAAGGTTTCCCGCCGTCTGATAGAATAGAACCATCGCTATCCGTTTGTTCCCCCAACTTTTCCCCTGATTCTCTCCTAAATTCTCCTTCTAATTCTTTGGGAACAAGCTGAAATATACTTTTATCAT
>JBMNSQ010000172.1:0-2903 GCA_050945275.1 bacterium | reverse complement strand
CTTATACCTGTTCTGCGCATATTCGCTCATTTGATCCAGCGTTACCCCGTGCTTTTTGTACGAAGCAAAGTTAGCCGGATGATTGACGTATTCCATAACGTCGTTTATACCTGCCCCTGCCGAAATCAGCGTATCAATAGCCCCCCAGGGTGTTTCCGTGTCGTATCCCGCCCCACCTCCGCCTCCGCCGCCTCCGCTTGCTCTAAGTCTCGACAATGCAAGCTGCGCGTCCCTATACGCCTGATCAGCCGCGAACTGCCTCTCGGCTAAATCCTTCTCCCAGTCGAATTTCTCCCGGCTGAACTCTTGCCCTATCTCAAACTGCCTTTTAGCTTCCTCTGCCTCTCTCCTTCTTTGTGTAGGAGTGCCGCCCGGGAAAGGCATATATACGGGAGTAGCCGCCTGCGCCTGCCTTACTGCTTCCATAAGCTGTGCAGCACCGGGAGAAAGGCGCTCTACTCCGCCTACCGTAGCTTGTGCTGCTTGTGGTTGTAGCCAGGACATATCTACCCCTTTAGCCCTAGCCCGCTCGATTATACCCTTTGTTTCTTCAGCAGTCAGCATTTACGCCACCCCCAATGCCTGATCTATTATCCATTGTGGCAAATATATTCTGCCGTCAATGTTTTGCCCACCAGCTTCTTCAACATGAATATTGCGCCCGTTAATGATTACAATATTTCCGCCATCAGGAGCGCGTCGCCAGTCTATTTTACCGCCTTTTTGTTCGACATACTGCCTTGCAGGAACAATACCGCCGCCTCCGGGGATAGAACCTCCGGGCACTTCTCCTATCGCTTCTGCCCACTGGATAGGCAAGGCTTGCCTCTGGTATTCAGTAAGATACTGATAGGGTGCATACGTCTGGAACGTACTAAGCGCTCTATTCAGCGCCGCTGCCTCTTCCCCGGACTGTGCGCCCAAGCCGGACAAAAGTTCGTTTAGCCCCATAATTCTTTGGCTTTGCGCTGCCTGCATCAGTGCGGGCAATACTTCCGCTGCCTGCATACGCGCTGCTTCTGCACCCACCTGTGCAAATCTCTCTGCTGCCCTTGTATCGTCCGGATAAAGCCCTCCTGCTGCTGCAAGCTGCGCCCTCGCCTGTCGCATTTGCTGATCGCGCATGGTGTCTGCCGCTGCCTGTAACTGCTGTCCGTATTCACTTTGTAGCAGTTCATCCGGGGTCTGTGGAGGCCGGCTAATGTATGATTTGATCTGGCTAAGGAGGTTCTGCACCTGCGGAGTAAACTCCTGTGTAATATTCTGCGGTTGCTGTGGCTGCTGCTGTATCTGTGGCTGAGTCTGCGCTTTAATCGCTGATTCCAGAGCTGACCTATCGGTAACATAATGCCTTCCCTGAGGATCAAAGTACGTGCCAGGGATTTTGCCTGCTTGAAACTGTGCGCCCTGAACGGTAACCGTCCTTGTAGGTTGGTCCCAGCCTACATTTTCATAAAGATCCCATAAAGTAGGGTATTTAGTGTAGGGCATAAAAAATCACCGTCCTTTCTTAAAGATACGTTACAACTCCACCAGTTATAGGTTTAAGTATCCTATAGGCTAATTCCATTCCCCTGATGAAATGCGGATAACCGTCATTAATGGGGCCAGACGCATTTCCAGTAATATGAACCTGCTGGTTACCTTCATCCCAGTCTACCTTAAGTTTAAGTAAATCCTGTGCAATTACCCTAACGGGTAAATAAATTTTGCTGTCTATATTTTTAATATGCTGGGTGACATCATACCCGCCGAACATAAGTGTTTCATTATCAAAATAGGTTTTCTGAAGTAAAATGTGTGCCAAATAACGATATTCGCAAAAGGCACGATCTGCACCATAAACTAAGCAAGTATCAATAATAAATTGGCCTCCCCTAAGAGTTTGCCTAATTGGATATTTACTGGTTGGCTTATCATGCACCCAAACTTTGTGAAAATCCCAGTCTGCATATATATTTTCAGGATCGAGGTAGGGGTACGTCATTTCTACTGTAGTGCGAGGCTCGCCTTTATAATCATCTGTGCACCCAGCAATATCAGAATTATAATAGCAATTTATGGGAGTTACTACACCGCCGCTAAAACCTATAAAACCACCATAATAATGTGAATTTAAAGTTTGGTGAATAACCTTACCTACAGAATAGCAATTTTTAATAAGCCCGTTTTCTTGAGAATAGTGACCAATGAAGCCTCCTACAAAAGAAGCGCCAGCTACATTGGAAATTGAATAGCAATCTGTAATTTCAATATGCCCATCTATATGAGAAATAAATCCTCCAATATATAAGCCATCGCTATGTATATCGCCAATAGCATAGCAATTGCTGATCTTGACTGAATAGGGAGGCTGATTGGATGAGACACTACCTATTAATCCCCCGATTTCCCCATCTCCTTGTATATCACAAAAAGCAGAGCAATTATGTATCAAAGTAGTTTTCTGTATATTGCTCCATATATTATCTACCCTAGCAACTAAACCACCTCCATATCCTTCTATCCTACCATTCACTTTGCAATTTTCAATCAGAACTCCTGCACCAACTGTATTAATTAATGCTCCTACACTTCCAAAGTTATTAATAATATCTACATTAATTAGAGAAATATTTACCAATGTAGCCATTTCTGCCATTCCTATTAAACCAGCTTGTTTAATATAGCCCACAGGTTGTGTTTGTATTTTACAGGATAAATTACTTATATTAAAATTGTTACCATCAATTTTGCCTGTAAATGGGTTATCTTGAGTGTCTAAATATGGGTTTCCAGGAGAGCCTATCGGTTCCCAATCCCATCCTGACAAATCTATATCCGCCATCTGAATAAAAGAACTGCCTAAATGATCTCTTACGCCGTCTAGATCGTTTGCAGTCCATATCTGGTAAGGATCTTCT
>JBMNSQ010000171.1:0-2952 GCA_050945275.1 bacterium | reverse complement strand
ACATACGGGATACAACATCGTTGCTCCCAGCACCTAAGCTGGGAGAGGATTGAAACATTGCCGTTCGGCGACAAGTCTTGGACGGCAGGGGTTGCTCCCAGCACCTAAGCTGGGAGAGGATTGAAACTTATAATCGGCGCATCTGGCGGGAGGCGGTAGAGCGTTGCTCCCAGCACCTAAGCTGGGAGAGGATTGAAACCGGATGTGGGAGAAAGCTAACCCGGGGCTGGGAAGTTGCTCCCAGCACCTAAGCTGGGAGAGGATTGAAACGTTCGTTCCGAGGTGTTCCTTGGACAAGGTTCACGTTGCTCCCAGCACCTAAGCTGGGAGAGGATTGAAACGCCGCATAGGGTCCCTCTACCCGATTGGGTATTGTTGCTCCCAGCACCTAAGCTGGGAGAGGATTGAAACCTTCACCGGGGACAACCTCCTTTTTATAAGTTAGGGTTGCTCCCAGCACCTAAGCTGGGAGAGGATTGAAACTTGTTACAATATAAGCAGCAAATAAACAAGGAGGGTTGCTCCCAGCACCTAAGCTGGGAGAGGATTGAAACTAGCAGACACAGGATGGCCCACACGCCTGCTCTAGTTGCTCCCAGCACCTAAGCTGGGAGAGGATTGAAACGGAAAGCATGTCTCACCGGCAAGCAGACAGAAAAGTTGCTCCCAGCACCTAAGCTGGGAGAGGATTGAAACTTGCCAGTCATAGCAGAGAAGTATGAGCGTTTCTGTTGCTCCCAGCACCTAAGCTGGGAGAGGATTGAAACGAGACCGTTAGCAATAGCCTCGGCCAGCATTGCAGTTGCTCCCAGCACCTAAGCTGGGAGAGGATTGAAACTGCTCTGTAGTAGCCAAGGCGTGACCCACCGCCAGTTGCTCCCAGCACCTAAGCTGGGAGAGGATTGAAACTTCTATTATATAGTATCGCACACAACCGGAAATTGTTGCTCCCAGCACCTAAGCTGGGAGAGGATTGAAACTTCGTCTACGACTGCGACGGTGATATCGAGTACGCGTTGCTCCCAGCACCTAAGCTGGGAGAGGATTGAAACAGCCAACATCATAGAAGCATAAAGGTGGCGAAGGGTTGCTCCCAGCACCTAAGCTGGGAGAGGATTGAAACATGTAGAAGCTTACCCACATCGCTGGCAGGTACCCGTTGCTCCCAGCACCTAAGCTGGGAGAGGATTGAAACCCTAAGCTGTAAATCCCGCCGGCAAGTGCGCCTAGTTGCTCCCAGCACCTAAGCTGGGAGAGGATTGAAACGCTCGTCGCCGGCCATAAATACCACAGAAGCGGCGTTGCCCCCAGCACCTAAGCTGGGAGAGGATTGAAACACCGAAACAGAAGGCACTATAGACACACCCGCCGTTGCTCCCAGCACCTAAGCTGGGAGAGGATTGAAACTTAAGACAATTGAGTGTGTCAAGTCACTGTGAAGGTTGCTCCCAGCACCTAAGCTGGGAGAGGATTGAAACGAGCCAGGCTTGGAGTTCTTTCATCTGGGACAACGTTGCTCCCAGCACCTAAGCTGGGAGAGGATTGAAACCCGGCCAGATTGCTGGGGGGTGGTGTTTTGAAACGTTGCTCCCAGCACCTAAGCTGGGAGAGGATTGAAACATGGATATCGCAATAATCACTGGTGGGGCCAAGGAGTTGCTCCCAGCACCTAAGCTGGGAGAGGATTGAAACTCCGCTCCCCTAAATTCTACACCGTCCGGCAAACTGTTGCTCCCAGCACCTAAGCTGGGAGAGGATTGAAACTGTTACAATATAAGCAGCAAATAAAAGAGGATTGAAACTGTTACAATATAAGCAGCAAATAAAAAAGGAGGCGTTGCTCCCAGCACCTAAGCTGGGAGAGGATTGAAACCAAGGGGCAGTATACCTTGAGCGACATGGAATTTAGTTGCTCCCAGCACCTAAGCTGGGAGAGGATTGAAACTTCGAACGCGGGATGCTCAACCATACCAACAAAGTTGCTCCCAGCACCTAAGCTGGGAGAGGATTGAAACTGCACAGCCTGCGGACTATGCACATCCGGCGTCGGGTTGCTCCCAGCACCTAAGCTGGGAGAGGATTGAAACCTCAGAGAAGCGTGGAACGCCAAGTTTGGCCCTCCGTTGCTCCCAGCACCTAAGCTGGGAGAGGATTGAAACTAACTCGAATTGCTCTGATAAGTTGACAGCTAATGTTGCTCCCAGCACCTAAGCTGGGAGAGGATTGAAACCCAATGCAGGCCCAGGATTTCGCCCAGCCTGGCTCGTTGCTCCCAGCACCTAAGCTGGGAGAGGATTGAAACAGCCATATCTGGTGTCACCTGCCCCACCTCCGTACTGTTGCTCCCAGCACCTAAGCTGGGAGAGGATTGAAACGTCCATAACATCACCACACACGGGACATATACCAGTTGCTCCCAGCACCTAAGCTGGGAGAGGATTGAAACTGCGGGGTACCCCTCGATGCCGCACTGGACGCAGAGTTGCTCCCAGCACCTAAGCTGGGAGAGGATTGAAACTTGTATAGTTATGCCGCTTGAAGAATAATAAATGAGGTTGCTCCCAGCACCTAAGCTGGGAGAGGATTGAAACCCAGAACTAACAATCAAAATCCCCATCGTAAAGAGTTGCTCCCAGCACCTAAGCTGGGAGAGGATTGAAACTGTACTCCGGGGTGGGTCCGCACCTGGACCAGGCGTTGCTCCCAGCACCTAAGCTGGGAGAGGATTGAAACTCAGATCGTCGCCCAATCGTCGCCCGAAGTCGTCAGGATGCTCCCAGCACCTAAGCTGGGAGAGGATTGAAACCCGGGCCGGTCTGGTGTACTCAACTGCCTGGGCCGTTGCTCCCAGCACCTAAGCTGGGAGAGGATTGAAACAAGCACTCCTACTGAACCGCCACCGTCAAGGTTAATGTTGCTCCCAGCACCTAAGCTGGGAGAGGATTGAAACTC
>JBMNSQ010000170.1:0-2961 GCA_050945275.1 bacterium | reverse complement strand
CCATAACACAACCTTCACAAGTAGTCAGGCCGTGACTTACCAGCGGCAGCTTTTCTGTTGCAGCTCCCATCTAGTTCATCACCTCTTTTTTGACATCAATCCAAATGGGCCCAAGTTCTGATTTCCCTTGGGATTTAAGTTCCATGGTGGTTTCAACAACCTTGTGTATAGTGTGAGCTGACAGGTCGCGGCCGCCCAACCCAGCTACATAGCTCGCTACTACAGGACGTTCCGGCAGTGAATACAAAGCAGCTTTGACTTCCAGCGATAGCGGCCCTTCTGAGCCCAACCCCCAAGAACGATCAACAACAGCTACGCTCTTGGCACCTTTCAACACTTGTTGCACTTCTTGTTTCGGAAACGGACGGAAGGAAGTAACTTTTAATGTCCCCACTTGTTTCCCCTGCTCCCGCAATTCCTTGGCCACCTGCCGAGCTGTTCCAGCACTGGAGCCAAGACTCACCAATACTACATCAGCTCCAGCACAATTTTCCGCTTGGATAGGAGCATAACAACGGCCAAAATGCGTGCCAAATTCTTCACCTAGGTGAGGCAACAATTTCAACGCCTGGTCCAAAGCCTGTTTATGCTGGTATTTAATCTCGGTAAATGTATCAGCCGATGTTAGCTGGTTAATAGTAAGAGGATAATCGGGATCGAGACGCACCGGCCCTGCTTTATACTCTGGTAAGAAAGCAGCTACTTCTTTGGTATCGGGTACACTGACAGCCTCAGTGCTATGAGATACATAAAAACCATCCAAGCAAAGCATTACTGGTAAACGGACTTCCTCCGCCAGGCGATACCCCAGCAGAACCAGGTCCAACGCTTCCTGACAATTTTCAGCGTAAAGCTGTATCCAGCCCATATCCCGCTCGGCCATACTATCAGAGTGATCTACCTGTAAAGACCAAGGGCTGGGCAAAGCGCGGTTGGCCACAGCCATGACAATAGGAAGGCGGTTGCCTGAGGCTACACCTACCACCTCATGCATAAGTGCCAGGCCAGCACCGGCCGTAGCCGTAAACACTCGTGTACCAACCAAGGCTGCCCCCACCACGGCACTTAGAGCCGAGTGCTCTGATTCTGCCGCTATATACCTGGTACAAGGCAAAGAACCATCAGCAATAAAGTCCGCTACCCTTTCTACTATTGGGGTTTGGGGCGTTATAGGATATGCAGCTACCACTTTAGGAGCAGCTAAACGTACCCCTTCTGCCACCGCCCAGTTACCGTCTAAAGCCTTAATTTGGGCCATTGACAGTTTCCTCCTCTACCATATCGATTGCTTCTTGAGGACAAACAGTCGTACAAATACCACAACCTTTGCAGTATTCATAGTCAATGACCACCGGGCGCCCCTTGTAGATAACACCTGCCGGGCAATAGCGGGTGCAGATACTGCAGCCAACACAACGCTCCAGTACTACCACCGGCCGCTTCTGGCGCCAAGCTCCGGTTTTGGTATCGGCTATGCGAGTGGCAAATATACCGGACATAGCCAGTGACGATGTTGCATCTTTACTTAGCATAAACCATCGTCCTTTCATACGCCGCGCGAGCACAAGCAGCATTCTTGGCCCCTTTGTCGCCAGACATAAATTCCTCTAAAGCAGTGCAAACAGCATCGATACCCACCCAACCGGTAGCACGGGCAAAAGCCCCCAGCATGGCCGCGTTTGGTGGTACCGGGCCGATAATTTCTTTCGTCACTTCCCAGGCATCAACACACCCTACTTTAGCAAAACTAGAACCAATTTCTAGCTCCGCCGGCTTGATAGACGTATTGGCAACGAGAATAGCGTTATCTCTCAGACCGACACAAGGATCAATACCCAATTCCATTAGAAAAAGGTCAAACAAAACCACAGCATGAGGATGATAGACATAAGTATGGGTAGAAATAGGTTCCTCATCTAAACGAGCAAAGGTATGTACCGGTGCTCCTTTTCGTTCTTGCCCAAAATTAGGCACAGCCTGACCATACTTTCCTTCCTTAATAGCGGTAGCCACCAAAATCTTGGCAGCCGTAACCGCCCCTTGTCCCCCTCGGCTAAGAATCTTTATTTCTTTCATTGTAGTAAAGCCCCCTGGTGTAATGCTTTTTACTATACAAACATCATAATTGGCCTTGGCTTACCCTTGCCATCTTACCTAAAGGACAAGACAGACTTAAACCCCTGTAACAGCAGGTTCGTAGACACATTTACTACCCCAGGGATACTGTAAATGTGTTCTTTTAAAAAGGTGGCTAGATCACGGGTATCCTTAAGAAATGCGTGCACATGAAGAGTAGTAGAACCTGTCATTTGATAAACCACCGTTACTTGTTCCCGTTTCGCTAATTCCTTGGCCACTTGCTCTAGTTGAGTAGGGATCACTTCGATTTCAAAGAAAGCGTGGATGCTGTACCCTAAAGCAGCGCTATCCACAACTGTAGTAAATTCCTGAATCACCCCCTTGTCCACCAGGCGGTTAACCCGCTCCCTTACCGCCACTCGAGATAGATGAACCTTTCTTGCAATCTCAGCCATTGACATGCGGGCATCTTGGGTCAAGAGCTCAATAATTTTGCGATCAATCTTATCCAGTTGCGTCACGCCCATCCTCCCAGCGTAAAATAACTTTTGTAAGGTTATTTTAGCAGGAGCATTAACCTAATGCAAAGCTATTAGCTTTTATTAATTATCTTCTGTATATGCAGCAGCGCCTCCTCTTAACAACCGGTATTTATATGCCGTACAATGGATCTATTTAACTATTTACTGCTTTGCTAAGGGCGAAAGAGTAACTCTTTGTTTCCATTAAGCCCCTGTCATTTCCGTTTGTTAAGTTGCCTTTTTCCTATAAAAAATAGCCCTCTTTCTGAGAGCTATTTTGACATACCGCTTCAATTGTTCATAGCCTCAAAGAAAGGCTCTTTGTTGCGCATCCCGTATAAAACCAGCCATCCTTTTTATT
>JBMNSQ010000169.1:0-2994 GCA_050945275.1 bacterium | reverse complement strand
AAGTTCATTTCGCTCGACTAGAGCTATTGCGAATTCGTCTGCTGGAAGGTATCTCGGCGTCACCATATTAGGTTCAACATAGTCTTTCTTCCAGGTTGGGCTATTATTGAGCTTCCTGAAAGCCTCTTCTAGCACCTTTACAGCTTCTTCAGGGATATCTCTCGGAGCTACAATTCCTCGGAATTGGTAGAATGTAACTTCGCCAAGTCCTAATTCTTTAAAGGTTGGAACGTCCGGTAGAGCGGTCAATTTATCGTCATTGGTTGACGCCAATGCCCTAGCTTTCTTAGCCTCAAGTTGGGTAAGCGCTTCACCAGCATTCGCCCAGCAAAGATCAACATGCCCACCTAAGAGGGTTGTCATAGCGTCACCGCCACCCTCGAACGGGACATAGTTAAATTCAACTCCAGCAGCTTTTTCTAGAAGAGCAGTGCAGACTCTATCATCAGACCAACCGCTAGCTCCGCTAACCGAAATGTCGCCAGGTCTCTTCTTGGCATCTTCCAATAAGTCTTCTAACGTTTTGTACGGAGAGTCCTCTTTTACCATAAGTAGAAATGGGTCCATTGCCAAAGCTGAAATCGCGGTGAAATCCTTATAACTTACAGGTGAATTCCCGGCCAGTGGGGTTGTCCAAAAGCTGGAACTTACTGTAGAAATAATATATGGATCACCAATTTTACCTGCTACGTAACTCCAACCAATCGAGCCGCTACCACCCGGCTTATTCTCAACAACCAAGGGCTGAGGTAATATTCCGTCTTTTTGCATTACACTGGCTATAGTCCTTGCCATAACATCACTACCGCCACCGGCAGACATGGGAACAAGAAAAGTGATAGGTTTTTCCGGGTACTTCGGACCTTCTTCACCCTCTGGAGTCCGCTCTACTTTATTAGGGGCGCAACCGAAAGCCCCTAAGACCAACAGCACCCCAAGCGTAAGAGCTAACATCTTTTTCATGCGGCTATCCTCCCTCTCTCATGAATTACCATCTCAACACCAGCTTGCGCTCAATCCCCCCTTTTAATGTCCGTAGTCTGGCTGGCATGTTTCTTTACTACATATCCTGTGAAGTTCGGTAATAGAGTTTGTAATTGTCGTTCTAACGGAAGCAGAAACACCATTGCTTCCTTCATTTCCTATGCAACTGCCAAGCGCACTTCAAACAACCCGGAAAACTTTGGGAAAGGTTTGGTAGTATAATCTTATACTCCCTTGTTAATCTTTATTACTATAATTGTAAAAACCCTTTATATCCCCAAACATACACTACTCTTATGGCGTAGGTGCTAGCCTTTATCATTGCTGGTTCATTTAGCCTTAACCTTTGCTTATTTGAGGGGGGAATAACAACTGTGTTGGATGCAATAGGTTAAATCATAAAGAAACTAGAATATACCGCTGACCTTTAGTTTTTGGCACAAGTCCACAAGTCCTCGGTAATATAATGAACCCTGCGGCAGTCCTCGATTATATCAGCTGGTAAGATGACTGTGTTTTTACCAGGCCACTATCAGGAGCAATTTTATTGATTTCTATTAGCCGAGAACTATAACAACAGTACCTAACATTGAAGCAAGCGTATCCCCCGTAGAAGGAACTTCAGAAAGAACGATCGTCGCTGATGCTAGCATTACTTACTTCAACATTGGACTTTTACATGAGCCAATAACTTATTTGTTAAAAACAAATGAATTAAAAATATAGAAGGTAGTAGCCAGGGACGTAAAATTAAAGCAACACTACTACCAATAAGAAGAGGCTGTCCCCTTAGCCTATACATGTGGGACAGCCTCTTATCTTTCGTCGCTGAAGAGAGAATTATATTAGGGTTAGATTGCGAAGTGTTAATTGGCTCCGGCAGCTGTTTTTTGGTCGCGCCTGATAACCATCCGTTGGAATAAGAAGATTGCTAGGAATAACGGGAAACCGATCATATCGCTGACTACACCAGGATCGATCATCATCAGACCTGCTGCCAACAATAATATCCTCTCTACGATGCTAGTCTGCTTGGCTAACCATCCCTGAACAGCTGCTTCTACAGCTAACATTCCGATCAGGGCTCCCAAACCCACTCTTATGGCACCAAGAAAGCTAACATCGATTAAAAGCAGCTGGGGAGACATAACAAACATATATGGAATTAGGAAGGCACCAATAGCCAATTTAGTCGCGTTAACACCAGTGCGCATAGGATTTCCTTTAGCTATGCCAGCCCCAGCATAAGCCGCTAAAGCTACCGGAGGGGTAATGTCGGCCACGATACCGAAATAGAACACAAACATATGAGCTGCCAAAAGCGGAACACCCAATTTTATTAAAGCTGGTGCAGCAATGGTAGAGGTAATAATATAGTTGGCAGTAGTGGGGGCGCCCATGCCCAGAATTAAGGATGCAATCATGGTTAAAAACATAGTGAAGTATAGATTGCCTCCGGCCAAAGCAACCAGGCCGTTACCCATTTTAAGACCTAAGCCGGTCAAGGTGATGGTTCCTACTATCATGCCGGCCGCAGCGGTAGCAGCAACAACGCTAAGGGCACCTCGAGCAGCGCTTTCTAAAATATCGATGATATCCTTAATACCAAGTCTAGTACGCCTAGAAAACGCCGTAATTAGTATTGCAGAAGCCATGGCCACTAGCGCCGCCTTGTTGGGTGTAGCGCCTGACGCCATAATGAAAATTAGGGCTAGTAAGGGTAGGATCAGATATCCTTGTTTACGAACAACTGGCCAAAACTTAGGTACACGGTCGACCGGAAGACCCTGAAGTCCGGTACGTCGCGCTTCTAAGTGGACGCCAATACCGACGCCGGAAAAATACAGCAGGGCAGGTAGTACCCCAGCTAAGGCAATACGGGCGTACGGTATGCCGGTAAATTCAGCCATAAGAAAAGCTGCTGCTCCCATAATAGGAGGCATAATCTGTCCGCCAGTGGAAGCGGCAGCCTCTACGGCCCCGGCAAAATCAGCCTTATAGCCAATGCTC
>JBMNSQ010000168.1:0-3016 GCA_050945275.1 bacterium | reverse complement strand
TGAAAGACACCCAAGACTTACTGGAAGAATACAGCGAGGATTTGATTGAAACCAGCGATACCAACGGCGATGGACCTCGCCGCCCCAGTGGCTGATAAACTTAAGCGAGCGCCGCGTTGCGGCGCTCACATTTATATGATATTGAGTGCTCTGAGTATATCAATAAGTACACTAGCCAACCCCGCTGCCATCACCGGTCCTACCGGTATCCCCCCAAAAAACGCCATGGAAATAAGAGAGCCCAAGATCACACCGGTAGCCAGCGATGGTTCCCATTGCAGTAGATGTACCCCTTTGCGGTTCATAATTGAGGAAAACAAACCACCGACAATAGCTACCAACCCCACTGGAGAAAACAATGTAGCAATAATGTCAGCCAAGCCAAATTGCCCAGCCATAAGAGGAGCTAGAACGGCGATAGTAAGAAAGAGCAACCCTAAAAACACACCGTGGTAACAAAAAAACAACAAGCCTGGCTTAAACGGCGCTAGCCCTAAACCTAGTACGACAGCAGCAGCTGTGGCCAAAACCTTGTTCCTGGTGAATATTCCAATAGAAAGTATAGCGACTAGTAATATGGAGCCCTCCTTCACTACCTTCACCTCCAATACATGATATGCCTTGTCTTACAGGTAAATGTTACCTTCACGTTTTAAGAATATTTGCATATGCTACCTGTGGCAAAAATCTATACAAAGGAGGTCTCGGTCGTGAAACGTTGGTTGGCTGTTTTGTTAGCAGTCCTGTTGTTGGTAGGTGCTCTTGTCATCGGTGGTTGCCAAACAAAAACATCCAGTCCAGAAACGCCCACCATTAGGCTGGCGGATCAGTTTGGCTTAGGTTATGCTCCCCTCACAATTATGTTGGAACAAAAGTTTTTAGAAAAGCATTTACCTGATATTAAAATTGAAAGACTGAAGTTTGGTTCTGGTGGAGCCGTAAGAGAAGCTATGATTGCCGGTACTTTAGATGTGGGGTTCATGGGGATCCCCCCCTTTTTGGTCGGATGGGATAAAGGTGTAGATTGGAAAATTGCCGGTGGCTTAGACACCATGCCTCTAATACTCCTTACCAACAAGGAAGATATTAAAAGTATTAAAGATCTTACACCCGAGGATAAAATTGCCATGCCTGGCCCTGGATGCAATCAGCATATATTGTTGGCGATGGAAGCAAAGACAGCTCTAGGCGACGGACAAGCCTTAGATGATATTATCGTCGCCATGCCCCACCCCGATGGTGCTACCGCTTTACTTACCAAACAAGACGTTACCTGCTACTACGGTGCTCCGCCTTACCAATACGAATTATTGAAGCAACCCGGCATTTACCAGGTTACAGATAGTCTTACCGCTTTTGGCGCCCCTTTTTCTTATATCGTCTCGGTAGCATCAACCAAATTTTACGAGGAACAACCTGCTGCCTATAAAGCTTTTGTAGCTGCTTTGGAAGATACATTGAATTTTATTAACGAAAATCCAACCGAAGCAGCGGAAATACTAGCTCGCATAGAAAAAACCGTTCCCGCTGATACTTATGAGGAACATCTTACCTGGCCAGGCACCAACTGGAGTATTACTCCGCTAGGAATCATGCACTATGCCCAAACCATGCAAGAATATGGCTATATCGAAAACATCCCTTCTTCCTGGCAAGATGTGACCTTTGACAATTTGCATAAACTTCCTGGAAACTAATATAAACTGGTAATATAAGTAAGCATAATTGCAAAACCAGGACCATACACTAACAGAAGAAACTTCCTCTTGCACGAAAGAACGGCTGTGCACCTAATGTCACAGTCGTTTTTTCGTAAGTTGGGAACTTAGGAAATATCTTTATGTCATATCGGTGCTCTTTTCGGTCAAACTATGGTCGAAAGGAGGTGACATTAAAATGGCAAGAGGAAGTATTAATAGGTCGCGTGGTGCAAACCACGTAGTTCCTGAAGCTTGGAATGCTATGAACCAATGGAAATACGAAGTTGCACGAGAATTGGGTGTAGATACCAACATCCAAAATGGGTATTGGGGTAATGTGCCTTCTCGCGATGCTGGTTCTGTAGGTGGTCATATGACTAGAAAGATGGTGGAGATGGCCCAACAGCAACTAGCTAGCAAATACGGCAACTCCCCGACACCTTAAGTAACCACAATTTAGCAAGCAGCATGGTTTCAAGGCTAATGCCTTGTACCATAAAAAACACGGGCCTCTCCTTTTCGGAGGCCCTGTTTTCTTTCTGCTATTTTTTTAATTTTTAACGACTAGCGCCACCACCGCCGGAGGAGCCACCACCAAAGCCGCCGCGGCCAGGGAATCCACCCCCACCGCCACCGCGGAAGCCGCCAAACCCACCGAAACCACCGCTTGACGAGCTACCGCCTCCAAAGAAATCATCGAACGGTCCACGTGGTCCACGTCGGCTACTGCCAAAGATAATCCACCACCAAGGGAAGCGACGATACCGGCGGCTGTATCGCATTGAGGATACTACAATCGAACTTATAACTACAAACATCACTACGATAAACCATAGTACAAAAAATCCCCCGATAGAAGTAGCTTGAGAAGTATTGTAGTTAACCAGCGAGGCTAGTTTGTTATTAGCATCTAGATCGATTTCATATTCATCAGCTACAGCCGCCAAAAGTGCCATGTATCCAGCTTTGATTCCGCCACTAAAATCCTCTTGCTCCCATAGAGGCAGTACCATTTCATCAAGAATGCGTCCAGCTTTGCCATCCGGTATGGCTCCTTCCAGGCCGTACCCCACCTCGATGCGAACTTTGCCTGACTGTCCCTCAAGCAATCGTTCCTTATCCACTAGTAACAATATACCATTGTTCTTTTCTTTGTCTCCAAGACCCCAGCTTCTAAACAACGTCAGCGCATATTCTTCTATGCTGGCACCATCCAGCGAAGGCACCGTTACCAAAACTACATCGGCCTGGGTCTGCTCCCAAATTTCGGCTCCTAGGATTTCCAGTTCCTGGCGGGTTTCTTCGTCTAACAGTCC
>JBMNSQ010000167.1:0-3110 GCA_050945275.1 bacterium | reverse complement strand
AATCTTTGGGGATTACACCGCCCACAATTTCGTTGGTAAACTCGAGGCCTTCCTGGCCCTCGTCAGCCGGGGCAAAACGAATCCAGCAATGACCAAACTGGCCACGACCGCCGGACTGTCGAACAAACTTGCCTTCGATTTCGCAGGTATTGCGAATGGTTTCGCGATAAGCAACCTGGGGCTTGCCGATGTTTGCCTCAACGTTGAATTCGCGACGCATGCGGTCAACCAGAATATCCAGATGCAGCTCGCCCATACCAGAAATAATGGTCTGGCCGGTTTCCTCATCCGTCTTGACGCGGAAGGACGGGTCCTCTTGTGCCAGGCGCCCCAAAGCAACACCCATTTTTTCTTGGTCAGCCTTGGTTTTCGGCTCGACAGCAACAGAAATAACCGGCTCAGGGAAGTCCATGCGCTCAAGAATGATTGGCGCATCCACGGAGCACAGGGTATCACCTGTGGTCACGTCCTTCATACCGATCAGGGCGGCGATATCACCTGCAACGCACTCCTTGATCTCCTGACGATCATTGGCGTGCATCTGAACCATGCGCCCGACACGCTCACGCTTGCCACGAACAGAGTTCAACACCTGGTCGCCAGATTTCAAAATGCCGGAGTAAACACGGGCAAAAGTCAGCGTACCCACGAAAGGGTCGGCAGCAATCTTGAACGCCAAAGCTGCAAATGGAGCCTTGTCATCTGCTGGGCGGCTGTCAGTTTTTTCCTCGTCATCGGGGTTTACACCCTGAATGGCTGGAATATCTGTTGGCGCTGGCAGATAGTCAATCACGGCATCCAGAACCAGTGGCACACCCTTGTTCTTGAAGGACGAACCACAAACAGCAGGAACGATCTCACAAGCAATGGTGCGCTCGCGCAGCCCTTTCTTGATGTCCTCGACAGACAGATCCCCCTCTTCCAGGTACTTGTCCATCAGTTCTTCACTGGCTTCTGCGGCAGCTTCTACCAGCTGGGAGCGATATTCTTCAACATCGTCGACCATGTCGGCCGGGACCTCTTCCTCGCGGAAGGTCATGCCCATGTCTTCATCGTTCCAGTAGTAAGCAGTTCGACTGATCAGGTCGACCTGACCAACGAAGTTTTCTTCAGTACCAATTGGCAGCTGCAAAGCAACCGGGGTATGCCCCAGGCGCTGCTTGATCTGACCCAGCACACGCTTGAAATCAGCCCCCTGACGGTCCAGCTTGTTAACGTAGACAATGCGTGGTACACCGTATTTGTTGGCCTGACGCCATACAGTTTCAGACTGAGGCTCTACACCGGAAGAACCGCAGAAGACGACAACAGAGCCATCCAGTACACGCAGAGAACGCTCAACCTCAATGGTGAAGTCAACGTGGCCCGGAGTATCAATGACGTTCAGACGATAGCTGTCGTACTGCTTCTTTGAGCCCTGCCAAAAAGCTGTAACAGCGGCAGAAGTAATGGTAATACCACGCTCCTGCTCCTGCGCCATCCAGTCAGTGGTACTGGCGCCATCATGGGTCTCGCCCATTTTGTGGTTAACACCTGTATAAAACAGGATACGCTCCGTAGTAGTGGTCTTGCCCGCATCAACGTGCGCGGCGATGCCAATGTTACGGTAACGATTGATTGGAGTTGTACGTGCCACAGTGTGTGCCTCGCTCGATTAGAAACGGAAGTGGGAGAATGCCTTGTTGGCTTCTGCCATGCGATGAACGTCTTCACGCTTCTTGACGGCAGCACCCTTGCCTTCGGCGGCATCAATCAGCTCGCCAGCCAGCCGCAGGGTCATGGATTTTTCACCACGCTTGCGCGCGGCCTCGACCAGCCAGCGCATTGCCAGCGCATTGCGACGAGATGGGCGAACCTCGACTGGAACCTGGTAGGTAGCACCACCTACACGACGGGATTTCACTTCAACCAGGGGAGCAATGGCTTCGAGTGCTTTTTCGAAGGTTTCCAGTGGTTCAACATTTTTGCGCTGCTGGACGGTTTCCAGAGCACCATAAACAATACGCTCGGCTACGGCCTTCTTGCCGCTCTCCATAACGTGGTTCATGAATTTGGCGAGAGTCTGGCTTCCATACAGTGGATCATCCAGAATTTCACGCTTTGCGACTACGCGACGTCTTGGCATTGATAAGCCCTCTAACGGTCTTCAGGTTCGTCCGGAACACGACTGCCCGGCCTTACTCTTATCGACTCGAATTGATAAATAATTACTTCGGACGCTTGGCACCGTACTTGGAACGGCCCTGCTTGCGGTCTTTGACACCAGAGGTGTCCAGCGCACCACGAACGGTGTGGTAGCGAACACCCGGCAAGTCCTTGACTCGACCGCCACGGATCAGCACTACGCTGTGCTCTTGCAGGTTATGGCCTTCACCACCGATGTAGGAAGACACTTCATAGCCATTGGTCAAACGAACACGGCACACCTTACGCAGTGCAGAGTTCGGCTTTTTTGGAGTGGTGGTATATACACGGGTACATACACCACGGCGCTGTGGGCAGCCTTGCAGCGCGGGCACGTCGTTTTTCTCGACGATGCGCTTGCGCGGCTTGCGCACCAGCTGGTTTACTGTTGCCATTTAATTGCTCCACTGTTGTCATAATGACATTAAAACGGGCAAAACCGGGTTGTGCCCAAATTAAGGGTACGGGATTCTAATTGGAGTCCCGTACCCAGTCAAGGTCGAAAACGCAATGTCAACGCTTAATCACCCTGGTTAAGCGCCTCACTCAACGCTGCTTCCACATCACTAGCGCTGATATTTCGCTCCAGATCCTGATCACGTTTGCGCTTGCGCTCTGCATGATGGGTTAAGCCGGTTCCCGCCGGAATCAGGCGGCCGACCACAACGTTCTCTTTCAGTCCGCGCAAGAAGTCACGCTTGCCTGTGACTGCCGCTTCAGTCAGGACACGCGTGGTCTCCTGGAAGGATGCAGCAGAAATAAACGATTCAGTCGACAAAGAGGCCTTGGTAATACCCAGCAAGACACGCTCAAACTTGGCCGGGAAACGACCTTTGCTTTCCAGCGCTTCGTTTTCTTCCAGCGCCTGAACGTATTCTATCTGATCTCCCTTGATCAGGCTGGAGTCGCCCGGCTCAAGCACATCG
>JBMNSQ010000166.1:0-3171 GCA_050945275.1 bacterium | reverse complement strand
ACAAAGGTCCCTGGCCCACGGCATACCTCACCAAGGCTGCTGACCTCAAGATCAATAAGGGGATCAGCTTCCTTGCCAACGCTCCTGCAACCCGCGGCGATGTTGCTGCTTTGGTTGCCAATTCGATTAGCATTCCCAAACTCATACCTGTTGCTTGGGGTGCCGATGGCCAGCCTACTCAGTATGGAGTAAGCAAGGGCGAAGACTTGGTCACCCTGCTCCACGATATGGGCGCAGAATCAGTGGATGGGTGGCTAATAGATTCACCTGAGCTCTTCTCCAACGACGGGACGAAGATCAGGCTCGCTGGTGCAACAGGCGCAATGGATCTAGTGGAAGGCACAGACTGCACTGGTCTTCTAGGCCACAAGGTACGTGCCTGGGTGAACGACGAGGGTAAGGTGTTCTTTGTTGAGGACATCACTCCGGAGTCTGATGTTCTCGAGGGCACCTACGTTGAGCTTAAGAAGGATGAGAATGATGACGTTATCGGCGTAACTCTCAAGGTCAACAAGAAGAACGTGGACTTTCTCGGCGATGTCGTGTTCTATAACTATGAGGGTCCGGATCTTGGAACGACTGACCTTGAAGATGCGGAGATCACTGTTACCTTCGATGGCGATACTCCCAAGTACGCAGTCGCCAAGAAGTATGTCTGGGGTGTAGTAGAAACCGCAAGCCCGACTTACGAAAGGATCACCTTTGCGGAATATGGTCCTGGTGGGCGTGCCACCCTGCGGGTCGCCAGCTATGACGTCGTCTGGGATGGCGCTGCTGACTCGTTCGAGGACCTCAAGGCCGACGATGTTGTTGAATACATCGTTGAGCCAACCCTCAAGAAGGCAGTCTTTGTGGTCACTCGGAATTCCGTTGAAGGTGAGTTCTCCAAGCTCTCTAGCAAGGCAACCATTGACGGGACTGCTTACGACTTTGTAGACGATGCTGTAGGGGTCGTAACTGGCAACCTCGGATATGATGTGATCGCCCTGCTTAACAAAGATGGCGAGATCGTCATGATCAAGAAGGTCAGCGATGCTCCCGTTCCCAGCAGCCTGGCGGTTGTCTTGGACATGGGTGAGGAAGAAGACGCGTTTAAGAACAAGGTCTTCAAACTCCGGCTGTTCCTCACCGATGGTTCAAAAGCAGTCGTGGAACTGGCATCAAAGGTGGCTTTTGGCGATGCAGACCCGGCAGCCATTGAAGACTTGGCTGCGCTCGAAGCTGAGGTGGCGAAGGGTGATGTCATCTCCTACAAGACCAATAGCAGTGGTGCCATCACTTCAATAAAGACCAAGGTTGCGTTTACGCAGATTGGCGATGCGCCCCTTGCTATCAACGACACCCGGTCTACCGTCAACAACTTGAAGGTCGGCCCCGACACTGTGGCGTTCAACATTACCACTAATGAGGGTACTAGAACGTTCAAGGGTGTCGAGGTCATTACGGGCAAGACTCTCCTGGGCCTTGCTAGCACCGACCTATTCGGTGGTACTCTCCGGGGCTATGTAGATCCCGATGGTGGTTTTGCCGGTATCGTGGTTGCGCGTGACGCAGTCACTGCGGCGACCGAACTCACCTACGGTATGGTGTACGGCTCGTATCAGGCTAAGGTCGGGTCTGACGTAGAATGGGTGCTTCGCATCCTGGTTGATGGTAGCATCACTGATTACCCGGCTACCTATACAGAATTCGACATCGACGACTTTGACAATGAAACAATCGTCGTTTTCCGGTTGGTCGATGACGAGATCGCCGAGGCTACCCCGTTGACGGATCCTGACATCTCATCCGACGTATACAAGGCAAGAGTCGCTGATGTGGATATCGAAAACGGGCTTATCACCATCGAACTCAAGGATGATGATACAGGCCATGTAGAGGACACCTACTACCTGTTCGTCGATGAGGATACCCTGTACTACGACGTAGCGGGAAGCACACGTGCTTCGCTAACTCTGGAGGAGATTACCAGAGAGGCAGAAGTCGATGTGTACGTGGAAGGCCCAGTAGCGAATGGCGCATTGGTTAAAGTACTGGTGATCCAGAGCTACTAAAGCCAATTGAGCTAACGATAGTCTGCTTAGGAGGCCCTTCGGGGCCTCCCTCTATTTTCCTAACAGGAAAGTAAGCCTATGCGGTTGAAGTCCTCATTATGATGGGAACACAGTTGCTTCCGGATACGTCTGACCTAATGGGTCAGGCGTAGTCTTATGGGTCTGACAAGGCGGAGGGAGACACATGAAGCACGATAGGGTAAAGAGCAGTATCTTGGCGTGCTTCATGGTGCTTCTTTGTGTGTTTAGTTCGTTTGGAGTGGCATATTCCGCGTCTGATTTACTTCCCTCAGAGCAGGCTGCAGCTATGCTTAGGGCCAAGGGAGTCATGATTGGCTATGAAGACGGGTCAATGCGCTGGGAGAACACTGTGACCCGGGCGGAGGCTGTAAAGATTCTCTTGGCGGCTATTGGAGAAGTGGCGCCTTCCCTAAACCGGGCCGCAATGTCATTCCTGGATGTTACTCCTTCCCACTGGGCGTTTGGGCACATAACCATGGCTGCTGAAGTCGGGTTGGTGCGGGGACGCCCCGGCAAAGTGTTTGACCCTGACCAGGGAGTTACCATGGCAGAGTTCATGGTGATGGTGAGCCGCGTGTACGCGGGGCTTGGTGGTCAGGCAGGAGTATCCGACCCCCGAGTTAGGATCGAACCTTCCTGGGCTGCCCCTGAGATAGTAGGGTGGCCGGATCTCATTGACCTTGTTGCGGATAAGTCACTGTCGGTGAACCTCGATTACCCCGCTTCAAGAGGCGAGGTGGGCGTTCTTACCGCCAGGATGATGGAACGGATTGGCCTAGCCTACGACCTTGCAGGTGTGGTGGAGCGGCTGAGTGATGACGGAAGGAAGCTGCTTGTCAAAGTGGATGATGGGGTCGCCCCAGTCGAAGTGCCTCTTTCAGACAACGTCGTGTGGTTTTCAGGAGGAGTGGCAGCCGATTCTCAATCCGTTATGGGCCGTACGGTTAGGATTGTGCTTGATACGTATGGTAGGGCTTCAGTGGTTGTGAGATTGTGAGCGTCGACGGCAGGGGGTGAGGCTTGTGAGAAAACACGCTCGCTTATTTGGAGGAATTTTGGCGATAGCCCTGGGTGTGTGTGTTATTGGTGCCGGCTT
>JBMNSQ010000165.1:0-3195 GCA_050945275.1 bacterium | reverse complement strand
GGACCTTTTTTCGTAGAACGCGACATGACCTAACCTCCTTTCCGCCTACTTACGTCTCTTGATAATTAGGCGATCTGACGCTTTGTTTTTCTTTCTGGTCTTGACGCCCCGGGCCGGTTTGCCCCAAGGAGTGCTCTGCACTTTACGACCAACAGGTGCTCGCCCTTCACCACCGCCATGGGGGTGGTCTACTGGGTTCATGGCTAGGCCTCTAACTCCTGGCCTGATGCCAAGCCATCTGGCGCGTCCCGCTTTACCAGTGGTAATGTTTTCATGCTCCACATTACCCACCTGACCAATAGTGGCCTTGCAGTTAGTCAAAACCATTCTCGTCTCTCCCGACGGCAAACGGAGCGTTGCCATACGCCCTTCCCGGGCCAACAACTGAGCCGCGGTTCCAGCTGAACGCACTAGTTTGGCTCCCCGACCGGGAATAAGCTCTACCGCGTGTACGGTTGTACCCAAAGGAATGTTATTCAATGGCAGGGCATTACCCGGCTTAATATCTGCTTCCGGTCCCGACAGGACCATGTCGCCGACCTCAAGTCCCACCGGTGAGAGAATATATCGCTTTTCGCCGTCTACGTAATGCAGCAAGGCAATACGAGCCGAGCGGTTAGGATCATATTCTATGGCGGCAACTTTGGCCGGAATTCCGTCTTTATCCCGTTTGAAGTCCACTACCCGATAGCGCCGTTTATGGCCACCACCTTGGTGACGCATGGTCATTCGGCCTTTGTTGTTGCGTCCGCCGTGACTTTTTAGCGGCTTAAGAAGTGATTTCTCCGGCTGCTTCTTTGTGATTTCTTCGAAGGTGCTCCCTGTCACAAAGCGGCGCCCCGGGGAAGTGGGTTTATATTTTTTGATAGACATAGCTGCTCCCCCTTTTTGCGTACTTAGGCACCCTCAAAGAATGGAATCCGTTGGCCAGAAGCTATAGTTACGATAGCCTTCTTGCGGTCCGAGGTTCGGCCGACACTCCGGCCTACGCGTTTGAGTTTTCCTCGCACCTTGAGGGTAACCACACGAGTCACGTCCACCTTGAAGATTTCTTCCACTGCATTCTTAACATCAATCTTGGTTGCCGCCGGATGCACCTCAAACGTATACTTGCCCTCTTCCATCAGAGCAGTTGCCTTCTCGGTTATCACCGGCCGCTTCAAAACTTCCCGCGCTTCCATCAGCCGAGCACCTCCTCCACCCGGGCTACGGCATCTCGGGCCATTATTAAGCGGCTCGACCCTAAGATATCATATACGTTTAGCGCTGCTACATCGATCGTGTTAACCCCTGGAATATTACGAGCTGAACGCTGAACTTTATCATTCGGGCCGTCCGTTACAATAAGGGCTTTAGTGGCCCCTAGATTAGCCAGAACTTTAGCCATTTCCTTCGTTTTAGCTTCTGGCAGATCCCAATTCTCGAGAACGGTAAAAGCTCCCTGTCGGACCTTCTCTGACAGCGCAACTTTTATCGCTAGCCGGCGCATCTTACGGGGCATGTCTTTGGTAAACTTCCTTGGCTTAGGACCAAAGGTAATACCACCGTGACGCCACAGCGGTGAACGGATGGTACCGACTCTGGCCCGACCGGTTCCTTTTTGGCGCCATGGTTTCCTGCCGCCCCCGGAGACTTCGGACCTGGTTTTAGTACTTGCAGTACCCAAACGTTTGTTAGCTAGGTGGCGCACTACACTTTGGTGCAATAACCCAGCGTTCATCGGCACAGCGAAAACATCATCGGTTAAGGTAATCTCGCCGACAGCCTCGCCGTTTAGATTGTATACCTGTACAGTTGGCATCATAGATCCTCCTTTCTCCGTGGGCTAGCGTCCTGCCGAGCGCACAATGACTAGGCGTCCCCGTGTTCCCGGTATAGAACCCTTTATCAGTAATAGGTTGCGCTCCGCATCAGCCTTAATCACCTGTAGATTCCTTACAGTTACCCGATCAAAGCCCATGCGCCCCGGCATTTTCCGGCCCGGGAAAACACGACTACCTGACCGCGGTGATGCTAGCGTACCAGGCGAGCGATGGGATTTTGACCCGTGTCCCATGGGACCGCGGCGGCCACCCCAGCGCTTAATCGTGCCAGCAAAACCTTTACCCTTAGACATAGCGGTAACGTGTACCTTTTCCCCAGGACTGAAAATATCAGCCTTAATTTCTTGCCCTACGTTAAAAGAATCAGGATCGGAAAACTTGATCTCGCGCAGATACCGCACAGGCTGCACATGTTTCTTGTCGAAATGACCCTTAAGCGGTTTGGTCACTTTGGTCCCTGGAAGCGGCTCAAAGCCCAGCTGCAATGCACTGTAACCGTCGGTGGCGTCGGTTTTCTTCTGAACCACCGGGCAGGGACCCGCCTGAACCACGGTCACGGGTACAAATGTACCGTCTTCCAGCGGTACCTGGGTCATACCTAGCTTCTTGCCCAATATCCCTTTCATCGTCGTCTGCTCCTCCCTTCCCTACTTCTGCTTGATCTCAATATCCACGCCGGCGGGAAGGTCCAGGCGCATGAGGGCGTCTATCGTCTTCGGGGTGGGCTCCAAGATATCAATGAGACGCTTGTGCACCCGCATTTCAAATTGCTCCCGCGCATCCTTATACTTGTGCGGTGCCCTTAAAATGGTATAAATGCTTTTTTCTGTGGGCAGCGGAATTGGCCCGGAAACGAGAGCTCCTGTACGTTTTGCCGTTTCTACAATCTTTTCCGCTGACCCATCTATCACCTTATGATCATAACCCTTAAGACGAATGCGTATCTTTTGTTGAGCCATAATTATCCTCCCTTCGCCCGATTGCCAACCAGGGTCAGATGCTGCTTTTCACCATTTACTTCTGTAGCCGGTGCAAGCGCACCTGACCCCAGTCTATTACGGACAATTCTCAGTGGAAATTCCCCGGTACTCCGGCAACCTTCCACCTCATAGCTACACTAAGACACACTCATTGGCATCTCTTGGTTGTTACTCCAAGATCTCAGCTACAACGCCAGCTCCCACCGTACGCCCACCTTCGCGGATAGCAAAGCGCAGTCCCTGCTCAATGGCAATGGGGGTAATGAGTTCCACATCCATAACAATGTTGTCACCAGGCATAACCATCTCTACGCCCTCAGGTAGGTTAATGGTGCCGGTAACGTCGGTGGTTCTAAGATATAGCTGCGGCCGGTAGCCATTGAAGAACGGTG
>JBMNSQ010000164.1:0-3299 GCA_050945275.1 bacterium | reverse complement strand
ATGCGCCTATGCAACATTATAACAAATTGTTTATTAGTGAACAGTGAACCGCTATCCTTATAACTTCTTTAGGATTTAGGGCAAACGCTTCTTTTCTTAAACAACGAAGAAGGTAGACATACCGTAGACGGGCAGCCCGTTCCCCAAAAATGGCTAAGTCAACTAGGTCGGGATCTGAGACCCAGTCAAAATATGCCTGTGCTAACCGCCAGTCCTTGATAGCTTGGTTTACCAATGAAACTTCAGCATCAGTGATAGATATGGGTTCTGGAGCTGCTAACACTTTTCCTTCCTCCTTTATGTGTTTTTAGAATAGGTTTCATCAGATAATAAGCAACAAATATCCAATCCTATACAAACCTATGTAAGTTACAACTGAACCTGCCTGGTAATCGTTACCTTTTGAAAAAGAAAAACCCCTCGTCACGAGGGGTCTTGTCGTTAACGTTCAAGTGTGAGCTGGCACCAGCTGAAAAATGCCTCGTTTTATTTCAGTCGCTGTTACCTTGTCCGCACCAAACGTGGTAACTATATAGTTATAGGCGTCCCAAGGGTCCACCTCATCGCCACAAGTAAAGACGTCCACAGCTGCGTAGCCAAGTTCAGGCCAAGTGTGTATAGCCAAGTGCGACTCCGAGATAATCACCATCCCGCTGACTCCTTGCGGGCTAAATCGGTGAAATGCCACCTCTCGGACTTCTGCGCCAGCGTCTAACGCGGCGTCAACCAGTGTGCGTTCGATAGAGTCCACATCGTTTAACATTGTGCTGTCGCATCCAAAAAACTCGGCTAAGATGTGGCGCCCCAGTGCTTTCATCTCCCGCCCTCCTTTTCTTCAATTCATTATTATTACCTAAGATTGTAGCAGACTATAGCGTTATGTCAAGATTTGTACACAGCTTTACAGGCTTTAGCGAAATACTTACAGCACATAGCGCTTCATAGCTAATTATTGCTGATTTTGACGCTGTTTTTGTCGCTGAAAGGCAAAGCTATTAAAATTAAAGAAGCAGTAGGAAATAAAAGCAGTGTTGCTGCCGCTACTACTCCTGAATCATTAGCTATTAAGGCAACTATTACGGCTACCAGTGCACCTTGTAAGCAGGCGGTAAAAAGCGGCCACTTATGTTGAAATTTGAGGCTATTTCGAAATGGCCCTAAGAAAACGGCGCATAAAGAAATAATAAACATTAATAGTACCCGACTCCATAAAGAATAGCGTAGCAGTTTAAGATTCATCGCTGCTTTGCGTTTAATGATTCCTAACAACACCTGTGGTCCCATGTTTGTTGCCGCATCTAAAGCTCTTCCGATGTGAGAACTGTTGTTCGTGAAAAGCCAGTCAATCGTAACTAAAAGCAACAATAGGAGGCTTCCCCCTATCAGTCCTGCTGCTACTTTTTTTATGTTGAGCTTGTCATCAAGCAACAAATAGGTTGCACTTGTTCCACCAATAAATGCTAACGTCCCACCAGCATTAGCTCCTAACCAACTGGCACCCATAAAATACGAACCACTTATAGCTACAGTTAGCATAAGCAGCCGGGCCGTCCTAAGTGAAAAGCGAAAGTGTTGAAGTAAACCGGCAATAACTATAAAAACAGCTCCTATAAAAACCCCCATATATTCGTTGCCCAGACCATAATAACGAGCCCCACTAATAAAACAATAGCCCAATAAAGATGAGCTCACTAGATTTTGACCGGAAATAATATCATAAGCCAAGGCAATTACTGTAACCATGGCTATGCTCCATAGTATTCTTTGGCTGGAAATAGAGTTCGTAGTAATCACGGCCGGTATAGCTGCTACTAAGGCTATTATAATTATAGTATCTTTCAGTGGTAACGATGGTAGCAACGGCAAAAATAAAAGTAGCAATGGTATGATCGCACCGGCTAAAAGCAAGCGATGAACTATACGAGCTAAGTAAGGAGCGTTTAGTAAGGCTGCCAAAACCGCTAACGCCAATGTAATAATTAAGAAGACAATAAATAAGCGAATTACCAGAGGCCGTTGAAGATAGTTGATAACTGCTCGTTGCTCCACATGTTCAACGATAGAAAGATTGTTTTCTTCTGGGACAATAGTGATAGCCTGCCCCATAATAACAGCCGGTATCGGTATATTATTGTACTCTAAGATACTGGGAGCTATATCAATATTAGCAATTAGACCAGCGCGGCGGGTAGTTGATGAGGTTAAGAGTCCCTTGGGTATACCAGCGCCCCATAAGGCCATAGGGGCCAATCGCAATGGTTGTAAAGGATCGCTTTTGCTAGGAAAAGGGGTAACTATAGCAAATAACCATTCATGAGAGTTAAACTCTAGCAATAACTCCCCTATTAGTTTATCAAGCCGTTGAAGTGCTTCTCGGCGCATCTGAATCCCTTGCAGCGGCTGACAAAAAGAGCTGTACTTATCGGCTCTATATAAATCCGCCCATTGGATAGCAATAACATCAGCCGAATTCTTTACTTTTCGAACCTCTGATAATAGTGTCTCATTTGACGTCCAAAACCCATAGGGGCCTTTATCGTCCCTGTTAAAAAGAGATTTGCCTACAAAACCATTTGGTACTATACCCTGACTATCCATGAATGCGTTTATTAGGGGACGTTCTTCCACTTCAGTGTCAGCTGAACCGATGATAGCGATGTTATACCCTGCTTGTTGCAAGGCTGTGCCGAGTAACCCAATTTCTACAGCATAGCCCAAGTTATAATTTGCTTTGATCAGCGCAGCTAGTCCCGGCTGAAACACCGCCCCTTCTGAAGCACCAGTACGCCTGGCCTGAGCTTCTATCACCAAACCTTCTTCTTTTGGCATATGCTCGGTGGCCATGTATCCCGGTTGCACCCCTAAAACTTTAGCCCTAACTCCTGTGCCTAGAGTTAAATAGGCACTATCGAGATTGGAACCACCAGCTACATTAGTATTTAAAACTGCGCAAGCCCCTTGAGAAAATACTTTTGTTAATTTTGGCACTTCCTCCCCAAGAATATCTTGTATGGTGAGGCTGTCCACACAAAATAGAACCATTCGAGGTGTAAGCTCACCGTCATCTCTTATCATGGCTTGAGTTGGAAACGAAAATAAGACAACACTTATTAAAATCAAAGCGCAGCAAACGTGTCTGTTCATGTCTTCACCATGCATCCTAAAGACAAATAAAAAATTCTCCCACCTTTAGTGTAAGTTGAATTTGCGAGTTACCTACAAAAATTCTATGTCCTAAGTTAGTCAGATTGTGTAGTAGGGAAATGTGCATGTCCTAACACTTCTAGGGAGCAACCGTT
>JBMNSQ010000163.1:0-3325 GCA_050945275.1 bacterium | reverse complement strand
AAACGTGACAAGCCAGCCTTGTTTGCTGGCGGAGCGGATGGTCGCCCTGCCTGGCAACACCTTGTATTCTTTGGCTTACTAGTGGCCATATTGCTGTTTGGTACCAGTAAGATTCCTCTTTGGAGCAAAGTGGCTATCATTCTTACTCTGATTAATTCCATCTCTTTGGTGGTGAGCCGCTGGTTCGAAGTTGGCGAATTTCAGGATTGGATGACGGAGACCTGGAAATTCGTTAAGCTTATTTTTCCCGTTTTATTGGTAGGGGTGTTTGCTGCCGGAGCTATTAAGGCTGTACTGCCGCCCGAGTGGATTGCCCGGTATGTGGGTGGTAACTCTGTCGGAGCCAACTTCTTGGCCTCTGTTTTTGGAGCGTTTATGTATTTTTCGACCCTTACCGAGGTTCCCATTGTAAAAGCCCTGGCTGACTTAGGTATGGGCCAGGGACCGGCATTGGCCTTGCTACTGGCAGGACCGGCTTTGAGTCTTCCTAGCATGTTAGCTATCCGTAACATCATGGGAACCAGGAAAACCGCAGTCTATGTATTGTTGGTGGTAGTCATGGCTACATTGACCGGCTATATCTTTGGGGTAATAGCTTAGTTTGTTGTATGTATAGGTTTTGGGTATGTGGCTTTATAGATAGGCCCTGCGGGCTTCTTTTGCAGGGAAAGTTTGAGTATGGTTAGTGCAAGAATATGGTCCAACAGAACAGGAGGATGAAAAGATGAAAATCAAGATTCTAGGCACTGGTTGCCGTAAGTGCCGGGCGTTAGAAGAAGCCGCCCGCACTGCGGTAGCTGAGCTTGGAACTCAGGCCGAGTTTGAAAAGGTTACCGACATCAAAGACATTATGAAGTACGATATTTTGATGACTCCAGGCTTAGTGGTGGATGAAGAGGTAGTAGTATCGGGGCGAGTTCCTAGTGTCGACGAAATTAAACAGCTGCTAGGGCCGAAACAGTAATTCTCCGAGCAAACACTATTTTTTAAAGGCATAACAAGTTACCCACCATGCGTACTTGAAGCGAGAGGCCGTTCCCGAAGAAAAAGTTCAGGAGCGGCCTCTCGCTTACTACCTTATTGTTTAGGGGTAAATACTGTGAGTTTATTGTTGGAGTTGTCTCCTGGGGAAATTAACAGTGCCCTTTGATCTTGGGTAGCTAGGACAAAACTGTCTATACTATCTTCTGCTAGTAATTCAACTTGATTCTCCCAAACCTGGAGGTAATAATTTCTTTCCGCTGCAATATAGCTCACGAGAAGGCTATTTTCCCAAGTAGGTAACGGATAAACAGGGGTAAATGCGCCACCGGCAGCGGATACCTCAGTTGGCAACTCCAGTTTCTGTGGATCGCTACCGGACTCTGCCAACCATAAGTTGGTTTCGCCAGGTCCGTAGGTGAGATAATAAACGCGGTCTGCCAGCACTTGTAGGATAACAACAAAGGATGTTCCTTCAGGGATATCTGCTAGCTTGTTGGTATTGCCATTAAGGTCGGCGATATAGAGAGATTGCCAGTCAAAAATAGCTTCAGTATAATCCCCGGTGGTGTCTTTTGTTTTAGCACCGAGAAAAGCTAGATGCTGGCTATCGGGGGACCAAGTATACATAGCTGCTTTCGTATCTGGTGCAGCTAGACTAGTTATTTTTTGGCCGCTGGTGTTAATTACGTCAATGGTGGAGGCAATTGGTGCCGGAGCATCTTCACCTTCAACAATGTCATATTTATCAGCTAGGTTATGCTGTTCACTCGTTGACGTATCTTTAGCTTTAGCGGTATAAAAGGCGATATACTGGCCGTCCGGTGACCATGACGGGGAGAAGCTAAAGGTGTCGCCTGCCCTGGCAAGGCATGTCTCTTCTCCAGTGGCTACATCTAACAGATAAATGCCTCGCTTGTCCGGTTCGAAAAACTGGTAAACAAACCTCGTCTTATCTGTAGAGGGCTGCAAGAAAAAGAGTCCGTCATAACGCGGTAAATCAGTACGAAGTGTTTTGACCGAACCGTCATTTAAATTAAGTTGCGAGAGCGAATCTCCCATATGGACTAGTACATTATTACTTTGTCGATCAAGAAGTACTTGTTTTATATAGTCCTCAGGATTAGACAACCAGGAAACTTCCTCAACCGTGCCGCTTTCGGGGTCGGCATTCAGAAGAAGTAGTCCGCGCTTACCTTGATAGTCTCCATCCGGTTGCGTGCCTTGACGGGCAAAGACTAGTCTATTATTCTCGGTCCAGCCTATGGTAACTAGTACGAGTCGACCGGCAAATACCTCACTGGCTGGGATACTGTACACCAATTTACCTTCTTTGTCTGAAACAGAGTAAAGCCACAGATTTTCCTTGTCACCATCATTGGTCATAAGAGCTAGATAATTACCATCGGCAGATACGTCATCAGGGCTAGGCCATGTAAAATCTCCACCTGGTAAAGCTAGGCTAGTCTCCGGGCTTAAGCGAGGAAAGGTTTTGGCTGGTGGCTCTTTGGGCGGTGGTGTTCCCTCAGGGCCGCGTGAAGCAGGTTGGCAGCCTACTATGACCAAAACCGCCATTAGAGCCAAAATCACCACTTTGTTTCTTTTGAATAAGAATAACATGTGCATCCTCCTCGAACCTCAAATAAAGCTCTTATGTATCTTGACGTAACTGAATATCAATTTGTTCCCTAAAGAAATATCTTGTGTTACGTCCACCAAGACCATATAATCATACACAGGGAGGAGCAGACACATTTATCGGGAGGGAGAACAGTGAAAAAAGGTTTGATAATTGCGGTAGCAATAGTGCTAGTTCTCGCCCTCACTGGCTTTAGTAGCTACAATCGCTTGGTAGCTATTGATGAGGGCGTAAATGGTAAATGGAGCCAGGTAGAAAACCAGTTGCAAAGGCGGGCCGACCTTATTCCTAATTTGGTAGAAACGGTCAAGGGTTTTGCTGCGCATGAAGAGCAGGTGTTTGCTGATATTAGTGATGCGCGGGCTAAGCTATCTGGCGCTCAAACGGTGAGAGAGGCAGCCGAAGCGGATGCTGAACTTAGCAGTGCCTTGAGCCGACTGTTGGTAGTAGTAGAGAACTACCCAACGCTCAAAGCCGATGCCAATTTCCGTCAATTGCAAGATGAATTGGCTGGGACTGAAAACCGCATTGCCACGGCTCGCATGGACTACAATACAGCGGTGCAAGGATACAATGGTACTATCCGTCGTTTTCCTACAATGATTTGGGCGCGAATGTTAGGCTTTGAATCGAGGGATTACTTTGAAGCTGAGGCTAGTGCTCATAAGGCACCTCGAGTTGATTTTAGTAAGTAAAACTAATTTA
>JBMNSQ010000162.1:0-3329 GCA_050945275.1 bacterium | reverse complement strand
AGTCAATAACGGAACCGAGCTAAGGAAGGCATTGGATCTGGCCAGTCTTTATGATTATAAGCTAATAGTAGAAGAATTCGTTCCCGCTCGAGAAATAGAATGCGCTGTATTAGGAAATGATGATCCTAAGGCTTCAGTTGTGGGAGAAATTGTACCGCATAACGAGTACTATGATTATGAAGCTAAATACACTGATGGTAAGGCGGACCTTATTATCCCAGCTAAACTGGATCCTGAGGTAATAATCGAAGTACAAAGATTAGCCATAGCTGCTTATAAAGCAGTTGACTGTTCCGGCTTAGGACGCGTCGATTTCTTCCTACATCGGAGCACAGGAGAAATTATCGTGAATGAAATAAATACTCTACCAGGTTTCACCCATTTATCCATGTATCCTCTTCTATGGGAGGCCAGTGGCCTAAGCTACCCTAAACTAATTAGCAAATTAATAGAGCTAGCTTTGGAGCGACATGGCACAAGACAACAACTGTCTACATCTCGCTGTTGATAACTGGCATCTGAGCCGACATAAGTTCTAGAAGGAGAAACACTTGTTGTTACCGAATTAATAAAAGAACTAAGGACGAGAGACAGCTCGCCTTGATAAGCTAGGGGGAATGGTATGATGAAAGACTATGCAGCAGACAAGTTGCGCAACGTGGCAATCATATCTCATGGGGGCGCCGGAAAAACCTCCCTTACGGAAGCGCTTCTTTACAGCAGTGGCGGCACGGATCGTTTGGGAAGAGTGGATGAAGGCAACTCGGTATCCGATTATGATCAGGATGAAATCAAACGCAAAATAACAATCAATGCATCGGTAGTCCCTTGCGAATGGTCTGGGCATAAGATAAATTTACTTGACACGCCAGGCTATGCTGATTTTATTGGCGATGTACTAGGGGCACTTTCTGTATCTGATGCTGCTCTGATGGTAGTTTGTTCCGTTTCAGGTGTCGAGGTAAATACGGGACGAATGTGGCATCTAGCAGAAGAAAGACAACTACCACGGCTTATTTTTATTAACAAACTAGATCGAGAAAATGCACATTTTGATCGGACTTTGGACCAGATCCAGTCTGAGCTGTCCTCTCACGCAGTAGCCTTGCAACTCCCCATCGGTATTGAAGCTGATTTCCGCGGTGTGGTGGATCTCCTCACTAAAAAGGCTTTCTTTTTTGATAATGGAAAAGCAACAGAAGGGGCTATACCTGATGAACTCCAGGATTTAGTGGAAAGTCATTATGAAAAAATGGTCGAAGCAGCTGTGGAGACTGATGATGACCTGACAATGAAATATCTGGAAGGGGAAGAACTTACACCAGACGAGATTGTCCAAGGGTTGCGTCAAGGTATCATTGGAGGTACAATTTTTCCGGTACTATGTGGTTCGGCTTATTTTAATAAAGGAACGAGCCAACTTCTTGATGCTATCATAAATTACTTGCCCTCGCCATTAGACAGACCGGTGATAACGGCTGTCAGTATGCCTAATAAAGAAGAAACTATGATTGAATGCAGCGCCGATGAGGGATTAGTTGCCCAAGCTTTTAAAACATTGGCTGACCCATTTGTTGGTAAGCTAACCTATTTCCGTGTTTATAGAGGGCAGTTTGCTTCTGACGGTAACGTTTACAATGTTAGCCAAGAGAAATCCGAACGTGTCGGTCAAGTATTTATTCCGCGAGGTAAAGTACAAATACCTGTGTCGGCTGTGATAGCTGGTGATATTGGGGCCGTGGCTAAGCTGCAAGACACAAGTACCGGTGATTCACTTTGCACTAAAGACGATCCGGTTTTGCTTCCCTTGTTAGAGTTCCCGCAACCATCTTATTCCGTGGCTTTAGCTGCGAAATCAAAAGGTGACGAAGACAAATTAAGTACGGGGTTGGGCCGACTAATGGAAGAAGACCCAACTTTGACCTTACGAAAAGATGCCGAAAGTCGTGAAATTATCGTGTCTGGCATGGGTGATGTTCATATCGATGTAATGGTTGATAGATTGAAGCGCAAATTTGGCGTTGAAGTGGTTACATCTACACCCAGTGTTCCATACCGGGAATCGCTACGTAAGCCAGTTCGTGTCGAAGGGAAGCACAAAAAACAGACTGGCGGTCACGGACAATACGGTCATGTATGGCTAGAGATTGAGCCGCTAGAAGAGGGCAGCGGATTTGTTTTTGAAGAAAAGATTTTCGGTGGTGCCGTACCAAGACAGTATATCCCGGCGGTAGAAAAAGGTATTCGGGAAGCTATGCAAGAAGGAATATTGGCTGGCTATCCGGTGGTAGACTTTAAGGTAACTTTGGTTGACGGATCATATCACCCAGTAGACTCTTCAGAAATGGCCTTTAAGATAGCTGGTAGTTTAGCCTTTAAAAAAGGTGCAGAAGAAGCTAGTCCAGTATTGCTGGAACCGATTATGAATTTAGAAGTTACTGTGCCCGATAGCTTTATGGGTGATGTTATTGGCGATTTAAACTCTAAACGAGGACGCATCCTAGGCTTAGATCCGGCTGGCAGTTTTCAAGTTGTAAAGGCTCAAGTTCCGCAGTCCGAACTCTTAAAGTACGCCATTGATCTAAGGTCTCTGACCCAAGGTCGAGGCAGCTTTACTATGGAACCTAGTCATTACGAAGAGGTACCTGCCCGTTTAGCAGAAGAGATTGCTGCAAAGGCTAAGAAGAACAAGGAATAAGGCCCGATATCACTAATGTAATTCGAGACTCTAGTCACCTCCTGTGTAGGCTCTAGCATAAACTAACCAGGGCGTTTGAGTTAGACAGGGGGTGGCAACGTGACGGATTATTGTCCTTATCAATTGCTTTCTGTGGCGCATGTTCACTGTTTGCTTAGCAAGGCCTTGTTCTCACACAAGGATAGCATGGCCCCCTGGGCTTGCGCCAGCTGCAAAGTTCCGCGCGTTATGGCCAACCGCCCTTGTATTCATCTAGAGGCGGTTAAACAATTTGCGCTACGGGGACAGAGCGTGACTTATTTCAGATGTTCTCTGCTGGACATAGTTATGGACGAGCCGGAAACTCTCTGTCCCTTATGTGCTGATCGTAAATTACCCAAATAAATAACGAAGCAGGAGGCCCGTTAATGTTCGTCCTCCTTAGTAATGATGATGGCATAGAAGCTCCTGGCCTAATAGCTTTAGCAAAGGAGTTTTCTCACAAACATGAAGTGGTAGTAGTAGCTCCTGACAGAGAGCGCAGCGCTACCGGTCATGCTATTACTGTTCATAAACCACTCCGTGCGCGTTTAATGGAGGCTTATTTGGAATCAGGATTGGCTTATGCTGTGAATGGTACACCGAGTGATTG
>JBMNSQ010000161.1:0-3383 GCA_050945275.1 bacterium | reverse complement strand
CATTCCTACCTTAACCACTGTACATAATATAATTTCGAGAATCAAAATCGACTGTTGGTTTTTCATCTATCCTACTCCTGTTAAGACCTCGGGTTTCTCATTTTTGCCTCCAAATTTTTTGGGGGGGTGCTTGCCTTAGGGCAATCTGCTTCCTCCTGAAAAATTAGCACTATTCGACGTACAGTTCCGCTATCGCATATATAACAGCACGACCGGCAATTTTAATTCGTTCGCCACAAACCTCGCAATACAGCGTGCCGCCGCGAGCCGACGCCTGTCGGGCCACCAGTTTATCTTTGTTCAATCGCTGCGCCCAATAAGGTATGACATGACAATGGCCCGAGCCGCACACTGGGTCCTCGGCAATATTGCACTTGGGCGCAAAACTGCGCGATACACAATCAAATTTTGTTCCCGGAGCGGTAACATTAAGAAGAAGTCCGCCTAGAGCCTTTACTTTTTCCTGATCGGGGTTCATTGTTATAACATCATCCTCGTGCTCAAAAACACACAGCAAATCTCTTGCCACATAGGCTTCCACCGGACGAACGCCCATGGCCGCTACCATTTCGTCTGTAATTGGCACCGGCGTAAGATTATAAGCGGGAAAATCCATTTCATACAAATCTCCTTGCCTAGTTACTGTCAAGCGCCCACTTAAGGTGTTAAAGACAAATTCGTTAGTTTTAGGCTCGACAAAATTAGCTAATACAAAAGACGTAGCCAAGGTTGCATGTCCACACAAATCAATTTCCCCACCGGGTGTAAACCAGCGCAAGTGATAAGCATCGCCCTCTTTAACTGTAAAAGCCGTTTCGGACAAATTGTTTTCCACTGCAATGTTTTGCATCATCTCATCAGGCAACCATTTTCCCAGCACACAAACCGCAGCCGGATTCCCTTCGAATAATTTGTCTGCAAATGCGTCTACGAAATAGCATTTCATGGTTTTCATTGATGACATCTGCCTCCTATTCTAGTGTCGTGTAAGACCATATATAGACATATTGCTTTCTTACATAAGGAGTTCTAGCTTCTCATGCTGACATCTCCTTGGCTAGGATTCCTTAATCGCTCTTACCACCATTACAGCGTAACTTATCCTTCAGAAACGCAAAACCTTGTGGAAACCTCTAAACTTCATATGGAACAAAAGTGGGAATTATCACGTCATTATCTATAGATCGTGTATTCAAGACTCAGGGGGAGGTGACGATAGATTTACCAAGTTTTCGTGACCACTATATGAATTGGGGGCAAAAATTTAATGTTTAGGGCCAAATTCATACATATCGTACTGGTTGGTCTAACTCTAATTCTGTTAATTTCAGGTTCGGTTTTGGCTGGGGACGATGAAATGAAAGAAGTAATAGATAAATTTCTTCCCAAGGAAGGAAAACGCACTGTACCAATAGGTATGGACCGAAACGCCCGTTTTGCCTGGGTGGATTTAGACAATGATGGTAATGAAGAACTTGCAGTTTATTATAGAGATAACAGTAATATTGGCGTACTTCTACTAGCGAAAGAAGACTCGAAATGGCAGCCACAAGACCAACTTACTGGTTATGGTACTAAGCTAGATTATGTAGGGTTTCATGATTTAGATGGGGATGAGCAGCTGGAGGTCCTTATTGGTGGAGGTTCTGCACAGGATAACAAATTAATTATTTATAAATTGGCAGGAGAAAAGTATAAAGAAGTAGCCCAATTGGACTATCACAGTTTTTCCATAGGGGATTTAGAAGGGGATGGGGCACTTGAGATAGCCTCAATCGTGGGGATAGAAGGAAACGAAAATGTAATCCCTTCAGTAAAACTGCAGGTGCATAGTCTTATTGATAATGCCTACCAGACAGAGTATGAACGAGAATTTGCCGGTTCCTATCCCAATCCATTGTTATCGGTGCCATCAATGAAAGCCAGCAAGCCATATTTGTAGATCTGGCGATGGGTGCCCACTCTGGCATCACAGAGATATTAGTTAAGGAAAACGGCGAATACAAAAACCCTCTGCCTTATGTTGACGATGAAATACCCCAAACTTTTATGAGTAATCTGTCAACTGTGTTTCATGCGCTGAAGTAACAGGAGAGCCGCTACAGACATGCCAAATGATATCAGCGCTATTACAATAGATGCGGTAAAGAAATTATTAGTAAAGAAGCTAATTCCGTACCAAGGGCCCAACAGAACAATAACGAAAGGTATGGCCCAATCAACGATAACATCAGTTAAATTTACATAAGCAGTTAGCAGCGCGAACAAAAGCGTTAATGACCAAAATACACCAAAAGCCGTCATCATTCGCCGGCTGTTGTTAATTGTGCTGATGACCAAAACAAGTATCCCAATAGCTATGTAGATTGCTGTAACAACAATGTTCTTGGCTATAGCTGGACTGCCCATGAGAAACTCAGGGAAATTTAAGGCCGCAGCGACAATTATGGTCACTATGGATAAGAGTTTTATTGTCTTGCTATTCATTCCCAATCCTCCCGAATCAACAATTACTACCGGCTATGCCGCTCAATAATTCTACACACAACCAATGTAACTGTAGAAATACCAAATCCAATTAGGCCAAAGGTCACATAGATACCTTCAGCCATGGTAGGGTATGGGTTATATACATACAGCAACTTGTATAAATTATATCCGGCCAGATAAAGGAATGCTGCTGGCATAAGATACCCTAATACCCTCTGCTTCCGGGTTACTAGTAGCGCCTGGATTCCGATTATTAAAATGAGTACAGTAACCCCAACAACAAATATGTTGGAACCGATACTCATCCGGACACCTCCCAGCGTAGTAAAACTTTCTCCATCGGCTATCGGTCGAGAAGGTGCTGCAGCAGTGCGCTTAGCCCTGTTATAATTATCATCCCGGTTCCGGCGACAAGAAACCAAAAAGGTACACCGTAACGCTCGGCCACCAGCCCGGCGATCAATAGACCGACAGGCATGGCGATGGACATAAGGCTGCCCAGCAGCGAGAAGGCACGGCCTTGCGCTTCTTTAGGCACCGTTTCTTGAAGATAGGCGGTATAAGGTATGTTGTACAGGTTTACACTGGCTCCCATGGCCAGACACAAGGCTACAAAAAACCAGAATCCCACCATGGTCGGCGGCAGTATTCCACTTAACAATGATGCCACACTAAGCACCATCAATCCCAGATGAACAACGCCAAGCTTATTCTTAATTGTTCCTAGACCACTTACAGCAACAGCCCCAACCATCATCCCAATTGAGTATGCAAGCTGGTTGATGCTCAAATGCCAGGCAGTGGCCTTAAAATAGTCGCTAGTCATTAGCGGATAAAACATCGATAATGGCATGAAAAAAACCATACTGATAGCAGAAGCCATTGTGACAATA
>JBMNSQ010000160.1:0-3430 GCA_050945275.1 bacterium | reverse complement strand
CACAGGTACGGCGTAACAGGCAGGGATTAAGAGGGCTTACCTTGTCCAGATCAAAACGTGTCGGTTGCCTTTTTTCAGCCAACAGGAGCTCATCATAACCGAATTGGAGTGCTCTAGTTAAAATGGACACGCAGAAGTGTTTCTATCTAACGATACCTTATAATTACTCATTATTACAAAACTAGGCTGCAGGATTTTGGAATTCCGTCTGATATTTCATTTCGTATTCTAACGGGGACATATAATCCAGGCCACTGTGTAATCGTTTTGAGTTATACCAAGTCTCAATATAGTTCACGATAGCCAACCGCGCGTCGGCTCTAGTTCTAAAGCGCCTCCGGTATATCAGCTCCTTTTTCAGCGTTCCGAAAAAGGATTCCATGCAGGCATTGTCATAACAGTCTCCCTTAGCGCTCATGCTTTGTCTGATCCCGTTTTCTCTAAGCTTATCCTGGTAATTGTAGGCGGCATATTGAGAGCCTCTGTCCGAATGGAAGATAGCACCTGGTTGGCAGTCGGCCCGAGCAAGGGCCTGATCCAAAGCATCTATGGTTAACTGTTTAGTCATTCGGTCCCCGAGTGCCCAACCCACAACCTTGCGGTGGTATAGGTCTTCTATCGCTGCCAGATAGAGCCAGCCCTCATTGGTCGGGATATAGGTAATATCACCAACCCACTTTTGTCCCGGGGCGTTAGCAGTAAAGTCTTTTTGTAATAGATTAGGGGCAACCGGGTAATTGTGATTGGAATTTGTGGTAGCTTTGAATTTAACCTTATGAACGCTGACCAACCCGTTTTCCTGCATGAGACGCCTTATGCGGTCATTGCTACACCTTATGCCTTGTTTCCGTAGTTGCTTCTTCATTCTCCTATGACCATAGGTGCTATCGGAGTCGATGAATATCTCTGTAATCTGGATTAGAAGGGCTTGGTCTTGCTCTTGGCGTGGGCTAAGAGGGCGCTCAAGCCACTCATAATATGCGCTCCTACTAACCTTAAGTGCGCGGCACATCTTCTTGACGCAAAAGTCGGAGCTGTGATCCTTGATGAACAGGTATCTTATCTTACGCCCTTGCTGAAGATGGCCATAGCTTTTTTTAGGATTTCGTTCTCCTCTTTAAGGTCTTGGATTTGTTTTTGTAATTCCCTTTCTCTGGCCTCGGCCGGTCGAAGATGACCCTTGCCCGGGAAAGCGTCGTCGCCGTGGATGGAAAATTGCCTGACCCATCGCCTGATTGTATTGCCTGTTACTCCAATGTCCTCGGCCACCTCGTTGGGCTTCTTCCCTAATTCCGTAACAAGACGCACTATCTCTTTCTTGTAATCCTTGGTAAACTTAGCCCCTTTTGCCATGTGGACACGCCCTTTCTTGGATGTATTATAGCAACCTTTCTGCGTGTCCGGCAAACCCAGTACAGGTCATTCTTTTATAGCAATAAGGTTGTTTTTGTAAAGGATAAAACGGCTGCCTGCAAAAGCCCTATAATAGCTCCCAATATACCGCCGGCGTATTCAATGTAGCGTAGTTCTTTTCCAGTTAATCCCCAAATAAGACTCTCAAGTTCTTCCAAAGGAAAGGAGTTTAGTCTGGATTCAATCAAGGTGCTGATATTAAATTGCGATATATTAGTAGCAATATTGTTGATTATGGTGTCCATAAGTCGATCTTCCTCTTGTTCAAGCCATTCATTTAGATACTGTATTAGCCAACAGCGTAAAGGCTGTGGTAAAAGTTTAGGCAGTAGCCTATCAATTTCCTTGTTGGTTAAGGTTCTTAGCGTTATTGACAAATTGCTCCGCATTTCGAGGTTGGCTAAATGAGAAGATAAGTCAGCTGTTGTAAGCAAATCTTTTTCCACTGCCTGACCGATACTTCTGGCAATGACGGATTGGCGTCGAGGTAGTAAACCTTGGAGTTCCCACGGTCCAATATGGACAGGATGCCTTGGTCTAAAAAGTAGCCAAATAGCTACCATATTGGTTCCCCAGCCAATAAGAGCTCCAATGACTCCCATAACCACATACAACATACTTTGCTCTCCCCTTGGTAGACATCGATCCACTATTTGTACCATTTTATCATAACAATAACCTTAGGTAACCTCAACTGTGATTACCGCACAAATGAAGTTGATTCGAGATAATGTCATATCAGACCTTCACCGCCAAGCTATCGTTCATGTCCGGGCGCACCTAAAGACAAGGACCCTGCCTGAAGCAGGGCCCCTGTTTCAGTAATCTTTTTGGCAAAATTTGCATCCTTGGCAAAACGAAACTCGTCCTGAGAAAATATCCTTAATCGTGTTCTCCATTTCGGAAGTCAACTTACCAGACACTAAGTCTTTATGCAAGACAATGGACACCGGTGACATGCAAACCAACGCGCTAATTAGAAGATCGTCTTGCGAAAGGTCCTCATAACCATCCGAATTCCCCCAAAGGTCGCAAAGTACAAGCCGTTGATTGTTTTCATCAAGTAACTGATAGCTGCCGTTGGCCTTTGGTAAAACCTGAACAACAGGCCATCGTGGGTCCTGTAGGCTTACAAAATAACGTAATAGCTGTATGAACTCCTGATACTCTTTCTCACCTTCAACATCTCCGGCTGCATAGCTGATAGCTTCTCTTAGTTCGCGTTGATAATCTTGTAATCGAAAACGAACAAAACCCTCCACAATAATGGTGTTACAACATTTTAAGTATTCAACCAACCTGCTTACAATTTGAGTATGACGGTCAAGCACCTTTCCCATTCCCAGCCTGTTATTCTCTAAAGTAAGGGCAATTATTTTACGCTGTTCCTCGGCAGAAAAATTAGAGTATTCCTCTTGAACCCACTTACGCACAAGGTTTTCTTCACAATGGGTGATAATAATATCAGCTAATGCTTTGGCCAAAAAACTTCGAAGTAAAACTCCAGCTTCCTCTTCTAGCATCGGTATTTCCGATTTTTCAACATTGCATCCAATAAAAGTTAGTTGACCGCGCTCGATTTCACACATACTAACTGCCAATCCTTGTTGACGAAGGTATTCTATTTCTTCGGTCACTCTTTGACGTAAAGCAGCAGGGCTCTGCAGACTAGCTACACTGATCGGTAAAGCCATATTTTCACCCCTGCCGCTATTATATGTGACTTGAATATCTGTATACGATACAAAAAAACGCAGCTTTGGCTGCGCTAGTAAAGACAAAAAATGGTGCGCACTAGAGGGATCGAACCTCTGACCCCCTCCGCGTCAAGGAGGTGCTCTCCCGCTGAGCTAAGTGCGCACTGACATAAATATTATACGTTTAGACCGACTAAAAGTCAAGTTTTTATCGGGCACTGTCTGTGTCAAGATCTAGTAGGCAAGACACCCATAAAAATAGTTGATGGTAATTATTAAGACACCAGTCCGGCTTCAGCAATTCCTCTAAGGACTTGCTT
>JBMNSQ010000159.1:0-3474 GCA_050945275.1 bacterium | reverse complement strand
GCCGTAAGGGCCAGGAGCAGTATTATGATAGTCAAGCTGTATTAATGCCTGATAGGCACTAAGAACGTAATGATAGCCACTATTGTCTGAGTACCTACCACGACCCTCCCTTATAGACTCGGCAACTTCACCTGCGCTTTTTTCTGGCAGCACTGCCCACAGCAGGGCGGCGGTTCCGGAAGCAAAAGCGGCTGCCTGAGAGGTACCGCTTAATTCGCCATAATGGTTGTTAGGCAGGGTTGAAAGAATATCAATTCCAGGCGCAACAACAAGGGCACCCCAGTTAGAGAACAAGGCTCTATGGTGATCCCGCCCGGAGGCTCCTACGGCCAGAACTCCGGGTAAACAAGCCGGATAAAAGCCATCCACTTCTCCGCCGTCGTTTCCGGCCGCTGCTACCACCAAGATCCCCCTGTCCTGAGCATATTTCACCGCGTCAGCCAACGTTTTTGGATAGTCCGGCAGCCGAGCACCGAGGCTGAGGTTAATCACTTGGGCCCCGTTGTTTGCTGCCCAGTAAATTCCTTGAGCCACATCGTACATGGAGCCCACACCGGCTGAATCGAGCACCTTAACCGGTAAAATATTCACCGGAAACTCACCGGTAATACTGGCTATTCCTACCTCATTGTTTGTTTCTGCTGCAATGATGCCAGCCACATGAGTACCGTGGCCATTTCGAGAATCGTCGCTGCTATCGTCCCTGTCTTCGGCGCCGCTGATGGCATTATAGCCCGGCAGCACCCTTTTTAAATCCTTATGCTCTGAATCAACCCCTGTGTCCACTACCGCCACAGTCACCGATGCAGGGGGCATGTCTTCTCTTTCTAATATGCTGAACGCTTCCGACCAGGCCTCTAATACTGTTACCTCTTCCAGTGCCCACTGGTTGCTAAATTCTGGGTCATTTGGAGGAGATAGGTTTTCCTGAGAGTAAAACTCGTAATTAGGTTCTGCATACTCTACATTAGGATCATCTAGCAGCTCCTGTATGACCTCATCTATACTATCGTTTAAACCAACCGGCAACAGTGCCAGGTTATGAGACTCGGCTAATGCACCAATAGTTCTCCTTCGACCCATCACCTTCATGTCGCCCGGCTGGCCTTTATAACGAACAATAATATCGCCGCCGATGACCGGTTCCTCCTCAAACTCGAAAACTTCAACAGCTTCCCGCTCTATAAGGATCGACTCCGCATCCTCGGACTCCACCACTTCCGGTTCCGTATCAGATTCAGACGGTATCTCGCTAGCCACATCTGGAACATCAGGCTCTTTTGGCTCAGCTAGAGTCTCACTTGGAACCTCAACCGGATTCTCCTCGGAAATCTCATCTGAAACTGGAGCTTCCTCTAGCCTTTCATCAGGAATCTCCCCCGACGTCTCCTCTGAAAACCCGAACTCCTCTTCACTCTCCAAAGAAAGTACAGGTAGGGAAGATTCAGCCCCCTCTACCGTACCCGCCATCTCCGGTACTGTTACTGGCAAGGTAGCACTGACAGGCAATGATGACTGCACCAGTAAAATCACAGCTACAAGCGTGGCTATAATACTCTTTAAAAACGAACGTGAACTTGATACTAGAGGAAACATCCTTATACCCCCTGCTCTCACTAGCTGTCTCGTCCCCTATTAAAGTAAAAATATCATTGACCTGCCTCACCGGTCTTGCGCAATATTGCTGTATTTTACCGTTATATTGCCATAAAGTATTTCGTATGTAAGTTGGCATTGTCTCATTAGAGCTGTATCTTTTTAATTTTGTAGACTCTGTATTAGGAAAAGTAGTATAATTAAGAGAACCCTTTTGCAATAAAATCCAAGGGGTTGAAGCCATGAACGAACCTGTGAACGATGCCTTTGTGAAAAATCTATTTCAAGAACTACCACCAGGAGCATCTTCAAAAGGCGAAATCTCATTTGGCGAGTACATCGTTGTGGTTAACACAAACCACATTTTTCCTGTGGAACGAGCGTTTAACAGTTACCAATTCATATTTCCCTATTCCGAATTTCCCGTTGCCTATATAGACAAGAAAAAACATGCGTTTGAAACTAAACAGATTTTCTCCATTAATCCTGACCAAACCCTATTGGCCTTTCCAACACAAAATGTCAGCTACATGGCAATATTTGTCGACAAGAATTTCTTGCAAGAAGTCGCCCGCTCTATGTGGGGCAAGACTGCCTTGTCTTTTAAGAATGGTAGCTCACCCATAAGTCCGGCCTGGCAAACCCTAATTAAATCGTTTACCAAGGAATATCAAGCCCAACAGGCGGGCTATGAATTTGTTTTGCAGAGTTTAACTACCCAGATTGCCGTCCAACTATTAAGAGAGACCAAACATAATCCTTCCTACGAAATCAGAAGGGCGCAGCGCACCAGCAAGAAAGCCATTAACATGGTGATCGACTTCCTGATGGAACACTATCACAGCAGTTTTTCCTTAGAGGAAGTCGCCAGCTTGGTCAGCTATAGCCCGTATCATTTAATTCGGCTGTTTAAAAACGAAACCGGTCAAACCCCATTCGAATACCTTCAAAACATAAAGACAGAGAAGGCTAAGGACATGTTAAAATCTAAAAACATAACCATCACCGAAGTGTGCTACGCTTGCGGTTTCAATAGTCCAAGTCATTTCTCCAACGTATTCAAAAGAAAAGTGGGCTTTTCGCCCACTGAATATCGTAAAACCGTCATATGAATTTCTCATCCAAGAAAATTTGCCTCTATTTCCACCGTCGTATCTAGGCGTATTTCTGTCTGCGTCACCGAGCAACGATAAGCTAACACTTCCACTCCTGCTGCTTGGGCTTCATAAAGAGTGCGGCTAAAAGCAGGATCCATTTTTGTATGAGGCCGAAACAATACTACATCCTGGCGCTGGATAATAAAAATCACCGCTGCCCGTGCACCTTGACCCACCAGTTCTGTTAATTCTCCCACCTGGCGTGTGCCTCTTGCGGTTGGGGCATCAGGAAACAACGCCACACCATCTTCCACCAAAGTGCAGCCTTTTACTTCTAGGTAGCAGTCCGGTTTATCATGACCATGGAGCAGAAAATCAAAGCGACTGTTTTTATATCTAGGCTCGGATTTAATATTATCGTAGCCAGTAAAGGCTGGCCATACACCTGCTTCAAGGGCTATTTTAGCTAAACGATTAGGCATACCACTATCCACCGACACTAAACCTCTGGATCCCTGCACAAGCTTTAGATCAAAAGCCGTTTTCCGGTTCGGATTAGTGGCCGCCGATACATATACTTCCGCCCCTGGAAAAAGGAGTTCGTTTAGCCTGCCCGGATCTGCTACATGAGCCAAAATCTCTCGTCCCTCCACATCCACATGAGCCAAGAACCGGTTCGGACGAACAATAAGATGCCCTTTTTTAAGCGAAGGTAAGGTAATACTTATTGAAGTCATTCATCACACCTACTTTTTATGAAATAAGCTCTGTTTCTTTTATA
>JBMNSQ010000158.1:0-3499 GCA_050945275.1 bacterium | reverse complement strand
TGATTTGCTACCTCCAACACAAACCAACGCAACTTGCCTGCAGTTAGGCTCCAGCGGATGCGCCATAGATAAAGTTGAGTAGCTAACCAGCTACTAATACCTCCTCGTTCCATTGCTAAAGAATCAGTACCAGGTCTTAGCTCCATGAACGCACCCCCTATAAACTGATTTTCGGATTAATAAATGTGTACAAAATATCGGCCAACAAGTTCATCACAATAAAAGTAAATGCAAACATCATCACGGTACCCTGAACTAGCGGAAAATCGCGGCGCAAAATGGCTTCCACTACCAGCCGGCCCACCCCGGGCCAGCCAAACACCGTCTCTACAATCATATTGCCGGCCAAAAACCCGCCTGCCTGAATAGCTACCACCGTCACAGTGGGAATGAGTGCATTCTTTAAGGCATGGCGGCCAATCACAACATATTCAGGTAAACCCTTAGCCCGGGCCAGAGTAATGTAGTCTTGGCGCAAAACTTCCAGCATACTGGAACGCACCATGCGGGCAATAGTCGCTGACATAGTAGCTCCCATGGTCAAAGCTGGCAAGAACATATGCTTAAGCGCCGACACAAAGGCCCGGGGATTTCTGGTAATAAGGCTATCTATCAAGTGGAATCCGGTAATAGTCTGTAAATTTGCCCCATAATCAAGGCGCCCAGCCGTGGGGAACCAGCCCAGTTTCACCGAAAAGAGCAGAATAAGAATAATCCCCAACCAAAAGCCAGGTAAAGATAGGCCAAAAAATGAGAAGCCCATGCTTAAGCGATCAAAAGCTGAGTTTTGCTTTACCGCCGACAAAATACCGATGGGAAGGGCAATGATAAGGGCCAGCAAGAAACTCATGGCTGCAAGCTCCACTGTGGCTGGCAGGCGTTCTTTTATCAATTGGCCTACCGGAGCCCGCTTGGTGATGGACTGACCCAAATCAAGACGGACCAATCCGCTCAAGAAATATCTTAGCTGCACCAAAAGTGGCTTATCTAAGTGAAATTCTTGCCGAAGAAGCTCTATTTCTGCCGCCGACACGTTACCGGACTCGCCCATCATGAGATCTACCGGATCGGCTGCCGGCGTAAGGCGCATGAACAAAAAGACAGCTATCGCAACCCCCAGCATGAGAGGGAAGGTGAGGAGCGTACGCTCAAAGACTTTAGCCCATCTCATAAATAAGTGCCTCCTTCCGTCACTGCCAGGGCCGTCAGACTGCGTGAAACTGTCTGCCGAGACCCGGCTAGTTTAAATCTACGTCGTGTAAATTGATGCGATTATCAGGGCTTGCTGTCCAATTAACTACGTTGGCCTGGCAAGCCTCTATCTCCTGACTGGTGTAGCCGAAGGCCCACGGAGCGTCATCGAAAATTAACTGCTGGATCTGCCTGTAAATTTCCGCTCGTGCCGCCTCATCGGTAGTGACAGACGCTCTAGCCAGCAGGGCGTCAAACTCGGGACTACTGTATTGCGAATAATTTCCCCGTTCCTTCGGCGATAATTTTGGTTCGAACAAATCGTAAGGCTCCATAGTGGAGTTACCCCAACTACCGAAGGCCGCCTGACGTTCACCCTCTCGAAGAAGCGGCTTTAATACGCCGCCATCCCACACTCGAACGGTAGCCTCGATGCCCACTTCGTTTAGCTGCTGAGCGATGGCCTCGGTTACGTCCTTAAACTCCGATTCACAATCAATAATCAGATTAAAACCACCAGCCTGACCAGCTTCGGCTAGAAGTTGCCGTGCTTTGTCTGGCGAATACTCATATCCTTTGATCTGGTCGTTATAGCCAAAAGATCCAGGGATAGCAGGACCAGGAGAACGGATAGCGTAGCCTTCCAACACATTGTCAATGATAGAATCCCAGTTGATAGCGTGGTTTATGGCCCGGCGTACCCGAACATCGTCCAGAGGCTTTTTCGTGACATTAAGTTCCAGGAAAAATACGCGCGTTCCAGTAGCCGTCTTAACTTCTACATTAGGATCAGCTGTTAACTGCTCCACCAGATGAGGCGGGATAGCATGAACAATATGAACCTCTCCCGCCTGAAGCGCCGACACCCGCGTCGCCGTCTCCGGCAAAATCTTAAAGACCGCTGTCTTGGCCGGGGCCGGGCCAACCGGGGGCAGATCAGGTGAGCCGCCATAGTAGTCATCATAGCGTTCCATTACTATTTCTTCGTCTAAGCTACCGCGTACAAAGCGAAAAGGACCGGCACCTATCGGATTTTGAGCAAAGTAGGCCGAACCGTGCTCTTCAATGTATTTTTTCGGTACTATTTGATGATGCGGCAATATACGTAAGAAAATAGGCCACGGCTCTTTAAATATAAATTTCACCGTATATTCATCTAGCTTCTCCACACGTTCCATCGGGCCCACCATACCTGTTCGCGGCGATGACTGACCATCGATGGACCCAGGCTTTAAAATGCGTTCGAAGCTATACACCACATCGTCCGCCGTAAGCGGGTCTCCATTATGGAACGTAACACCTTCTCTAATCTTAAAAACCCATTCCGTGGGCGAAGGATTTTCCCAGGATTCGGCGATTTCAGGAACGATCTCCATGTCCGGAGTGCGAGTCACCAGGCCATCGAACATGTTTCGTACCACTGTCTCGCTGACACGATCCCGGTAAAGTGCCGGATCCAAACTATCGATCGATTGTTTGATACCTACAACTATCGTCTTATCTGCTTGTTTGGGCCCGGTATCCGGTTCCGATCCGCCACATCCACTCAAGAAAACAACGACCGCCAAAACCAAGCCCACGATAACTGACAACCGAGATCGTTTCACTGTTTTCGCCTCCTATTGTCTTAATTTTATTAATTATTAAAGAGCAGAGGGCACACCGCCCCCAAAAAAGAAGCCTTGATTAGCAATCAAACACCGACAACTTATTGCTCTCTTTTATATTCCCGCCAACTTTATTATAATCGATAATTCCAGTTTTGGCACTACCTATATTTGGCCCTCAAAAGCTTTTCCCTCAAAAGCTTTTTTGCACCAAGGCTTATGAACCAATCTTCGAACAAGTACATTGCCGGTGTATCCAATAACCTTGCTCGCTAGGATCGCAAAGCTAACCTTTTTAACGTAAAATAAACCGCCCTTCGTCCCTGGCTGAGTTAGCCTGAGATTTATGGCGGGATGTAATTTTCCTATCTAAAACTATAATGCAACCAGGCCCGCTCTGTCAAGGGGTGCAGTTTTTATTTCCGGGGGTGTAATATTTAAGTAGGCAAAACAGGATAGAAGGACTTATATAGCGATTAGCTGTCATCCTCAGTCCTTCTTTTGATTAAGAATTTGTTTAAGGTCCTCCTTAGCAACGACAGTTCCGAAATGTTAGAGAGAGTGTAATATTTAAGTAGGCAAAGCAGCATAAAAGGACTTTCCGGGACGAGCTGAGAAGGTAGATCTCATGAAAAAGGCCCTGGATGTCTCTACCAAAGACACCCAGAGCGAAAGGAGTATATATTCATGTTAAGTATTCT
>JBMNSQ010000157.1:0-3503 GCA_050945275.1 bacterium | reverse complement strand
CAAAAACGTTGTCCGGCCCTATACCTTACTTCTAACTTGCAACAAGCGGAGACGATGGCTGAAGACTTAGCTGCTTTTTTACCGGGGGCGTCAATAGAAGTCTATCCCCCGGCTGAAGTATTGCCGTACGAATATTATGCCGAAAGTCCAGAGCTTATGGTGCAGCGGCTTAGAGTGTTATTGGCTTTAGTGCGCGGGGAAAAACCAATAGTAGTAGCCCCGTTGGCTGCTCTAACGCGCCGTCTTCCCCCCCGGGATGTGTTTTTGGAGCGGAGCTTTCGTTTAGCGCCAGGTATGGTTATTGAACGAGAAGATCTGATTGCCCGCTTAACAATGCTAGGATATGAACGGGTAGACAGAGTGGAAGAGCGGGGTCAGTTTGCTGCCCGAGGAGATATTGTTGATGTTTTTCCTTTACCAGCCGCTCAGCCTTATCGATTGGAGCTATTTGACAACGAGCTGGATTCCTTACGTGAATTCGACCCTGAAAATCAGCGCTCCCAGGCTAATATCATGGAGGCATGGCTGAGCCCGGCGGCAGAGGCTGCTTTATCGCCGTCAGAGCGGGAGAAGGTGCTGCTTAGGTTGCAGCAGGCTGCTACTTCTTACGAAAAGCATCTCCTGGACCGAGGGCTAAGTGCCCAGGCAGATAAGGTACGACTGAGGGTGGATGCTTTGCTGGAGCGGACAGCGCAAGGTTTAGCCGAGCCTCAGGAACGTTTGATACCCTTTGCCTACGAGGAAATAGCTGTTCTTAGCGACTACTTGTCACCACAAGCGTTAGTATTTTTTGACGAGCCTGTGCAGTTATTAGAAGAGGGCGACAGCTTTTCCCGCGAATTAGCGGCCATGCAAACAAGGTTATTAGATGAAGGGAATTTACTGCCGGAAGAGGCCAGCTTGTATTTGCAGCCAGAAGAGTTATTAGAGCGGCTTCGCAACATGCAGCGTATCAGCCTAAGTCTATTCATGCGCAAGGCGTCGTTTACTAATCCGCAAGCTGTATACGCGCTGAGCACACGGACAATCACCGCTTATAACAAAGATGAACAGCGACTAACTCGTGATCTCCTTAGCTGGCATCATGACTCGTACGCTATTACCCTAAGAGCCAGTACTGCTAGCAGAGCCGAGCGGCTTCAGCAGTGGCTGCGAGAGCATTTACCACAAGTACAGGCCGAGGTAGTGGTGGGTGCTATTTCAGAGGGTTTTGAATTACCGGCGTTAAGAGTAGTTCAAATTACGGACAGCGAACTATTTGGTCAAGTGCGTCGTCGGGAACGGCGGCGTCCAATGGATGAAGCAATCTCGAGCTTCACTGACCTTAAGGTAAGGGATCTGGTGGTTCACCTTTCCCACGGTATTGGACGGTATCTGGGTGTGGAAACCTTAGATAGTGCCGGTGTAACCAGAGATTATTTGGTTATTGAATATTCTGGGAAAGACAAACTGTATGTACCCACCGATCAGGTTTATTTATTACAGAAATACGTTGGGCCAGAAGGAGAAAACCCACGACTTAGCAAGCTAGGGGGTAACGAGTGGAACAGAGCCAAAAAAAAGGCAAAAAAATCAGTAGCCGATATGGCCGAGCAACTGCTGTCGCTGTATGCCCGGCGCAAAGCAGCTCCTGGAAATGCTTTTTCCCAAGATGCCGTTTGGCAACGGGAGTTTGAGGATGCGTTTCCTTATCAGGAAACGTCTGACCAACTTAAGGCTATCGAAGAAATAAAACAAGACATGGAGAAACCGCATCCTATGGACCGCCTGCTGTGCGGGGATGTGGGTTATGGCAAGACAGAGGTAGCTATTAGGGCTGCTTTTAAAGCCGTAATGGACCAGAAGCAAGTGGCGGTATTAGTACCCACCACCATATTGGCCGAGCAGCACTACAATACGTTTTGTGAACGGCTGGAAAATTATCCAGTGACAGTGGAAGTGCTGTCTCGTTTTCGCCGGCGGGAAGAACAAAAAGATATCATAAAACGTTTACGCCGCGGAGAAATAGACATTATTATCGGTACTCACCGCCTGCTGTCAAAAGATATAAAGTTTACTGATTTAGGGCTGGTTATCATTGATGAAGAACAGCGCTTCGGCGTTAAACAAAAAGAACGCTTAAAAGAGATAAAGGCGTCAGTGGATGTGCTTACCCTTACAGCAACGCCTATCCCGCGGACGCTTCATATGTCTATGGTGGGCCTTAGAGATATGAGCGTAATTCGGACGCCACCGGAAGATCGCTACCCGGTTCAGACCTATGTCATCGAATATAGTGACTCTCTGGTCCGCGATGCTATTGCCCGCGAGTTAGCTCGCGGGGGCCAGGTGTTTTATCTTTACAATTGGGTGGAAGGGATCGGAGCTGAAGCGAAGCGTATAGAGGAGCTTCTACCCCAGGCAAAGGTCGGCGTGGCTCATGGGCAATTGCCGGAAGCGCAGTTAGAAAAGACAGTACTATCTTTCTTAAAAGGCGAAACGAATGTCCTGGTTTGTACTAGCATTATTGAAAATGGATTAGATATGCCGAACGTTAATACTCTCATTGTTCGCCAAGCAGAAAGATTGGGCCTGGCCCAGTTGTACCAGCTGCGCGGAAGAGTTGGACGTTCTAACCGCATCGCCTACTCTTATTTTACCTATCAGCCGGAGAAAGTGCTGTCTACGGTAGCTCAAAAAAGACTTCAGGCCCTGCGTGAGTTTACTGAGCTCGGTTCGGGGTTTAAACTGGCACTGCGTGACCTGGAGATTAGAGGGGCTGGTAATATTTTGGGTGCTGAGCAACACGGTCACATTGCGGCTGTCGGTTTTGAAATGTATTGCCGTCTGATGGAAGAAGCGGTACAGGAACTCAAAGGCGAAGCTAAAAAACCAGAGTTGGAACCGCAGGTGGACCTATCAATTAACGCTTATTTACCGAACAGCTATGTGCCTTCGGCTAGGGACAAAATGCAGCTATACAAAGCTATCGCCGCCTGCCGGAGCGAAGAGGACGTGCGTGGTGTGGCCGATGATCTTATCGACCGTTACGGCGACCCACCGCGGGAGGTAGTGTCCTTGTTAGAGGTGGCTACTATTAGGGCCTTAGCTCGTGAAGTAGGGATAGAAAGCCTTGCACAAAGAGGGTCTAAGGTAATACTTTCCTTGGCAGCAGGTGTTTATCTAGTGCCAGAAGAGTTGATAGCCCTTATTCGTGCTAGCCAACGGCGCTTAATGGTGGTGCCGGACAAGGAGCGGGAACTTATTTTCCGTACCGAAGGGCTGCCGGCAGAGCAGGTGATGGCTGCTGTCAGGCAGCTATTACAACAAATGAAAGAGTCAATAGCCAAAAGGACACCTGAATCCGACGACATGCTAGTTGGTGATTATTCAGGAGGGAAAATTTAGTCATCCCGAAGGTTTTCTTTTCGACACTTTGCCGAGCTCAAAGAAGGCCGGAGGGAAAATTTGATGTCATTCCGAAAGAGCAAAGCGACTGAGGAATTTTGAATAAGATCCTTCGG
>JBMNSQ010000156.1:0-3534 GCA_050945275.1 bacterium | reverse complement strand
GCCAATATCAGTTTGCAGACATGTTTGCTGAGTTTACTGATGTACCGGTAAGTACCATAGATGATCTGGGTCAACAGCGAGAAATAGAATCGGTGGAAGCTAGAATTGTAACTGATGTCCGGGCTGATGTAGGCCGGGAACTAAATCCTACCTTGCGTCTAGTTAGTATCAGTTCGGACCAACAAATTAATGGGCTTTATGTACAGGCAGGGCGGATCCCTTCGGTAAGCGGTGAGAGGGGCATTGCCTTACTTAACGCCTTTGCCCAGGCCAATGATCTTACTGTGGGAGATAAGATCGATCTTATAATTAGAGGTGAATCTTTTCCTGTAACTGTAACGGCATTAGTAGATAGTCCGGAATATATCTATGCCATTAAAGATATTAAGAGTATGCTCCCGGATAACCTTAATTTTGGTATTGGTTTTATCAATTTGCCCCTACTACAGGAAGTTATGGCTATGCCCGGTCAAGCTAACAACGCTGTTTTTTCCCTGCGGCCAGGGGTAGATGAAGAGGCAATTAGAGATAAAATCAAAGAGGATTTCAAGAGCCGCGGCCTTAAAAGCATTGTGACTAGGGAAGATCAAGTTAGCCACGCTTTAATCGATATGGAAATTGAGCAGATGAAGCGAATGTCGCGGGCTGTACCCACTATGTTTTTAGGTATTGCTGCCTTGGTGATCTACATGCTTATTTCCCGGCTGGTACAGGCTGACCGCACCTCTATTGGTATCCTTAAGGCCACCGGATATAGCAACTGGGAAGTAATGGGCCACTACCTAAAACTGGCTTTACTGTTAGGACTAGTGGGAGCTATTAGCGGAATTGCAGCGGGATATTTGCTAGCCGGATTTTATACTCGTTTAATGTTAGATTATTTTCATCTTCCGCTGCTTGAAGTTAATCTTTATTATGGATTTATTTTCTTGGGACTACTATTCACCTTGCTTTTTTGTGGTCTCACCGGCATTTTAGCAGCACGAGGAGTGCTGGGTATTGCTCCGGCCGAAGCCATGCGTCCTCAAGCATTGCCTCCAGGGAGAAAGAGCCTGCTTGAAAAATGGGCGCCCCAGCTATGGGCTCAGGTTACCTTTAGTTGGAAGCTAGTGCTAAGGGGTATTTGGCGCAACTGGCGCCGCTTTGCCTTGGCCGCGGTGGGGGTAGCCCTTACTTATGCTATTATGCTGTTTGGTGTTTATGCTTTTAGTCTATGGGATGTTATTATCGACCAGCAGTTTGGCCAAATAGAAACGTATGATTATGCGGTATCGTTTATTAAGCCAGTGAGTTTCAAAGCAGTTACCGATATGCGTTCTGAGGCACGTATCCCAATTATCGAACCTTTCTTGGAGCTGCCGTTTCAGGTGGTTCGAGGTTGGCGTGAACAAACCGTCTTGGCCCGTGCACTGCCTAGGGCGACTGTGCTGTATCGGTTCGAAGACCAGGAGGGCAACATTGTTTCTTTACCTGCCGAAGGTATTTTGCTTTCCCAGGGATTAGCTAAGTCTATCGGTGTGGATCGTGGTGATATGGTGGAACTGTCTTCTTACGCTACCGGGGGCCAATCACATCTGGTCCCGGTGAAAGCGGTAGTGACCCAGTATTTGGGGTCCGGTATGTACATGTCGCTTAATCAGATGGAGCGGTTAACTCGACAAAAAGACACTTTCTCTGGTGTGGTGCTAAGCTCCGCTGCTGACATAAAGGCTACCTTTCAGAACATGGCCAACATCGAGTCCATTTATTCCAGTGCCGACTTAGTAAACACCTTTTCCGAATATATGGGACTGATAATCGCTTCCGCTGGTTTTATGATTCTACTAGGAGGGCTGCTGGGTTTTGCCATTTTATATAATACCACCTCAGTTAGTATTGCCGAGCGCGAGCGGGAGTTTTCTTCCCTGCGAGTGTTGGGTTTTACCCAGAAAGAAATTTTCCAGTTAGTAACCCGGGAAAATGCCATTGCCTTAGTGGCAGGTTTAATAATGGGTGCACCGCTGGGAAAAACAATGGTGGTTCTTATGATTAACGCTGTAGCCGGATCCACCGGTGAAATGTTTTATTTCCCCACTGCTATCAGCCCGGGTGCTTATTTAATAACAGCCGGTTTAGTAACTGGGTTTATGGTGCTGACTTTGGCCGCTGTACGGCAGAAGGTGCGCCGACTAAACTTCTTAGAGGCCCTATCGAGCCGACTTACCTAAGGGGGAGAAGAGATGACGAAGAGAAAGAAAGTAATAGTGGGCGCTGTGGCAGCACTGGTGGTGCTTTCAGCAGTAGCTGCGATTGTAAGCCGACAGCAGGGTTTGGCTGTGGAAGCGGCTGAAGTTGAGGAAAGGGATATTGTCCGGACGGTGTTAGCCAACGGCCATTTTGCTGCGGCGGCGGAGAAAGAAGTCGTGGCCCGTGATCCCGTGGTTATTAAAGACGTTCTGGTTAAAGCTGGGGATAAGATCCAGGAAGGACAGGTGTTAGCTGTCATTGATACCGCCAGCCTGGAAACAGAAAAACAGGCTGTCATAGCTGAGCTTACCGCTATCAAGACCCAAGAGACCGCTCTTGCTGCCACCTTACCACTTGAGCGAGCTCAGGCCGAGAGCCAGGTGGCTGCAGCCCAAGAGAGCCTCAAGCAAGCTGAGCGAGAAGCTGAGGCTATGAACCAGCTGTACGAGACCGGTGCTGCTTCCGAGATGGAATGGCGCCGGGCCGAGAGTGCTTTTGTGACGAGTCAAGCGCAAGTCCAGGCTGCCCAGGCCCAGTTGGCTCAAGTTCGGTCCCAGGCAGCGCTCATCCAGCAGTATCGGGAGCAGGCCCAGGCTCTTAGCAGCCGTCTCCAGGTGCTGGAAGAAAAGCTTGATTACTACAAGATGATGGCGAGTGAGACAGGGCAAGTGGTGGAAGTATACACTGAGGCTGGGGCTATGGCGGCGGCGGGCACCCCACTGTTTCTGCTGACGTCTTCGGATTTGGTGGTCAAGGCCGAAGTCTTGGCTCAGGACGCTCCCGAGCTGACTATTGGCCAAAGAGTGGTAATTTCGGGAGAAGTGTTAGGTGAAGAGGAGGTTACCGGTACATTAAGCCAGATCCACCCCCAGGCGGTGGAAAAATTGTCGGAACTGGGCGTTCTTCAACGTCGAGTTCCCATTGAGATTGGTTTGGATAAAACGCCAGCTAACATGCGTCCCGGCTATCCGGTGGAGGTAGAGGTTGTTACCGCCGCAACCACTGGCTTGGCCTTGCCGCGGGAAGCAGTGTTTACCTTAGATGATGCCGATAAAACGTTCGTTATAAAAAATGGCCGGGCAACGCTCACGCCTGTAGAGATAGGACTGGAGGGCGAAGATTTTTTAGAAGTGTTATCCGGGGTAAAGGCTGGCGATACAGTGATAATGAATCCACCTAAAGAAGTAGCCGACGGAGTTAAAGTGAACAAGAAATAACATATTTTCTTGTAGGGACAGCTTGCATCCAAAGGATGGCACTCTGTGGCCGCCCTAATTATTTGGGGTCCTACTGTCCACTTATGTCTTC
>JBMNSQ010000155.1:0-3676 GCA_050945275.1 bacterium | reverse complement strand
GGCCACGGTGGCCGGATGTGATTATGTGCTGCTGGTAACGGAGCCAACACCGTTTGGTCTTAATGATCTTAAGCTGGCCGTGGAATTGGTGCAGGAGATGGGTATTCCCTGTGGGGTAGTTCTAAATAGGGCCGATATTGGGAACGAGGACGTAGAAGAATATTGCCGCCAAGAAAAAATACCGGTGCACATGCGCATACCCTTTGACCGGCGTTTTGCCGAGACCATTGCCCACGGGAATTTACTGGTGGAAGCGTTTCCCTCCTGGCAGCCCAAGTTTGAATCTTTGTGGCACAAGATCCAGGAAGGGGTGAAAGCGTGAAGCAGCTTCTTATCCTAAGTGGCAAGGGTGGAACTGGCAAAACTACTGTAGCTGGCGTTTTTGCGGCCCTGGCTTCGAACAAGATTCTGGTGGATTGCGACGTGGATGCTGCTGATTTGCATCTACTGCTAGCTCCGGAAAGACTGGAAACGCATGATTTCGATGCCTTACCGGGAGCTGAAATCGCTTCTTCCTTGTGTAGTGGTTGTGGTACTTGCGCCTCTCTATGCCGTTTTGATGCCGCTATAGAAGAGGAGGACGGCAAGTATTCTATAGACCCCTATTTATGTGAAGGGTGCCAGGTTTGTGTTTCCGCATGTCCCGAAGATGCGATCTCTTTGGTGGAAAGGGTCGCTGGGCAGTGGTTCATTTCCCGGACTAGGTTCGGCCCTCTGGTTCATGCTCGCCTAAAACCAGGGGAAGAAAACTCCGGTATGTTAGTGGCCAAGATACGGCAGGTGGCCACTCATAAAGCCGAGCAGGAAGGCTGTGAACTGGTGATAGTTGACGGCCCGCCGGGAATCGGTTGTCCGGTAATCTCGTCTCTGACCGGCATTGATTTGGTGCTGGTGGTAACCGAACCGACTGTGGCCGGTAAGCATGATCTGGAACGTGTGATAAAACTGGCCCGTCATTTTAATATTCCAATACAAGTTGCTATTAATAAATGGGATTTATCGCCGGAAAAAACCCAGGAACTAGAGGCCTACTGCGCCAGCGAAAACATTCCTGTTGTGGGGCGGATTCCGTTTGACGAAGAACTAGTCAAAAGCACAGCGGCCGGAATATCGGCGGTGGAGGCCTGCTCAGGACCGGGAACCAAGGCTCTAGAGACTTTATGGAAAAATGTCTCCCAATCCCTGGCGTAAAGGCTAAAGTATATCAGAAAATAGAGACTGCTACTGAAGCCTGTTGACTTCAGTAGCAGTCTCTATTTTGTTGGCATAAGTTACCGTAAAGGTTTTCGTGACTATAATACAAGGGAGTATGACACAAGGGAACGGTGGTGTGCTGCGAGCGCACTTTAAATAATGTGGTGCTGTACAGAAGTTGAGGGTGTTTATAGGGATAAAATCAAATCAGCTACTATATATAAAATTTCTTATGTACTTAGCTACTTCCTGTCCTAATATAAAGTGGTTTTCTGTATCTAAATGCATACCGTCAATTTCACTGGATTTAATTAGTTTAGATGCATCTAGTAAGTGGCATTGGTCTTTGAGTACAGTTGTAAATGCTTGGGAGAACTGTTTGCTTTTCCTTACTGCCCGTTCGTATTCTGGAACTAGGTAGTCGGATTTTCGGGCCTCACTTGGTATTAGTATCGGTGGCGGGATTATAACAAGTATTTCAGGTGAGCACATATCAGGCCCAGTTTCACTTTTTTTGATAATGTTAATTAGCATTTCCACACTTTGAGCTATTTCGTTAGAGCTCACACTAAATCTACATTTAAGATCATTGCTACCTAAAAATAATACTACTAGATCTACAGGCTTATGAGTATGTAGACAGGGCAATAAATATTTCTTTCCGTTTTTGTACTCTCCTTGGACCGGATCGTCCCAAACAGTAGTCCTGCCATTTAAGCCTTCTGAAATTATGTCATAACTATCGCCTAGCTCATTTTGCAGTACACTTGTCCAGCGAATATGTTTCGGGTATCGCCCTGTACCGTCGGGATTATACCCCCACGTGTTAGAATCACCATAACAAAGTATCGTCTTCATTTTTTTACCCCCCGTAAGATAAATTTTATCTCTATATATAACATAACACAAGAGAGCCCTGAGGAGACGTGTTTTTGTGATAGGAACGTGGGGGCCTAACGAGCGGAACGGAACCAGCTACTGAATACACAAAGGGACCTATGTCAAAGAAAAATAATAAAGGGAAAAGGCGGTTTGTACGGAACTATAATTTGAGAAAGACGTCTAGATAAGTAAGGGAAGTTGGTTTAATGAGTATATGAAAAATGAGGGGTAACAACATGCGCCGACACGTAACCCTTTATAACATAATATTTCCTTTGTGGTTCTTGCTGTTTTTTCCATTTTTCCCGCCGCTTTTTTTGGCCGCGGCGGCGGGGAACCTGGTAATCGACGGAGCGGTCATTACTCTTTCCTTACGGGTTCTTCGCCAGCAAATAGAAAAAGGACCCCTTAGGTCCTATATTCTCAAAGCGTGGTTATATGGCTTCTTGTTCGATTTTATCGGTGCTGCTGTGTTGCTGGGGTTGGAAGCCCTGAACCTACTTGAACCGGGCTCCTTTTATACCATCTGGGATAGCTCGCTTACCGTGGTAGCCTACTTTATTGTCATTGGTTTAGTTGGGATGGCTATTTACGTAGTTAACCGGAAGCTCTCGGCAAAGGCCGGTGTCTCAATAAACGCAGCACATAAAGTGGCACTTAATATGGCTATCATAACGGCACCTTGGGTGTTTCTCGTGCCTACATCCTTCTTTCACCGTGCGATGTTCTAACCTTGCATTAGCCACATCTATAATCCTGCTGGTAATCAACAATGAGGTCAACATATAGGGAATTAGAGAAGGGTGACCCGAAACGGGTAGTCACGAGAGCTGCCGCCATGTGATGGCACAGCATCTACATGGTTTAATTAGTGTCTGGCTATGGTATAATAATAACAAAAACTGGTAGGTGATGCCTTTTCTGTCCAGAATATGCCCAAAGAAGTAACCATGTTACTGTGGAGGAAACAAGAGCATTTTTCTCGCAGCAACAACAGCTGCTATTGCAGGAATGTTTATAAGGACTGTTTACAAGAGTGAAAGGGGCATAACCGTGCTAACTCATCTTAAAGGACAAACTTTTGTTTTGGCCGGGCCGGTGAATATCGGTCTATATTTTTATGAGGACGGCAGTGTTACGGTGATCGATACCGGCTTGGACGATAACAGCGGGCGGCACTTGCTCAAGGCGTTACGGCAAAAAGAAGCTACCGTTCGCTATATCATAAACACCCACAGTCATGCTGACCACACAGGTGGTAATGCCTTCGTCCAAAAAAGGACCGAGGCCGTAACGTGGGCCTCGCCCCTGGAGGGGAGCATTATCGAGAATCCCTACTTAGAGCCATTTTGTCTCTATGGCGGTGATCCTTTTGCCCAGCTCAAGACCAAGTTTCTCATGGCCAAGCCGTCCCGGGTGGATAAAAAACTGGGTGAGAATAACCCTGAACTAGAACCGCTAAAGATAATATCACTACCAGGACATGCACCCGGCCAGATAGGGGTATTAACGCCCGATAATGTCTTGTTTTGCGCCGACGCTTTCTTTCCTCCGACCACGCTAGAGAAGTATTACTTGCCTTACTTTGCTCAGGTGGGGC
>JBMNSQ010000154.1:0-3685 GCA_050945275.1 bacterium | reverse complement strand
GCCCCTACACAAAGCCTGTCATTTGAATCGGGCAACCACGGAGGGTTGCCCCTACACAGAGACCGCGGTTGTTCCGTAGGGGTGGGCCTCTGTGCCCACCCGTGATACTTGGAATCGGGCAACCGCAGAGGGTCGCCCCTACACAAAGCCTGCCATTGGAATCGGGCAACCGCGGAGGGTCGCCCCTACACAAAGCATATTATATGTAGGGGCCGGCCTCATCCTTCGGATACAGGCCGTGCCGACCCGAAATACATACTACTACACAACTAAGGAGCGATAGGACTATGCACCGCCACCAAATTACAATCATCATTTTTGTGTTACTGGCCACACTTCTACTCACATTACCAGCTGTTGCTGCCTCGCTAGCTCCAGCAGCACCGGTAACCCGTCTGCAGCTGGCCCAAATCCTAGCCCAGGGCCTTGACCTGCCCGCAGCCGAAAACGAACCAAATTTTATCGACATACCACCGGACGGCCTGGCCCACGACGCCATTGCCAGGGTACATCAAGCAGGCCTTATGAGCGGTTTCCCTGGCGGTTTATTTAGACCCCAGGTTCAAGTCACCCGAGCTCAAGCCGTGTCGGTCCTCCTTGTTGCCGCTGGTACATATCCATCTAGCCCCGCGGCTCAAGCGTCCCTATTGCCGGAGAGAGCGTTTGTCTCAGCACCCTTTTCCGACGTACCGGCTCATCACTGGGCCTGCGCCTCTGTTACCCGAGCCTGGCAAAAAGGTTTAGCCGCCGGTAGCACCGACGGCCGCTTTTTCCCCAACAAACCAATAACCAGTTGGGAACTGGCTCAATTTGTCCAGCGTTTTCTCGGGGAAGATGTCGCAGCTCGAGCAGGCCTTAAGCAGTTGGTACATATGGACCCCCCGGTAGCTCCAGAACATAGTGCTAGCGCTGTGCCTGTCCTTTTATACCATCACCTGGCTCCGTCCGGGAGCGGGTTCGATACTAACAACGCCACCATTACCCCAGAAGAATTCACTTGGCAAATGCAGTACCTGGCCGATCAAAGGTATAAGGTTCTTACCCCTGCTGAGCTCACAGCCTTTCTGTCTGGCGAACTTAGAGTTCCTAAACGCTCTGTGGCCATCACGTTCGATGACGGCTATGCTAGCAATTTGAAATATGCTTATCCGATCTTAAAGCAGCACGGATTCTCGGCCATTTTCCACGTTATTACCGGTACAGTGCCTGACCAGCCCCAGCAACCCTATGATCCCACCCGCCTACAATCCCTCTCCTGGCCCGAGCTCAAAGATCTGTCTGCTTCTGGTCTTATCACTATGGCTTCTCATACCAATAATATGCATATGTACCTGTCGTCCGGAGTTTTCGGGCTACAGCGCCCAGCCATAGTGGCCTACATTACAGATCCCGCCACCGGCCGGACAGAAACCGAAGCTGGCCACTACCACCGTATCCTAACCGACCTTAAAACCTCCCGGTCCAAGCTGGAACAAGAATTAGGACAACCTGTTACCATCTTAGCTTACCCCTATGGCGTAAGCGATCCTGCTGCTCACCGTGCCGCCACCGAGGCCGGTTTCACCCTTACTTTCAGTACTCGTCCCACCTTAGCCCGCTTCAGCAGCGGCTTAAATGACGTCCCCCGTCTGGTAGTGAGGCCAGGCATATCACAGGGACAATTTGAGCGATTATTACAGGGGTATTGATTTAGTTCATACCTGACCCATAGACATATTTTTATTTGCAGCCTTAGCCAATCCCTCCTTATGGCCGGGTATCGCTTCCTGGGGAATAACCAGGAAGGAGGGATTGGCCGTGAGAGTACGTATAAAAGAGATCATTCTGTACGTGCCACTAGAAGCAGTGATATTTCTAGTGCTACTCGTAGTAACTTACCTAAAAAAATAGCGCTTATTAGCGCTTAATACGAAATAGAACTACCCCAGGGTGCGATACCCTCCGGGCAGGAGACTTGTCAGAGTCTCCTGCCCTTATTATATACCAAATCAGACCAAAGCAAAAACTTTATTGTTGTCTAAAAGAGGGGAGGCCATAATTAGTTGGCATCTGATCCCGATACCAGGGCCGGTTCTTTTGTCCTGGCTGTTAAGGTCGCAATTTCTAACCGGCTAAGAAGATAGGCCAGAACAGACTCTGCCCCTTGGTTACCATTTACGCCCTTAGGGGTTAACCCGTCGTGGCAACCGCCAGTAGCTGGATCATAAAGGGACAGCCCATTAGCATTGCGTCCGTAGAACCAATCCATGGCTGCCTCCGCGTAATTCAAATAACCGAAGTCTCCAGTAACATGGTAAGCCTGGCTATAGGCTAGAACCAAGCAGCTGGCATCTTCGGGTTGCTCGTCCCACAAGGCTCTCTTTTTGCCTCGTACATACCAGCCGTGGCAGCCAACAAGCTTAAAATAATTATCTTGCCACAGCACCCCGGTTAGAAAAGACAGCGATTCCTCGGCCACAGCCAGCATTTCGGGCTCGTTTAAGTGCCCGTAGGCTTCAAACAGCGCCGCCGGCAAAATAGCATTAGAATACGTGAGCCGGTCCTCAAACCATCGCCATTTAGGCGTGACTTCTCGCCTGTAGGCTGCCACCAGCTTTTGCGCTACGGTAGCAGCCGCCTTTTTCACCGGTAGCTCCAGATTAAACACCTTCAAATACTTGCCTATACCAATTAACGAAAATGCCCACGATCGTGGTGACTTGAGCCGTACCACCCACGGTACTGCTTTTAAAAACATCTCTCGTGCTAGCACCCCGCTGCCTTTTCCAGCCAGGGCTGCACTCGCTGTTCCCAGGGCCCACAGCGCCCGGCCAAATGAATCCTCCGACCCCACACTATCGATCCAGCTGCGATCATAACGCATAAAGTTGTGGAACTGCCCACTAGGAAGCTGAGCATAGTGGAGGAATCCCAAATAATTCTCGGCCAACCTTAAAGCTTCTGGCTGTTCTGTAACTAAATGTACCTGCAGGGCGGCAATAAGCGCTCGCGCATTGTCATCGGTAGTGTATCCAGTGGCCCGGTGGGGGAGATGATACTTCGCATGTTGAATAATTCCTGTTTCATCAGTTAGGCGCAGCAAATGCTCCAAGCTTAGCTCCGGATATTTAGACAATATAACCCTCCTTCAATTTACTGGTACTGCCGTCTTTCATGCTTGACCGGTACCATTGGGAACTGGGCGACCATAGAGATGATCTTAACACCAAAGATTTACACACTATGATCTTAGCCCCTGCGCTCAACTCCCAGACAGCTGCGGAGCATATGAGCCATAGTTTCCAGCTGGCAGTGGTTGCCTGCTTTCGGCTTCTTTGGCTACCACTTGCTTCATTAAATCCAGATACCTCTGAGCCACCGCCGACCAACTAAGCGACCGGCCAAACTCCGCTGCCCGGCCCGCTATTTTCTCCCGCAGCGCCGGGTTCCCTACTAACTCAAGCAGCGCCTGAGACAAAGGTTCACTGTCTTTAAACGCTACCAGCAGGCCTCTTCCGTCCGCCAGCAGTTCTTGAGCGCACAAGTACGGCGTAGATACCACCGCTTTTCCTAATGCCACCGCGTATGCCAACGGCCCGCTGGAGATCTGCTCCGGATTAAGATAAGGAGTTACATATATATCTGTCAGCGCCAAATATTGCATTACCTCATCCTGGCTCAAATACCGGTTAACAAAGCTTACATT
>JBMNSQ010000153.1:0-3688 GCA_050945275.1 bacterium | reverse complement strand
GTCACATTAGTGAGACCTATACCTTTGGAATGAGTCCCCCGCCGCACCTGTTCCAACGTATCGACTGTCATACCAACCCCCGTATCTTTGACCTCCAAGTACAGTTTGCTGCCTTCCCGATAGGCTGAGATGGACACCTGCCCTCCATTCGATTGCGGTGCAATACCATGCTTAACGGCGTTTTCCACCAACGGTTCTAAAGTTAATCGCGGAAGTTTAACCTGTAAATATTCGTCCGGCACGTTCTCCACTAGCTGTAACTTGGGACCAAAGCGAGCCTGCTCCAGCGCCAAATAAGCACGAACGTGCCGTAGTTCTTCTTGCAGGGTGCAAAAGTCACCGGCCTGAACTAAATTACGCCGGAAATAAGCTGCCAGATCAAGGAGCAGCGTCCGAGCTGTGTTTGGTTCTGTTCGGCAATAAGAAACGATGGTATTGATGGCATTAAACAAAAAATGAGGGTTAATTTGAGCCTGCAGCGCCGTAAGTTCGGCCTTAGCCACCAACTCAGCTCGCCTAGACGCTTCTGCCAGTTCCAATTGGGTGGAAAACAGCTGAGACAAGCCAGATGCTACCTCCATATCTACCGGGCTTATCCCATCAGGGCGAGATCGATAAAGTTTAAGTGCACCTGCAATCCGGTTTTGACAATATAGCGGTACCACGACCCCCGATTGTAAGGGACAATTAGGGTGGCTGCAACCTATCTCCTGGTGAGATTGAGCCACCTCCAGCGTCCCTTGTTCCAACACGCGACCAGTAGCTTGAGTGAGAAAAGGATGCCCGGGTACGTGATGGTCCGAACCTAAACCCACATGTGCCAATACCGTCTCACGATCGGTTATGGCCACTGCATCCACCCCAGTAAGCTCAAGGATAATACGGGCCGTAAAATTGGCCGACCGCTTATTTAGGCCCTGCTTAAGGTGAGGTAACGATAAGCGGGCCACTTCCAAAACTTTCTGTGTTTGAAGCGCGCCGATTCGGTTTTCTTCGGCTTTGATAGTATCTAACATAGAAATAAAAATACCCACACCAGCTCCGTTTACTAAAATCATCGGAACAGCTATCGTCTTTACTAAATCCAGCGAAGCCGCAAATGGTTTGGCTACCAGGAGTAAAATCGCCATCTGCAGGAGCTCAGCCGTAAGCCCAGTGGCCAAACCGACCTCCCAGTCCACTTTAGAGACGCGACGAGCTACTAAACCGCCCACCAAACCTTCTACAGTAGTGGATAAACCGCAGGCAAAGCCAGTAAATCCGCCCAATAACCAGCGGTGCACACCGGCAATAGCTCCGGCCCCAAGCCCTACCCAAGGTCCGCCGATAAGTCCCGCCACTACTGCGCCCACCGCCCTAGAGTTGGCAATAGCACCCTTGACCTCAATACCCCAATATGTCCCTAGCAAAGTGAAAACCCCAAACCCAATGGTAAGTAGCACCTTATCCCTTCCCGTGGCCATCTTACCAAGCGCCCGGCGAAATAAGGGAATACGGCTAAAGACAAAAGCACTGGTGGCAATCACACATATTCTGAGCGTCAAATGCACAAATAACGACTGCATTTTGTTCACCTCCCGTGACACAAGGGGACGGCCCCTTTGTGTCATTAGCGCTAACATCATTTATTATCAGACTTTCATGGCTACAGGTGGCAGGATGTATCAGTATCTATCCGGCCACCGCACAACGCAGGCTAGACATTAAAGCGAAAAGACATAATGTCCCCGTCAGCCACAATATAGTCCCTGCCTTCCAAACGTAGAAGTCCTTTTTCTCTTAGCCTGGCCATGGTTTGCTCGCGTATCATATCATCAAACGCCACTACCTCGGCGCGAATAAAACCGCGCTCGATATCGGAGTGGATCTTACCGGCTGCCTTTCTAGCGGTGGTACCGCGAGTGATAGTCCAGGCCCGTACCTCGTCGGACCCAACGGTAAAATAAGAGATGAGGTCCAAATGGGCATACGCAGCTTGGGCCAACCGCGCCACTCCCGAATCCGTCAAACCTACATCCTCTAGGAACACACCTCGCTCATCTTCCGATAGCTGACTAATTTCTTCTTCCAGCGGCGCACACATAACAAGAAGCGGCATGTGATGCTCTTTAGTATAAACAGCGAGCTCCGCTTGCCCTGGAGCATCGCCTGTGGACAATCCCTCTTCTGACGTGTTAAGTACCACCAACATTGGCTTTTCCGTATATAAACCGTAGTTTCTAAGTGCTAACCTTTCTTCCGGTGTATAATCCTGGCTGCTTACGGGCTGTTCATTCTCCAGCGCCTCCCGAGCCTTACTTAGGGCCTCCTGCTCACCGAGCATAGCTTTAACAGCCTTGGCATTCTTAGCTAAGCGTTCTAGCCGCCTCTCCACAATAGTTAAATCAGAAATAATTAGCTCCGTCAGTACGTTTTGTAAATCTGTCACCGGCGTCGGTGTATCAACAATACCCATTGCCTCGTTCGTAAAACCACGAACAATAAGTACTAAAGCATCGGCATCTTGCAGAGGTCCCGCAAACTCACTAGCTCCACCTTGGCTAAGTCCAGGAATATCAATAATATCTATCCGAGCATAAGTCGTCTTTTTTGGTTGAAAGAGACTACTTAAAGTATCCACTCGCCGATCAGGAACCTTGGCCACACCAGTGTGACTAGCTCGTTCACCAGCATAAGTCGCTGTTTGGGCTCCGGCACCGGTAAACAAATTAAATACCGAGGTTTTGCCTGCCAGCGGCAAACCCAATAAACCAATTTTCATGATGGTGTCCTTATCCTCCTTGTTGCTGCGTCTAATATGCATCTTTAACGGCGTATATTATCCGAGTGATAACGCTGTCTTGATAAAATTATTATACTACAAACCATAGCTCTGAGAAACCTTGACGTTTTGTGCTAGTAATTGTAAGCTCAAGAAGACTTAAGTTATAGAATGATAGGGGAAGGAAGAGAACATGCGCATTGTATTTTACCCACCGTACGATACCTTAATTGGCAAGCCGGAACTTAAGATAGATGTAGACAATATAACCTTGTGGGAGCTACTTCTTTGTATCGGTCGAAATTATCCTAACTTTAACAAAGAACTGCCAACTGAGAGCAGTGATGAAGCTCTAAGAGCCCGAATGCTACCTATCGGCGACGGCAATATCTACTCGGTGAATGATATCCTTTTGTCCGACACCACGGTGAAACTCTTTCCTCCTGTGTTCGGGGGCTAAACCTCTTATTCTTAACCTTGTATTATGATTCCTCCTGGCTGCTGCTTTGCTTTTCCGAGCTTTACTGCAAGCGCTATTTTTTGTCTTTTTATTAACAATTACATTGGCGATTTTTGTCGTATCATGTCTGCCTGCTGTCGAGCGCTTTTTGAGGTGACCAGCAAGCTCTACTACTGATACTGGTTCTAGCTGCTTTCTGATTTCTTAATACAAATGTCATAAACAGGTCCTTGACTAATTTCTGTTTTTGTGTGATAATAAGAACAATAATGAGGTATACTAAAGTTTCGGAAGGAGGTTGCGGGCGATGAAGAAAAGGTTGGAAGCACTAAAACGCGAGCGTGAGCAATTACTCGACGATTGGACCAGCGATAAAGACGATAAAGACTCCCGCTTAAAGATGCTGGTCAGACTTATGGATCTTGAAGAAGAGATCGGCGAAAATATCGCCTAATTTTATACGATCA
>JBMNSQ010000152.1:0-3718 GCA_050945275.1 bacterium | reverse complement strand
ACAGCCTGGCATGTCTCCGGTGTAAAGGCCAGCCTGTGTGCCCAAAGGGAATGTTTGGTTGGCATAGGGGAACGGACAGGCGCAGAGGCCTGTCTACGGCAGCGTCCTTAGGTGTGGATGTAGGGAACGCCCTCTGTGGCGTTCCGTCGCGGTAGAGGGGTACGAAGGCTCGCTTTTGCCGACATTAACTGCACTCTTTTCGGACAGAGGTCTGTCCCTACTGTGGTATAGGGTAACGGACAGGCGCAGAGGCCTGTCCCTACGGCAGCGCAGAGGGACGGGCAGGCGGGAGTGAGCGGGAAGACTATAAGCCATAGAGAAATGTTGATAAAACAGGCCGAGTTACTAAGGAGGAAAGTCTGTAGTGAGGATTGTGGACATTTTTATCTATAGCGGTAGAAACATCTACAGTCATTACCCGGTAATGAAGGTGATACTGGACCTTAAGGAGTATGCCGCCCATACAACCGATCAGCTGCCGTTGTTTACTGACCGATTGCTGTCGCTTATCCCTACTTTGCACAGTCACCATTGCTCGCGCGGTGAGCCGGGTGGCTTTGCCCAGCGGCTTCAAGAAGGTACGTATTTGGGTCATGTGGTGGAACACATTATCTTAGAACTACAAACCCTAGCCGGTTTTTCTGTCATTTATGGTAAGACCAGGTCCACCGACGACCTGGCTATTTATGAGATCGTGGTGGAGTATCAAGCGGCAGTAGCCGCTAAGGAGGCGGCCCGCCAAGCGGTGAAGGTAGTAAATGCATTACTGGCTGGGCGGACACCGCCGGAGCTTAGCGCTGTCATTAAGAGGCTGCAAAGCCTAGCTGCTCGCTTTGAGCTAGGGCCTAGCAGCCAGGCATTAGTTCAGGCGGCCAGAGAGCGCGATCTTCCTGTGCTAACACTTGACGACAACAGCCTGGTTCAAATTGGTTATGGCGCTAACGGGCGGCGGATAGAAGCGGCTTTAACATCGCTTACCTCCTGCTTGGCAGTGGATATTGCCAAAGACAAGTCTCGTACCAAGAAGATTTTGCGTCGGGCGGCGTTAAGCGTTCCGGAGGGACGGTTGGTATTGACGGAACAAGAGGCAGTGGGGGCTTTCCATGTTTTGGGGGGTCCTGTGGCCTTAAAGCCCGAAGCGGGTAACCAGGGCAAAGGGGTGTCCCTTAACCTAACCACTGTGGCCGAAGTTCGGGCTGCTTTTACCTTGGCCAGCAATTTTGACCGACGAGTATTGGTGGAGAAGTATATATCTGGATGCCATCTGCGGGCCTTGGTGGTAAATGGAGAAGTTGTAGCCGTGGCCGAGCGGCTACCGGCACATGTAGTGGGCGACGGACTTCATAATTTGCGTCAATTAATTGATATTACCAATGCTGATGGGCGGCGCGGAGACGGCCACGAAAAGGAGTTAACAAAAATCACGGTGGACCCGGTGGTGCTCATGGTTCTTGCCAGATGTGGCTTAACTTTTGATTATGTACCGGCAGCTGGGGAGATTGTTTTTTTGCGTGAGAATGCTAATTTATCCACCGGTGGGACAGCTCGAGATGTAACTGGGCAAATAGGAGAGGGCATCGCTCAGGTAGCGGAGCGGGCGGCGCGAGCAGTAGGGCTAGATGTAGCCGGGGTGGATTTAGTAGTACCTGATTTCGCTGCTCCCGCGTTTGAAGTGACGGTAATTGAAGTCAATGCTGCCCCTGGTTTGCGTATGCACATCTATCCCAGTGAAGGTGCACCCCAACCGGTGGCTAGGGCCATTATAGATTACCTTTTCCCGGTCGACTCCAGAGGTCGCATACCGCTGGTTTCTGTTACTGGCACCAACGGCAAAACGACCACCGTACGTCTAATTGCTCATATTTTAGCCGGTAGTGGTCTTAAGGTAGGGTTCACCTGTACTGACGGTGTTTACATTGGTAACGATTGTGTTTGGAGCGGGGACAACGCTGGCTATCGTGGAGCACGCTTTTTACTGGAAGATCCGACGGTGGAGGCAGCGGTGCTAGAGACGGCCCGTGGGGGCCTAATTCGCGATGGCTTAGCCTATGATTGGGCCGACGTGGGGGTTATCACTAATATTAGTGAGGACCATCTGGGGCAATATGGAATTGACACCGTGGAGGATTTAGCTAAGGTCAAATCATTAGTAATCGAGGCTATCTCCCCTCATGGCTATGCTGTGCTAAGCGCCGACGATCCGACGGTGGCATCTTTGGCCAGCCAGGTTCGCTCGCCAGTGATCTACTTTAGCACCCAAACGCCAAGTCCGTTGGTGCAGCAGCATGTGAAGCAAGGTGGTCGGGCACTTTATGTAGAGGACGGTGTAATTGTAGCTCAGGAAGGAAAACACCGCCGGCGAGTAATCAAAGTGGCGCGCGTTCCTATCACCTTGCACGGCCGCGCCCGACATAATTTGGCTAATGCTTTGGCGGCCATGGCAGCCGCCTGGGGACTAGGGGTTCCAGTGGATTTGGTGCGCCGCGGACTGTTGTCCTTTTATCCTAATCTTAATACCAATCCAGGGCGGGCTAATCTATTTATGGCTGGTGAGGTACAAGTGTTGGTCGATTATGGCCACAATGTGGCTAGTTACCATAGCACATTGGAGTTGGCGCGAGCGCTGTGCACTCGTCGCCTCGTAGGGGTAATTGGTGTTCCGGGAGATCGGCCAGATGATCTGATAGAGCGGGTAGGGCAGGCTGCTGCCGGTTTCGATTATATTTATATCAAAGAAGACGAGGAGCGGCGAGGACGAGCAGCAGGCGAAGTAGCAGATTTGCTTCTAAAAGGTGTACGCTCGGCTAAAGTTACCACAGACAAAGTTCGGGTGATACTCCGCGAAGACGATGCCTTGAGGGCTGCCTTAGCCGATAGTCAGCGAGGAGATCTGGTGGTAGTGTTTTATGAAAAACTGGAACGGGTCCTCAAAGTAGTGGACCAAACCGCCCAGGGCAGCAGCAAACCCTTCCAACAAAAAGCAAGTGGGTAATATGGGGAAAAAAGGAGGAGTTTCCCTCGTGAAAGCTAATAAGTATGGTAAAATGTAAAGAGACAGAGTAGGGAGGGGGGAGGAAGTGCCTTGTTATCCCGCTTGGGCTAAAATAAATCTCGGCCTGAAAGTGGGTGCTAAGCGGTCTGATGGCTATCACGATATTCTAACTGTTATGCAGACAGTCTCTTTAAGTGACCGGGTGGAGCTTACACCAACGCTAGCCGGTATCAATCTGGAAGTAGTGGGCGCTGACTTACCCCTAGATGAGCGCAACTTGGCTGTTCAGGCAGCTAAATTAATGAAGCACAAGGGTAAGATCGTGCAAGGTGCGAACATAAAATTAACCAAGATGATTCCCCTGGCCGCTGGTTTAGCCGGCGGCAGCGCCGATGCTGCTGCTGTGCTCTACGCTTTAAATGAACTTTGGCAAGTGAATTTAAGTCTTGAGGAACTGTTGGAGCTGGGGACAGCTATCGGTAGCGATGTTCCTTTTGCTCTCCATGGCGGTACAGCTTTGGCCCAGGGCCGGGGTGAAATAATATCGCCTCTGCCTCCCTTGCCTGATTGTTATTTCGTCTTGGCCTGTCCCAACGTGACTGTCTCCACCGCGTGGGCCTATCAAGAGATAGACCGTATGGCAGCTGCTTCTCATCCGGTGGACATTCCAAGTTTGGTTGCTGCCCTAGACCGAGGCGACATGGCCCAGATAGCAGCCGCTTTAGC
>JBMNSQ010000151.1:0-3727 GCA_050945275.1 bacterium | reverse complement strand
TTATTTGTTTTTTCCTTCTGCTCATGGACCTTAGCTGCTAGCATTATCGAAAGCCAATTGGTATCTCCCAACATTAGCCCCCCCAATCCGGTGTCCCCGATAACATTGGGGAAAAACGATCCTAACCAGACCCCACCATCGGACCTTCCCTCTTTTTTGCCAACGGAAGGACAAGTTTCTGAACCAGATCGTGAGATAACACCCCAGCCAGTATTTCTAATCGAACCATACTCCGTACGAGTATTAGGTGGAAAAATCACCGAGGAAAAACGGGTGGCTCTCACTTTTGATGACGGCCCGGTTGCTGGTTGGACTGAAAAATACTTAGCTGTACTTGACGAAAAAGAAGTTCCAGCTGCCTTTTTTTTCATTGGACACTTAGCGGAAAAGCATAGTGACCTTGTTAGCGCTGTAGATGCCGCCGGTCATGACGTAGGAGTTCATTCTTATACCCATAAAAAGCTGACCTCTCTTAAAGAGCCAGCAATAAAGCAAGAACTAGAGCAATCCGCTGCTGCCGTCCACCAGACCACCCAGCAATCGGTAGCCTATTTCCGGCCGCCTTATGGCGCATACAACAACACGGTAAAAAAATTGGCACATGAACTAGGTCAGACGCTGATCCTTTGGAATGTGGATCCGCGCGACTGGGATACTGAAGATCCTAATCAAATTGTAACCGAAGTGCTAAGGCAAGTGCGGCCCGGTTCAATTATTTTGCTACACGAGGGTAAGCCACAAACCCTACAGGCTTTGCCTATTATCATAGATCGACTACAACAGGAAGGGTATGAGTTTACCACTGTCTCCGATTTATTTGGTTTTACGCCGAGCGAGCAAGCCGTACCGGTTATGCCTGATACCCACGTCTCTAGCACAGATACTACGGGTACTACGGCTGCTGCCGGTGATTTAGAATGAATAACCCGCCCATCCTGCACGTGGATATGAATGCTTTTTACGCTGCCTGCCACCAGGCACAAGATACCAGTCTGAAAGGCCAGCCATTGGTAGTGAGCGGGGACCCGTCAGCCCGTCGTGGGATCGTCCTGACGGCTTCGTACGAGGCACGGCTTTATGGGGTAAAAACTGCCATGCCCACCGCTCAAGCAGTGCGCCTTTGCCCTGGAGCCCTGATCGTCAAACCGGATTTTAGGCTTTATTCCTGCTATTCCAAGCAGGTTATGACCATTTTGAACAGTTATACACCACTTGTAGAGCAATACTCCATTGACGAAGCCTGGCTTGATGTAAGCGGCTGCGAAAAATTATTTGGCTCCTCCTATCATATTGCCCGGGAAATCAAGCAGCAAATTAAAGCACAATTAGATCTAACCTGTTCCGTGGGTATTGCCCCTACCAAGATCTTGGCCAAAATGGCATCTGATCTTGAAAAACCTGACGGGCTAGTGCTTATTAACAAAGGCAATATAGCGAACCGCATCTGGCCACTGCCAGTAGACAGACTGTTTGGGGTTGGGCCCTCAACAGCAACTAGCCTGAAAAACCTTGGTATCACCACTATTGGAGATCTAGCACATTTTCCACCAACGACGCTTAAACAGCGTTTTGGTACATACGGTCCTTATCTGGCTAAACTTGCCCAAGGTGAAGACGGTAGCCCCGTTGATCCCGCGAATGAAACAGTAAAATCAGTCGGTAACTCCGTTACATTGCCCCAAGATACCGACACCATTGACGAAATTGAGACTATATTATTAGCCTTGGCCGAGGAAGTAGGGGCTCGCCTTAGGCGTCAGAGCCTAAAAGGGTATACCATAACAGTAAGCATTAAGACTACAAACTTTAAGCTACTCACCCGCTCTGTAACCTATCCCCAGGCAACTAATCTCACTGAAACAATATATCAGCGGGCCATTGAAATTTACCACCAACATCTTAAGGGACGACGTGTAAGACTGGTAGGTATCACTGCCAGTAATTTAACTTCACCACATGACAGTACCCAACTCGGCTTGTTTTCAGCCGAACAAGAAGAAAAACGCACCCGACTAGCCCAAACAGTGGACCAGCTACGGATGCGTTTTGGTGACCAATCGTTAATTAGGGCCCGGCTTATGCACAGATCCCACCTACTAAAAAAATAGTATCGGCTTACTCGGACACAAGATAGTTTGCTAAGGACTTAAGCTCAACCAGTGAGTCCTTGCCCCAACTTAATTTAACCTCGAAAACCAATCCTTCTCTGTCAATAAAAAAGGTGGTCGGTAAAGCCTCTATATCATAATCCCAGAATATTTGTAAATCCTCGTCCCAGAGTACATCGGCTGGCACAGGATAACGCTCAAAGAAGGCCCTAAGTTCTCGTTCCTGACCAGCAATTATAAAATAGAAGTCAATACCCTGTTCTCCAATCTCCTCTAACTCCGGCCGCAACTGCAGCACCGCTTGCACACAGCCGCTTCACCCTGAAGAAAAAAAGTTAATTATGGCTGGCTTATCTGATTCTCCAGGTGCGAACTCTACTTCGTCACCGGTGAGAAAGTCCGTTCCCTTAAAAGCTGCCGCATCAATCCGTCCGGTTGGCTCTGACGGGCCCCACGGTTCTTCCTCAAGCGACAGTTCTTTTATATCTGGAGCTGACTCCGTCTGGCCTGGTTGATCTTTTAACTGTTGGCTGCAGCCATTAACAACCAGGGTCAGTACCAATATCAGTACTACTAGCGCATAACGGTAGTAATTTCTTATTACCATGGTTCACACTCCTTGGCCAAACTTTCCTGTAACTACTTGCTTTGGTACAACGCGGCCAAACGTCAACGCAGCGGTCGGACAAGCCTTCGTACACTCTAGACAACGCACGCAGGCTGAGGAATTAGGGTCTTTGTAAGGAACTAGCCCAGATGGGCAGCAGCGTGCACAAACCTTACAGGTAGTGCAACGGGATTGGTCCATTTGCAAACGCCAAATGCTAACCCGATTAAAGAGCCCATAAAAGGCTCCCAAAGGACAGAGCGTACGACAAAACGGTCTCCAAATAAAAGTTGCAGCCATAACCATCGCTGCTAAAATCCCCAGCTTGAGCAAAAATACCAGGCCTACCAACTCCCCAAGCTCTGTTCGACGTAGCACCAGTAACAATCCAGCTTCCAGTGTACCAGCCGGACAAACATACTTACAATAGTACGGCTCCGCTATCCCAACAGCGCTACGCCAAATAAAAGGCAACCCTACTACTAAACCTAATACAATAAATTTAATATATTCGGCAACCCGCGGAAGCTGCCATTTTCTTGTTCTGATCTTGTATAATAATTCCTGGAAGAAACCAAACGGGCACAACCAGCCACAGACTACCCGACCGCCTAAAGCCCCGACGGCCGTGAGGAGTCCCACTACATACAAAGACACCGTCTGGCTAAACCCCGCAACCAGCGACTGAAAAGAGCCCACCGGGCACGCTCCCCAAGCCCCGGGGCAAGAATAGCAATTTAGGAACGGTACACAGATAGCTTTAAGCGGCCCCTTGTAAATACGAGCACGAAGAAAGCCGGGCAAATAGGAGTTAGCGAGGATGGCTGCCGTAAGCTGTGCAAGTCGCCGTCGCATAGTTATGCCTTCTGCGCTAACCTAGTCCCATACACTGAAGACATAAATTGATTCCCTTTTCCAGCACCGCTCCGGCTTCGCCCCGCATTAATCCCAAAACGGCGAGCAAAACGCCCGCCCCTAGTAACCATGTACCAATGTTATTCATTGAAGACAC
>JBMNSQ010000150.1:0-3822 GCA_050945275.1 bacterium | reverse complement strand
CATTTAGCATGACGTAGATACGATCGCTCGCGGCAGCACCCTCTTGTCTAAGAGTAACAGTCCACTGACCGCTCCCTTTCACCTCGGATGTGGCGGCTACCTGCGTCGGTCGGGCAACCTCCTTTTGCGCCAGCCGGATTGCTTCATTACGATCCAGTTGAGCCGCTTTGGCCCCCACTACCGGTGCTACCGTCAGCACCACCAGTAGCAGTGCAACTACCTGTAACAACCTTTTTCCCATGGTAAATCCTCCTCGGTCCAAAATACGACCCGGTTTTTTATTTCACTTGGGCCGTTCATATGGTATAGACGAAGAGGTTGTCCGAAAGTTTCAGGTACTTACTGGTACAGTATCGTAGAATTACCAGTTGGCCACAGAGGGCCGCCACTACATGAAAGCCTGCGAAACGCCACCTTTATCGCGGCTTGTCATCCTCATCTACCACGTAACCTTCAATATCAATATAGTCTGTACTAGCTGTACCTGGCCGACCTTGATCTTGGGCGCTGCCAGGCGGAACATCCTTTTTAGCTGAATGTACAAAAAGCCAGCTCCCTAGAAGGGTGACCAAAATATCATCTAGCGGAACAAAAGGCATAAGGTCGGGCAACAGCCAATAAAGAATAACTACAATCAAAAACAGCTTCTTCTTGTATCCTTTTACCCGGGGGTCAAATAACAGCCTGATTAGCCGCCTTATAAGCCCAACCTTCACTTTCATCCCTTCCTTGCCAACTGCCGTTATATAGATCTACAAATCATATGTGTCGACGCTTTTACCTCATATTTTATCGGTCAAAGTAAATACTCTTCCCGGTGGCCGAGATCGGGATACCCACCACCACTTCCCCTTCAATGAGCCCTATCTTTCGTGCGGCCACTCCCACCCGGTACATAATACGGTTATCGGCGTTTAGTATTCCCGCCGTCTTAGCTGCCGATCCGAGAGCAATCCCAAGATCCACTAGCCGCCAGGCGCACAGCGGCCCAGCAAATTCCAATCCTTCTTTGGGGTCGGGTAAATCATTGCACGTCTTAAAGCCGCAAGCGCTGCAGTTTAACCCTGCCGGTTGCGGTTTCTCCAGGGAAATCAGTAGCACTGCTTCTGATTTCCGTACATTGTTGGCATCACGGTCCCAGTTTTTCTTACCGGCTTCTTCTCCATGCCGGACAATAGCGTCGGCTAACTGGTTTAACTCTTCCCCTGTAATCACCCGAGTACCAACAAAATCCTTGCCTACTGTCTTCGGAGCTGTACGAGCGGACAGCTCCATTAGCCCAGCCACAGTAACCATAATGTCTTTCATTTTTCTTCGTCCTCCTTCGTTAATAAATCGTATTCCTATATCATTGCCTTTAGCCACGATGTAATTACAAGGACTTCTTTTGGCGGCACCCTAGTCCCTCGCAAGAAATACCTACCAAAAGGGTCGCCAGACTGCGTGAAAACCTGCCAATCCATGTTTCATGTTTTATGTCACTTTGGCTTTTTTATTGCACACGGTCTGCCGTCCTCGTGTAGACACGCGGGTACACTTTGTCCACCTTTGATATTTTAGTTAGGGAAGGAAAAGGCCCCTTCAGCTGCGAATTATCTATGTATCTATAGTTAGGGAGGCTATTGGGTGCAACGTCCATCTCTTAACCCCATTCTTGTCATTGCGCCAGCAATTTTGCTGGCAGTTTGTTTGTGGCCACATTCACCATACCCGTCTCTTACCGTCGATGCAATTCGTGCACTGGGGCTTCTTGCTTTCACTATTATTCTTTGGGCCAGCGAAGCCTTAGATGCTGCTGTTACGTCACTTATGGTGTTTTTATTGTTGCCGCTTCTTGGTATTCTCCCAATGGAAGAAGCTGCGTCCACTTTAGGCACCGAGACAGTTTGGCAGCTGATTCTAATTTATATGATGGCCGAGGCTATCGGCCAGTTTCACTTGCACCAGAGATTCTCCTACCGTCTACTGCTTCTTTCGGCCGGTAATACAAAGCTGCTGTTTGCTGCCTTTGTCGTGATTACTACTTTGTTTACATTCTTTATGCCGGTACCGGTGGGCAAAGTAGCACTTATTATTCCCTTAATAAAAGAGGCCCTAGAAGCGCTAGGAATTGGCACCGATAGCAATCTAAATCGTATAATCTATTTCGCCATCGGCAGTATTGGTCTCTTCTCCGGTGTGGGTATTTTAACTGGTTGCCCCACTAACTTATACAGCGTCCTGCTTATGGGGCAAGAGCTCAGCGCCTCTTGGAGCTATAGCTTATGGCTAACAGCTTTCTTCCCCATAGTTATCATCAGTAGCGCCATGATATGGCTGGTACTACTTAAAACTATCCCCCCGGAAAAACCACCACAAACCGGTACCGCATTCAAGCTGTTTATCAAACAAAAGCTGGCTGATTTAGGGCCTTTATCTATTTCGGAAAAGAAATTGGGTTTGATTGTAGCTATTATGATTGTCCTGTGGGCAACCAGCGGCACTCTTCATTCGCTGTCGGTTACCCAAGCCTGTTTGCTGGCTGTTATCACTTTGTTTTTGCCAGGTGTAAAGCTGCTTAGTTTTAAGCAAGCCACGTCCGGTATTAGTTGGTCAGCGATGCTGGTTTTTGCGGCTGGCCTGGCCTTAACCCGTGGTCTTACCGCCACCGGTGCCGCCGCTTGGCTCGGAGGCCTGGTTAGCAGCTTATTTACCAACCTTTCACCTACGGCCGCCGGTATCGCTGTCTTTATTTTCTTGGTTACGATGCGAGCCGCTTTTACGACCCCAACGGCTTATGCCGCGGCGCTACTTCCGGTGGTCTTTGCCGCTGGGCCTAATTTGGGACTTAATCCCATCTGGCTAGGCGCCCTCACCACTATCGCCGCTCATACGGCCTTTTTGTACCCCATGCAATCCATGACCCTCATGACAGCTTACAGTGCCAGTTCTCTTAACGCCAAAGAAGTATTTAAAGCCGGACTTTTGACTACTGCTGTCACTATACCGATATCGTTACTATTTGCTTATTATTATTGGCCACTTATCGGCCTAACTCCTTTTCGGTAACGCCCATTGGCAACTATTTTGGCCTAGGCCCAATCCCCAAAGTGGAGCTTAGCCCCCATTAATAAGAACGAGCCGAATAAGGGAAAACCGCCGATGCATGTCAGAGCCCCAAAGGGACGAGTTTAGAGGCGGCCCGAGCGAGGAGAATTCGTTCGTTCTCCTACTACAGCCGGGCAGCTTCCAAGTACGGCCACCACCGGTCCAGCTCCGACTGAGCCTCTGGCCCACTATAAGCTGTTAGGCGGTCCGGGCCGGTTTGTTCATAATCTTCCGGTGGAAAAGCAAAAAACCAGGCACCATTGTCTTCATACACCCAGTACGGATAATACCCTTCCCGATCGTAACCCTTACCCCAACCTTGGCTGGTAGCTTCACCATGCTCATTCTGAACGTAAAAACCGGCCTCTTTTAATGCTTCGGTTAAACGCTTCACATTTAAGGCAAACGGAATCTGCACCCGCACCTGGTCATAATTAAGATTCATCTCTGGGCTCAACCACAATTCCTCCTCCATAAAGTTACTCATTCAATAGCTTTTCCTGGTCAATGACATATTAGCCCGGTGCAAACCTAAAAATGCCCACTAAAGAGAGTGTTTCATAAGAAAGTATTGTTATTTACGAAGCGAAGAATCTTAAAACAAGTTCCTTCGGGCCTCACATGACAAAATAGAAGGCCTTCATATCAATGACAGCGAAGGATATTTTTATAGCAAGAACAACCTCTTAAAGCGCCCAGCCAATTGAGGTTAATTCGATGTTTTCTTACGCATTT
>JBMNSQ010000149.1:0-3833 GCA_050945275.1 bacterium | reverse complement strand
ATGTTCCCAACCCATGTCAAGATATCGCCGCCTCCGGGCAAGAAATTTGATGCTGTTATCATTAATGGGGCTGAATGCGAGCCCTTTTTGACTTGTGATGAGCGTTTGATGTTAGAGCATCCGGAGGAGATTATTCTTGGCTTAAAGGCTTGGCTAAAAGCCACGGGGACAGCAAAAGGTTATATCGGAATCGAAGATAATAAAAAAGATGCCATTGCGACTCTAAAAAAGGCCGCAGCTAGGGAAGACAACATTGAAATTGTACCGCTTGTAACAAAGTACCCCCAGGGTTCAGAGAAACAATTGATTGCAGCTGTATTAGGGCGTGAAGTTCCATCGGGTGGCCTCCCGGTGGATGCCGGGGCGTTGGTTCAAAACATTGGTACCACGTATGCTTTGGCCCAGGCGGTTACTACGGGCAAACCGTTGGTGGAGAGGGTAGTCACCGTAACCGGAACGCCTCTTAATAAGCCACTGAACCTCCGCGTAAGGATAGGGACTCTCTTTAGCGATTTATTGGCCTACGTGGAGCCAGGTGGCGAGGTTGGAAAGCTAATTAGCGGAGGTCCCATGATGGGCATAGCCCAAACTCATGCTGAGGTGCCTGTTTTGAAAGGCACATCCGGTATTTTACTGTTGTCACCCAAGGAGGCCAGAGTGATACCGGAGAAAGCTTGTATTCGCTGCGGGCGCTGTGTGGAAGTTTGTCCGATTGGACTTGTTCCGACTTTGTTGGATCAATACTGCCGCCACGAAATGTGGGAACAGGCGATACAAGATAATGTAGCAGATTGTATCGAATGTGGCTCTTGTGCCTATATTTGTCCGTCCAAACGGCATTTGGTGGCATCGCTACGACTTGGAAAAGCAGAAGTTTTAGCGCGGCGTCGCCGCAACAAATAGGGGGAGTGGGAACACATGACAGCTAATAACTTTCTCCCTGACCAAGGAGAACTACTAGTATCATCTTCGCCCCATATTCGAGCACCTGAGACAGCAGACTGGTTGATGTGGCAAGTGGTTATTGCTCTTTTACCGGCAGCTTTGACCAGTATTTACTTCTTTGGTTTTCGCTCACTGTTTATTATGGTGCTAGGCGTGGCCAGCGCGGTTCTTACAGAAGCGGCTGTACAAAAAGCGTTAGGGAAAGAGATAACTGTAAATGATGGTAGTGCAGTTGTTACAGGTCTACTAATAGCTTTTAATCTTCCGGCCAACGTACCTTGGTGGTTGGTTGTGTTAGGCTCGGTTTTTGCAATATCAGTGGTTAAGCAAACCTTTGGCGGTTTAGGTTATAACTTTGTCAACCCTGCACTGACAGCCCGTGCCTTTTTACTGGCGGCTTGGCCCACGTATTTGGCTGGAAATTTTCCGTTACCGCTAGATGCTGCCACCGGTGCTACCCCGTTGGCTATTCTTGAAGGATCAGCTGCTGGTACACTGCCATCGTATTTAGATTTGTTTTTAGGTAATGTGGGCGGCGTTTTGGGTGAGACATCGGCTTTGGCTCTGCTTCTTGGCGGTCTCTATCTTATTTGGCAAAAGGTAATCGATTGGCGTACACCGACAGCTTTTATTGGTACTGTAGCTGTGCTGACCTGGATCTTTGGTGGTCGAAGCGGCATGTTTACCGGCGATCCGCTCTACCATATATTAGCCGGCGGACTTATGCTAGGTGCTTTCTTTATGGCTACAGATTATGTTACCTCTCCTGTTACAGCTAAAGGCCGATTAGTTTTTGGTATCGGTTGTGGTTTTGTAACAGTGCTTATTCGTCTTTGGGGTGGCTATCCAGAGGGAGTATCGTATTCGATCTTATTGATGAACTTACTAGTGCCGTTTATTGAGCGGTGGACAGCCCCCCGGGTTTACGGCGTTAAAACGGCCCGGGCATAAAGGGGAGGTGGAGAAGGCATGAAGAGACTAATGAATACCTTCACTAACGGTATTGTTAATGAAAATCCAGTACTTCGCCTAGTTATCGGTATGTGTGCACCACTTGCGGTCACTACAGCTGTGACTAATGGGTTCTGGATGGGCATTGCTGTAATTTTTGTGCTCACAGCATCCAACACGTTAGTATCTATTTTACGAAAAATAGTTCCAGCGGAGATCCGCATTCCTATTTATATTGTTGTTATCGCTACTTTTACTACAGTAGCTGATCTTAGTCTAAAAGCAGTTCAGCCTGATGTGCATGCTAAACTGGGTGTTTTTGTGCCCCTCATCGTGGTGAACTGTATTATCCTGGCGCGGGCCGAGGCCTTTGCCAGCAAGAACAATGTTTTGTATTCGGCGGCAGATGGTTTAGGAATGGGTCTTGGTTTTTCACTGGCCCTTATTATCTTGGCCACTTTGCGCGAGGTACTTGGTAACGGTACTTGGTGGGGGATGAGAATAATGCCAACCGGTTTTGAACCTGCTATCGTTATGATCTTACCACCAGGTGCTTTTGTTACACTTGGTTACTTGCTTGGCGGATTAAATCTTCTCACCGGCAAGTCCGGTCAGGATTAAGGAGGGACACTAACGTGAATTACCTGGCCATTATTATTGGCGGTGTACTGATAAACAACTATATCTTCAGTCGTTTCCTAGGCCTGTGTCCCTTTTGGGGAGTGTCAAAACAGGTAGAGACCGCTACTGGTATGAGCCTGGCAGTGGTGTTTGTTATGACTATGGCCTCGGCTGTGACGTGGGTAATTAACAAGTATTTGCTAGCAAACTTCGGACTTGAATACATGCAAACCATTGCTTTTATTCTGGTTATTGCAGCATTAGTACAGTTTGTAGAAATGGTGGTTCTAAAGACTAGTCCGGTGCTCTATCAAGCGCTTGGTATTTACTTGCCGCTAATCACAACGAACTGTGCCGTGCTTGGTGTGGCACTTCTCAATATCAACGAGGGTTATAATTTCTTGGAAAGTGTAGTCAACGGGGCAGCTAGTGCCGTTGGCTGGGCACTCGCCATTATTTTATTCGCCGGCCTTCGCGAGCGGTGGGCCTTTGCTGACATCCCTCCCAGTATGAGAGGATTCCCCATCGCTTTAGTAGCCACAGGACTAATGTCCATTGCCTTCTTTGGCTTCCAAGGATTGTTCCGGGGCATTCTATTCTAAAGGGGTTTAAAGGGGTGATTAACAATGGTAGAAGCAACTCTTACCTTAGGCGGCTTAGGGCTGCTGTTTGGAGTTTTCTTGGGCGTTGCTGCCCGTAAATTCGCTGTAGATAAGGACCCCAAGGTAGAAGAAGTCCTCGCGGTACTCCCTGGGGCAAATTGCGGTGCTTGTGGCTTTCCTGGTTGTAGTGGCCTAGCCGAGGCGATAGCCAAAGGTGATGCTGTAGCCAGTGCCTGCAAAGCAGGAGGGACATCGGTCGCCGAAAAGATAGCCGAGATTATGGGTTTGGAATCGTCGGCTGATGATCGGCAAGTGGCCCGACTTATGTGTCGAGGTGGCAATAGCCAAGCCGTTCACCGAGCTGAGTATGTGGGTTTAACTGATTGCCGCAGTGCTAAAGCGTTTGGTCACGGGGGTAAGGCGTGCAGCTTTGGTTGTCTAGGGCTGGGTAACTGTGCTCGGGCCTGTCCATTTGGCGCTATAACCATGAGCGAAGAAGATGGGTTACCAGTGATTGATACCGATATTTGTACTGGCTGTGGCGTTTGCGTCAAGACATGTCCACAGGCGGTATTGGCTTTAGTACCTGTTAAGAACAAGGTTTTTGTAGCCTGCAGTTCTACCTCATCCGGTCGCGATGTGCGCAAGGTGTGCAGTGTTGGCTGTATCGGCTGCCGTATTTGCGAGAAGACCTGTGAATTTGATGCGATCCAT
>JBMNSQ010000148.1:0-3863 GCA_050945275.1 bacterium | reverse complement strand
AAAAAGAGAACATCCCCTTTGTTTCTACCGTTGTTCCATTAATGGATACATTGGTCGCTTTCCTAGCTGGATTAGTTATTTTCCCAGCTGTATTCGCTTACGGCTTCGAGCCTGGTCAAGGCGGAGGCCTTGCCTTCGTTACCCTACCAGCTGTCTTCGATGCAATGCCAGCCGGCAACCTTTTCGGCGGTGCTTTCTTCTTCCTGCTATTTTTGGCAGCTCTTACGTCAGCCATTTCCCTACTAGAGCCTGTGGTAGCCTGTATGGTGGAAGAACGGGGCTGGGAACGCAAAAAGGCTACCCTTGTTATGGGCGGCATCATTTTCTCCGTCGGTGTGCTAGCATCGCTGTCTAACGGTGTCTTAAGTGGAATTTCCTTCTTTGGTAATAACTTCTTTGACTTCTTAGACAAAACATCCGGTAACATTCTGCTTCCCATTAGCGGGCTTCTAACATCTCTCTTCATTGCTTGGATCTGGGGTAGCAACAAGGCCTTAAAGGAAGCCACTAACGATGGTACTATTAACTTTAGCTGGGGTAACCTGTGGGCTAATGTTCTTATAAAATGGGTAGCTCCAATCCTAATTACAGTTGTTTTCCTAAGTAGCATTGGCATTATTAAGGTTGGCGTCTAGATAAGGTCCCATCTAGGCAAAACAAAAAGGCAGCGCTATATGCTGCCTTTTTGTTTTGCCTAGATGGCTATGCCAGCATCCAGCATAAAGAAGGATTTAATTACAGCCTATAGAATGAAGAAGAGGCTCCAAATTGATTATCATATACTCTAAAGGAGTGAGGTTATGGTTGAAAAAAAAGATCGCGGTTATGTACAGATCTATACTGGAAACGGCAAAGGAAAAACCACAGCCGCTATTGGTATGACCATTCGCGCACTGGGCGCCGGCAAAAAAGTACTTTTTCTTCAATTCATGAAGCAAGCCACCTATAGTGAGCATCGAATCCTAACTAAGCTGTCGTCTAATTTAGAGCTGATAACTTTAGGCAAACCCTACTTTGTCGCTCGTAGAGATCAGATTCCAGTGGAACAAGCAAAAACTATGGGAGAGCAAGTTGTGGTGTTTGATCCTAACCAACCGCCTGCTGATTATGTCGCCCTAATTAATAAAGGTTTAATTTTGGCCCATGAAGCGTTAACAAATCGAAGTCACGATTTAGTAGTGCTAGATGAACTTTGCGTAGCCCTGCACTTGGGGCTAGCCGATTTAAAGCAAGTATTAGCCATACTAAAGGAGCGCCACGAGTCGGTAGAAGTAGTAATTACCGGTCGCGGCGCCCCTTCCGAATTAATAAACGCGGCTGACCTGGTCACCGAAATGCAAGAAGTAAAGCATTACTTTCACCAAGGTGTCCCAGCCCGAACTGGCATTGAAAATTAGTTAATTCTTCTCTGGCTCCCAGAACACTTTATAGGCCCTGTAGGCGGCAAAAACATCGACTTTGCTGGCCAACTCAAAAGGTGAATGCATGCTCAAAATAGGCACACCGGCGTCTAGAACATCCATACCAAGGTCGGCTAAAAACTGGGCAATGGTACCGCCGCCCCCCTCGTCCACTTTACCTAGATCGCCTGGTTGCCAAGGAATATCGTGTGTATTTAGTAGCTGTCGGATTCTGCCCATAAACTCGGCACTGGCCTCGCTAGCTCCGCCCTTTCCTCGCCCACCGGTATATTTAGTCAAGTTTAGCCCATACCCTAAGCGGGATGAGTTTCTTTTATCACTTACCTCTGCAAAGGAAGGATCGAGGGCCGCGTTTACATCAGCGGACAATGCCTCTCCTTTGCTTAACGCCTGGCGTACACTTAGGTCTGTACTAGTGGTGGCCCCTTCACGCGATACTAATTCAGCAACCACATTTTCAAAGAATCGCGACCTGGCTCCCGTATTCCCCATACTTCCCACTTCTTCTCGATCGGTAAATAGACAAATAGCAGTATACTTGGGTTTTGTTACTTCCATGAGAGCTAATAAGGAACTATAGGCACAAACCCGGTCATCCTGGCCGTAGGCTCCAATTAAGCTTTTATCAAAACCTACGTCTCGGGCGGGACCTGCCGGCACCGCTGTTAAATCGGCACTGACTAAATCTTCTTCCTTGATGCCGTATGTGTCATGGAGCAGCTGGAGAGTATTTAGCTTGACCCGCTCTTTGAAGTCCGTGTCTTCGCGATAAGGCAAATTACCGATGACGATATTCAGAGACTCACCTGTTACCACATCTTTGCCCTTTTTATCCATCTGGTTATAAGCTAAATGGGGCAATAGATCGGTAATACAAAACACAGGATCTCCCGGCTCCTCACCCAAACGAAGGTTAACACGTTTACCGTTAGCCAACACCACTACTCCATGCAACGCTAATGGTTGTACTGGCCACTGGTACTTCTTGATACCCCCATAGTATTGAGTCTTAAGCAACGTTAACCCATCTTCCTCATACAAAGGTCGCGTCTTTAAGTCTAGACGAGGTGAATCAATATGTGATCCCACCAGACGAAAACCCTGGCTGATAGGTTTTTCACCCATAACAACTAGGGCCGAACTGCGACCACGGTTATCAAAAAACAACTTATCACCAGCATATAATTCATTAGAGCTTCTTTCGACTGGCACAAAACCTTGTTCTTTGGCCTTCGTTAAAATAAAGTTATTGGCCTCTCGTTCTGTCTTAGCCTCAGTAAGAAAAGTTTTATAACCCTCGGCAAAGGAAAAAACATGGTTAAGTTGCTCAGTATTAAGTCGATCCCACGCAGGCTTGATTTCAAATGAGAGCTCATCAAATAGTTTCTTGCCGATGGTACTATCTTCTTTCACTACATAGATCCTCCTTGCAACCTGTTTTACCCTTAGTTTACCACATTTATTAGATGTAAGTACGATACAACCTATTTTGTTCAATCGTAGCTTTCTTCGCTATTCAATAGCTAAACCCTAAACCCTTTGCCCTTTAGTTTCTCTAAAGACCCCTTCTAGTTCCAAGAGATGTCGTTTTAGTTTTTTACCACCGCCGTAACACCCCAAAGACCCATTTGCAGGTAACACCCGATGACAAGGTATAAATATTGGCAAAGGATTTGCTCGCATTGCGCTTCCCACCCCTCGTGCTGCCCGAGGCCGTCCCACGGCAGCGGCTAAAGCACCATATGTAGTGGTCTGCCCATACGGAACTGTTAATAAAGATTGCCACACAGTTTTTTGAAACAGGGTGCCTTTAAGATCGAATGGAAGGGAAAATGATCTTAAACGACCGGCTAAATACTCATTAAGCTGGTCAGCCGCTTCGATAAGGTAAGAACAGTCCGGAGCCATAGTTAAGCCATCTGCTTGCGGAAAATGAACTGCCAACCAACGCTTCATTGTAATAACGTCCTGATATAAACTAAAATAGCATAAACCTTTATTAGAGCTGACTAAATTTCCTTCACCGATTGGTGTATTTATCACCGTAAATGTTAGCATGCCTTTTCCTCCTAACTATGTTTTAGCTATCGTCCATCTGAACATCATTATAAAAAACTCCTTCGCAGTCAGTACCAGCGAAAGAGTGCATTCTTGTATGTATTGGTCTGTTATGGCTAAGCACTTCCAACTTATATGGTGCCGGAGACCGGGGTCGAACCGGTACGGACGTTAATCGTCCGAGGGATTTTAAGTCCCTTGCGTCTGCCTATTCCGCCACTCCGGCATATCACGATATGATTTTACCATCTTCTCGCGAAAGTTTCAAGCCAAACAAATTGTTCCTGTCACCGGACTATGATATTGTCACCTTGTAACGGGACTGAGAAAATGTCACCATGGACAAAGGAGACATTTTCTTGAGCAAAAAGGAATCCCGACGTG
>JBMNSQ010000147.1:0-3891 GCA_050945275.1 bacterium | reverse complement strand
CATCAACCCCTAAATATCCGCGCATGCTAATTGTCCTTCCTTCTTATTCCGGCGTTGGTATAGCAAATCCACGAAAGCTTCCAACCGTGTTCGAATACCGCCTTCTCCGGTTTGTTCGTCTAAAAATAATGTCATCACTGGTATATTAAGTTTACGGCTAACATAAGGTAAAATACTCTTGGCAACTATCTCAGGGATACAGGCAAAAGGCGCCAGTTGGATTACACCATCGAATCCGCGGTTAGCATATAAGACCGTCTCCCCAATACTGTTCCTTCCATGTCCACCTACTAGCTCACTTAAGAAAGGTTCAGCAGCTTTTTTGACCTCATATTCTCGATTGTTAAAGGCGTTGTTCAAAGTCCACTCTGCTAAATAGATAGATCGATCCACCAGAACACCCATTTCCTCCAACTTTACCTGAACATCATGGTTAGCGAAAGACTCTAAGACAACATATATTTCCCCAATTAACCCCACCCTTAAGGGTTCTTGAAATTTGTTTTGGGGTATAGCATTTAGTTTTTCCATCGATTGTCGTGTAACTTGATCGATTTCTTTACGGGAACGAGCAAGGTCCAGTTCTTTCATGCACTCTCGAAAGACTAAAGTGGTTTCCCCTTTGTTTATTTCAAATGGCCTGACATTATGGGATGCTTTTTCTACTTGATCAATAGCATTTAGTTTAATCCAGGCTCTCCAAAATATATCTGGTATTTTCCATAGAGGGGCCTTTCTTTCTCTAAACAGTGCCTTCAGTGCTCGAAGGAAGTCAGCCGGTCGCCTAAGCGGTGGTTCAATAATTATAATATCAACGTCGTAACCTAAATCATCTAAAATACTACGATGTAGTTCACCGTAGTACCCGGCACGACAAGGGCCAACGCCACCAGTGCTTATAATGGTATCAGCGCCTAGGCTAATCGCTTCCAAGTAACTACCCAATAGAATTTTAAACGGTATACAAGCGAACTCCGGAGCATATTTTGTTCCTAGATCTAAAGTGCGTTTGCTGGGAGCAGGCGGGACGACTACGTCATAACCAAGTTCACTGAGCATTTGTTTGAACACAGGCGGTGAATTACCCATATAAGGAAAGGTTATACGCATATCGGACCCTCCTTTGGAGCATGTCAACGAAAGCTTCGATCCTGGTGTTGACCCCTACCTGTCCTGTTTGCTCGTCCAAAGTCAATGTAAGCATCGGTCTTCCTTGTTGTTTGCAAGCTAATTCTAACATTTTTCCGGCCATAGCATCTGGGCCGCAGGCAAAATTGGTGATATGAATAAGACCAGACACCCCTTGATTCAACCAATAGATTCCCGCTTGTATCACCTTATTGCTGTAATGCCAAAACAAATCCTTGGATAGTTGATATGGACGGAATTTTTTTGAAGGTATCATGTCAGTTGTTACTACATCAACACCTAAACGGCACAACTTTTTGATTACATCGTTGTTGATAAAGCTATCGTATACCGAGTAAGGATAGCCCAGCACGGCTATTTTGAGTCCAAACTTTATCGGCTGCGGCGGGTGGGATTTTTTGAAAGTAGACACAGCAAAAGCAGGCCAAGCCTGATCAGGAAGCAGGCCTTTGGCCAACTGGGCCTCGTAGTTTGCTTGCGCTAAACGGGCTTTTTGAAATGGTTTCCACAACCTTTGCTTTGGAGCCCATCGTCGTTGCAAAGTAGCGCATAACTTAAGCACCGCTAATTGCCCGCGGACATCTATTCGCGGTGAAGCTATAGCCGGAAGTTTGGAGAACGAGCACTTTATCATCTCGGGTAAAGCCAAGAATTTAGGACAAAAAGTATCATTTGTCCCAACACCCACCATACGAGGCACAAACAACAAATCTACTTCTTGATCTATTAGATGGGAAATATGGCCATGTAAAATCTTAACCGGAACACAAAGATCGGTAGATGACTGGGCTATGCCCTTATCAAGGGTATCCTTGTTCGTCAGTGGAGACACCACTACCTCGCATCCCAGTTCTGACCAAAAGGTCTGCCAGAACGGCAAATATGAATAAAAGAACAGCGATCGTGGAATGCCAACACGCATAATCTCCATCTTCACCCTTCCCCAGTAACCTCGTTTATTAAAAATACACATTTAAAATTAATCCTGTGCTAATGTTTATTAAAGAAGCCCCTGTTTCATAAGTGCTTGTGCAGCTAGCATAGCGCTAAATTTTACTTGATGCCGATTCAGACCCCCTTGCAAAAACACGGTAAATGGTGGCCTCATAGGAGCATCGGCCGACAACTCTATTGATGAACCTTGAACAAATGCACCTGCAGCCATGATAACAGGTACATCGTAACCAGGCATGGCCGCTGCTTCCGGAGATACATATGAGTTAACCGGTGATGCCATTTGAATTGCTTGACAAAAGACCCGGACCTTTTCAGCGTCTCCTAAAGAGATAGCTTGTACCAAATCATGCCGCATTGCCGTTGGTTTAGGAAAGACCCTAAACCCAAGAAGTTCAAATAAGCGAGAGGTGAAAATTGCCCCGTGTAAAGCTTCTCCCACGATAAGTGGAGCCATATATAAACCTTGGTACAATAACCGGTTAAGTCCAAGGTTAGGTCCGCATTCTAGGCCTAAACCAGGGGCAATTAAGCGGCTAGCCGCCAGTGCAACTAGTTCTTTTTTGCCAGCTACGTATCCGCCACCTGGTGCCAGTCCGCCACCCGGATTCTTTATCAGCGATCCAGCGACAAGATCCGCTCCTACAGCCGCAGGTTCTTTAGTTTCCACAAACTCGCCGTAACAATTGTCAACTATAGTAACTATGGACTCATTAACCGATTTTACAAGTTGGATCAGTTGTTTGATTTGCCCAACTGATAAGGGAGGTCGTAGGCTGTAGCCTCGCGACCGCTGTATAAGTACCGCCCGGGTTTGAGGACTAAGAGCCGCTTCTATCGCCTTAAAGTCCAATGGAGTATCTTCAGGCCAGGGAACTTCCTTGTACTTAACACCTTGGTCTACCAAAAAGCCAGCTCGATTGGTACCATCGCCAAGAATAATGTTAGCCAAAGTGTCGTATGGTCGACCGGTTACAGCTACAAGTTCGTCTCCAGGAAATAAGGTCCCGTACAAGCAAAGGGCAAGAGCATGGGTACCAGAAACAATCTGTGGCCTCACTAGTGCCGCCTCGGCCCCAAAGGTAGCAGCAAATATTCGCTCCAATTTATCGCGACCACCGTCATCGTAGCCATAACCGGTAGTGGTAGAAAAGTCCATGTCACTTACGCGAGCTTCCCGATAAATATTTAACACTCGTAGCTGATTTGTTCGTACAACTTTGTCAAGATTCTGATGGGCAATGATGACGTCTTCTTCTGTCGCAATGTCATTAGCTAAATCAGAGATTCGAGGGTGAATCTTATCAGGAACCAGCTTTTGCACTAAATTTCCCCCATTTCCAGTGGTAAGGAATACTTGATTACCGTATATACCGCCTGCCTACGGATCCAATTTAATAACATTATACCACATTTGGGTTAAAGTGGATCGCAATTGGAAGTAGACGAAGAAGCCAAGATTTGTTCTGATAAATCTACAGTAGCACTTTCTTGACAAAGTAGGCAATGGCCAAGTAACAAGGAAGCATGCCTAAGCAAAAGAGGTGCTTCGCTTCGTCCCAACAGTATACCTTCGCGCTTCCCATATCTTCTTCCTAACGCAAAGCCTATACCAAGAACGCACAGTCCGTAAATTATAAGAAAGCACCAAGAGTAGCCAAGCACAATCTCACCTCACCCTACCTAATCCCGGATTGGCAGCTATATAAAGTACCAACGGTAAGGCTATCCAGGACAAAATTGCTTTTACCGGGTTCAAAAAAAGAGCCATCAGGCTACACACGATCC
>JBMNSQ010000146.1:0-3921 GCA_050945275.1 bacterium | reverse complement strand
GGCTCAAACGCCAGGCATAGGGCCACGCTCGTTCTATCAATTACTTGATACCTTTGACAGTATTAGTGAATTTTGGTGTAGGCCAGCAACTGAAGTTAAAATGTTAATGGGGTCACTTGGGGAAAAACGGCTAGAAGCTTTGCTTAAGGCTCGGGAGAAATTTGACTTAGAAAAAACAATGGCTGCCCTAAACAAAGCTGGCGCCCGTGTAATAACGTTGTTGGATGATGAGTACCCTGCCGAGCTCAAGACAATCTTTGATCCGCCGCCGGTATTATATTATCGCGGTGATTTTCAGGCTGCCGATCAATTTGCTGTAGCTATTGTCGGAGCGAGAAGGGCAACACCTTACGGTCGCGAGGTGGCGTCGAAGTTCGCTGGTGAACTAGCCCGGGCTGGAATTACGGTAGTGAGTGGACTGGCTCGTGGAGTGGATTCGGCTGCTCATCGAGGTGCTTTAGCAGGGAAAGGACGTACATTGGCAGTGCTGGGATGTGGTCTTGACGTTACATATCCGCCGGAGAACCGCCGTTTATATGATGAAATAGCCTCCCAGGGCGTTGTACTGTCGGAATTCCCACTAGGTACACCACCAGAGGCTCGCAACTTTCCCCGTCGCAACCGCATTATCAGTGGTTTATCGCGAGCGGTATTAGTGGTAGAAGCAGCTGTTACCAGTGGATCCCTTATCACTGCCGATTTTGCTCTGGAACAAGGGCGTGAAGTGTTCGCTGTTCCTGGTCCGATCACGAGCTCGCAGAGTATTGGTACTAATAATTTGATTCGTCAGGGGGCACGTTTAGTTCAAAAAGTAGCGGATATAATAGAAGAATTAGGCTGGGTATCAAAGCCAACAAAAGAAGAACCGTCTTCTTTGCCTGAACTTACCGCTGCTGAGGAAAGGGTTTATGCTTGTTTCGTGGAGGGCACGGGTAGTATCCATATTGATGAGCTTGTTTGCCGGAGCAAGTTGACAGTTCATGAGGTTACTGCCATACTAATGATGCTCGAATTGAAAGGATTGGTAAGACAACTAGCGGGCAAAATGTTTTTTCGTTGCCTGTAAATTTTTGAGTGTTTAGCTAGAGGTTTAACCTTGGGGGGTAACAAACCAGTATGAGCAAATACCTATTAATTGTAGAATCGCCGGCCAAAGCCAAGACAATAGAGAAGTTTTTGGGAAAGAATTATGACGTAACTGCGTCCATGGGGCACGTTAGAGATTTGCCGCGAAGCCAGCTCGGAGTGGATGTGGACAATAATTTTGCCCCCAAATACATTACCATACGGGGTAAGGGAGAAATTCTTAAAAAGCTGAGAGCAGCGGCCAAAAAAGCAGATAAAGTGTTTCTGGCTTCTGACCCGGACCGGGAAGGGGAAGCAATTGCCTGGCATCTAGCTCATAGTTTAGGTGTTGAGCCCACAGAAAAATGCCGTGTAGAATTTAATGAAATTACAAAGGACGCAATAAAAGAATCGATTAAAAACCCGCGCGCTATTGATGATAAACGGGTAGATGCTCAGCAAGCCCGCCGGATATTAGATCGCTTGGTAGGATATAACTTAAGCCCGCTACTCTGGGAAAAGGTTCGGGGCGGACTGTCAGCCGGCCGGGTGCAGTCGGTGACAGTGAAGCTAATCTGTGATCGCCAGCGAGAGATAGATAGCTTTGTTCCGGAAGAGTACTGGAGTATTCAGGCCGAGTTATTGACCCCTGGCCAAGAGCAGTTTATGGCGATGTTAGTTAACCGAGGTAAAGATAAACTAGATCTTAAAAATGAAGCCCAAACGCAATCGGTGGTAAAGGCCCTAAAGAAAGAAACTTTTACAGTGGTAGACGTGGCGCTCAGAGAGCGCCGCCGGTTCGCGCGACCCCCATTTACTACCAGCACTTTGCAGCAAGAGGCTGGTCGTAAGCTGGGCTTTACCGTGAAAAAAACTATGGCTGTAGCCCAAGGGTTGTACGAAGGTTTATCGGTGGGTAAAGAAGGACGGGTTGGTCTTATTACTTACATGCGAACCGATTCAACTCGTATTTCGCCGCAGGCCCGGCAGGAGGCAGTAGATTACATTAGCGATGTCTACGGGACCGAATTTGTTGGACCGGGAACCTCCCCTAAAAATCGTGGGCGGGCCCAGGATGCTCACGAAGGTGTTCGACCGACGCGGGTGAGCCGCCGACCGCAAGATATAGCAGCGTACTTGACTCGCGACCAACTGCGGTTGTATACGTTAATCTGGGAGCGGTTTTTAGCTAGTCAGATGTCACCAGTGGTGTTCGACAGTGTGACGACAAAGATTGCTGCCGGCGATTTTATTTTAAGAGCCACCGGTGCTAAAGTGAAGTTTTTGGGGTATAGTGTTTTATATGAAGAAACCGATACTGACAATGAAGATGAAAAACAAGCCCAATTACCTCCGCTTGCAGTTGGGGATGAGCTAAAACCAAAGCGCGTCTTGCCTAAGCAGCACTTTACTCAGCCCCCGGCGGCATATACAGAGGCATCGCTAGTTAAGACCTTGGAGGAGTTGGGCATAGGTCGGCCTAGCACCTATGCTCCTACCATAGAAACCATAACCAAACGAGGTTATGTAACCAAGGAGCAAAAGAGGTTAAAGCCAACGGAACTCGGTTTTGTAGTTACTGATCTTTTGGCAGAGTATTTTCCGGAAATTGTGGATGCTAAATTCACTGCAGCCATGGAAAACCAGTTGGATTTAGTAGAAGAAGGCGAGGTTGTTTGGACAAAGGTTATCGGCGAGTTTTTCGAACCGTTCTCTAATCAGCTAGAAGAGGCCAAAGAAAAGATGGGGCCGGTGCAGTTGGAAGACGAGGAAAGTGACGAGGTTTGTGAGCAGTGCGGACAGAATATGATAATTAAAACTGGGCGTTTCGGCAAATTTCTAGCTTGCCCAGGATTTCCCGAGTGCAAAAATACGAAACAGATAAGAGAAGGTACCGGTGTAGAATGTCCCAATTGCGGCGGTGAGATGATCGTAAGAACTTCGCGCCGGGGTCGCCGTTTTTATGGTTGCGACAACTATCCCAAGTGTAGTTTTGTTACCTGGGATCCACCAACTTCCGAGCGGTGTTCTGAGTGCGGCTCTCTTATGGTACGTAAGGAACCTAAGCGGAAACAACCTTATTTGCTCTGCAGCAATAAGGATTGTAAGCACAAAGAGGTTATATTGGCTGAGGCGGCGGATAAGGATCAAAACAAAGAGGGCTAAGAACAGGGGGCGAAATCATGATTGAAGAAGTTTTAGTGATAGGTGCTGGCTTGGCTGGAAGCGAAGCTGCCTGGCAACTAGCGAGCCGTGGCTTAAGAGTTCGTCTGGTGGAAATGCGCCCCCAAAAACAAACGCCTGCTCATAAGACAGGCATGTTTGCCGAATTGGTTTGCAGTAACTCCCTAAGGGCCGAGGCCATAGAGAATGCCGTTGGTTTATTAAAGGAAGAGATGCGCCGATTTAACTCTCTGATCATGCGGGTGGCTGATAGTGAGCGAGTTCCTGCCGGTGGGGCTTTGGCGGTGGATAGAGACGCCTTTTCTAAGCGAATAACCGACGAACTTTCATCTCATCCTAATGTCACTGTTGAACGCTCGGAAGCTGTAACAGTACCGCTTACGGAAGGGATTTGTGTAATAGCAACCGGTCCGCTCACATCATCATCTTTAGCGTACGAAATAGCTGAACTTACGGGAGCGGAACAACTTTATTTTTATGATGCAGTGGCCCCCATAATTACTATAGAGTCGGTGGACAAAGAGCATAGTTTTTGGGGCTCTCGCTATGACAAAGGCCAAGAGCCAGCATACCTAAATTGCCCCCTTACCGAAGAAGAATATGCAATCTTTTGGCGGGGATTAGTAGAGGCCGAGCAAGTACCACTCAAGGAATTCGAAGAACTTAAGTTAT
>JBMNSQ010000145.1:0-3967 GCA_050945275.1 bacterium | reverse complement strand
AAAAATAAACTCCGATAACAATGGCAAAAAAAATCTGAACAACCCCCAAGAAGCTGCCCAGACCTGGGGTTAAGGCCATTAATCCATCCTCCCTTCCACGTCTTTTTCTATTATCTCCGTCGCAGTCAGGATTTATCAAAAAAGACCCGGCTATTTAGCCGGGTTTATGCCGATGCCTCTCTTTTTCTTCCTTTGCGTTCACGAAGTACCACTATCGGTGTATCTAGTTTTTCTACTGCAGCCTTGGTGACTTGCACCTTCGTTACATCGCTGCGCGAAGGCACATCATACATAACCTCGAGCATAACCTCTTCCATAATAGCTCTGAGTCCTCTGGCACCGGTTTTTCTTCGGATAGCCTCCTCAGCAATGGCTGTCATAGCCTCCGAATCAAATTCCAGTTTTACCCCATCGAGCTCAAAAAACTTCTGATACTGGCGTACCAAGGCGTTTTTGGGCTCAGTGAGAATACGCACCAATGCTTTTTCATCGAGAGCATCAAGCGTAACAACAATGGGTACTCGGCCAACAAACTCTGGAATCATGCCGTAGTTCAGCAGATCTTCCGGCATAATATTCCTTAAGATTTCCCCGATCTTAAGATCGCTCTTGCTCTTGACTTCGGCTCCAAAGCCCATAGTCTTTTGTTGCATTCGCTTCTGAATGATTTTCCCCACGCCTTCAAAGGCGCCACCCACAATAAACAAAATATTGGTCGTATCAATTTGGATGAACTCTTGATGCGGATGCTTACGGCCACCCTGAGGCGGAACACTGGCCACCGTACCCTCAAGAATTTTTAGTAGAGCCTGTTGCACACCTTCGCCAGAAACATCCCGAGTGATAGACGGGTTCTCCGACTTACGAGCAATCTTGTCGATTTCGTCGATATAAACAATACCCTTCTCCGCTTTTTCGATGTCATAGTCGGCGTTTTGGATAAGCTTTAGCAGGATGTTCTCCACATCCTCCCCAACATAGCCGGCCTCCGTCAAAGAAGTGGCGTCAGCAATAGCGAACGGCACATTTAGAATGCGTGCCAGTGTTTGCGCTAGCAAAGTCTTGCCAGAACCGGTGGGGCCAAGCATAACAATATTACTCTTCTGAAGCTCCACATCATCCACGCGTGCACCCACATTAATGCGCTTGTAGTGGTTGTACACGGCCACCGACATTATTTTCTTGGCCCGTTCTTGGCCAATCACATAATCGTCAAGGATGGCGGCAATTTCCTTTGGTTTGGGGATATCTTTTAGCTCCAACTCCATATCATCCAAGAGCTCTTCCTCGATGATCTCGTTGCAAAGCTCTATGCATTCATCGCAAATATAGACGCCCGGACCAGCTACTAGTTTGCGGACCTGTTCCTGGGTTTTACCACAGAAAGAACACTTGAGCTGGCCTTTTTCGTCGTTGAACTTAAACATAGCTCTCCCCCCCTTATCCCTTGCTGCCACCTTTCTGTATCATCACCTCATCAATAAGGCCATAATCTTTGGCCTCCTGGGCAGACATGAAGAAATCGCGGTCGGTATCTCGAGAGATACGCTCTAACGGTTGGCCACTATGATGAGCCAAAATTTCGTTCAAACGTTCCCGCGTTTTGATGATCTCTTTGGCGTGAATAGCAATGTCCGCCGCTTGCCCCTTTACGCCACCCCATGGCTGGTGAATCATCACCCTAGAGTTGGGCAAAGCAAAGCGTTTGCCTTTGGTCCCTGCGGTTAGTAAAACTGCCGCCATGCTAGCTGCCATGCCCATACAGATAGTGCTCACTGCCGGCTTAATATATTGCATGGTATCATAGATGGCTAATCCCGCCGACACCTCCCCACCAGGGGAGTTAATATAAAGGAAAACATCTTTGTCCGGATCTTCAGCTTCCAAGAAAAGTAGCTGTGCAATAACCGTATTAGCTATAGTATCGTCAATTGCGCTGCCTAAAAAAACAATACGATCCTTCAGAAGCCGCGAATAAATGTCGTATGCACGTTCTCCCCGGTTTGTTTGTTCCACAACCATTGGTACCAGGTTCACGTTAGCACCCCCTCCATTTGCTTAAGGCAATAAGAGCATATGAGAAGTCTTCCCGCATTACTCCACCTTTACTCTTGTGATTGTGCAGCCGTTCCTGCTTCATCGAGATTGTCACCGGCGGCCTCCTCTTCTTTTTCCGGCTCCACCTCAGTTATTGTTGCTTCCCGAACCAACAGGGCCAATGCCTCCTGACGGGAAAGATTGTTTATTATCACTTCTTGCGTACCGTCTTCGGCCCACCTTTTTTGTGCCAGTTCTGGATCTTTAAGGTCAGCAGATAGTTCCATTAAGGTTTCCGTTATCTTCTCCTGTCCTATGGTAATGTTTTCCTTTTTGACAATAGCGTCGAGAATTAACTCTTGTTTTACCGATTTGGCAGCAGCCGGTAAAAATTCCTGCTCAATTTCTTCTGGTGTTGTTGACCTAAGCTCGCAATATTTTTCCAGGGTCAAACCTTGACGCTGCAAATCGTGGGTAAAATTATGAAGCATACTGTGGGCACGTCGTTTGGACATTACCTCCGGTATCTCTACCTCTACCTGCTCTGCCACTAGTTTCATAGCCTGCTCCTGCATTTTGGTTTGGGCCTGCTCCTCTTTTGCTTTTAGCAAACGTTCCTCTATATCGGCCTTAAGTTCAGCTAGCGTATCTGATTCGCTTACATCTTTGGCGAACTCATCGTCTAATTCAGCTAGCTTTTTCTTATGGACTTCCTTTACGACCACATTAAAAATTGCTTCTTTACCTGCTAACTCAGGAACCCTAAAGTCAGCCGGGAACGAAACCGTTACTTCCTTAGTTTCGCCTTTTCGGGCCCCTACTAGACCCTCACTCAAACCGGGAAAATACCCTGGCGTACCTACTATAAGCGGCATGTTCTCCGCTTTACTACCTTCAAATTCCTCGCCGTCAATGGTAGCAGTATAATCGGTCATAACAAAGTCACCATCAGCAACGGGTTCTTCTTCGGCTACTGTAAAAGTAGCATGACGTTCCCTTAAGTCCTGCAGAACCCTTTCCACTTCATCTTCGGCAACTGAAACCTTTTCCTTAGTCAGCGCCAAACCCTTGTACTCGCCCAAAGCTATTTCCGGTTTTACTTCTACCGTAGCTTTAAATAAAAGAGGCGCATCTTCTTCTATTGTAACCACTTCCACCTGTGGCTTGTCAATGGGCTCTACTCCCTGTTCTACCACAGCTTGGCTGTAAGCCTCCGGGATTAAGGCTTCCAGCGCCTCATCCAAAATCGCTTCTTTTCCTATAGTCATCTCAAGTATGTTTCTTGGCACCCGGCCGCGACGAAAACCAGGAACCCTTACTCTTTTCGCCAGCGACCGTGCGGCAGCATTAATAGCAGCATTTACTTTATCCTTGCCCACCTCTACTTCCATACATACTTTATTTTTTTCAACATGTTCTACTTTGACGTTCAAAACAGGAAGCCTCCTCGCCAATTTATATGTTATTTCCCTCGTACAGTACCACAAATTAAGTAGAGATGTTCCTGGGGCCTAAATGACTTTCCGTTTATTGTAGTATTACTTCTACGTAAAAGAAAATTCTCCTTTAGCAAAAAGCCCGGCACTGCGCTCCTACGACCAGCTAAACAAGCAAAGTCTCGGTCTATTACCGAGACTAGCATGAACGCATCATACCTAGGTAATTCTAACATTACCGCATGTAACCTGCAAGATCAACTAGAGAAAAAGAAAACCAAATGGATATACTTACAAAAGAACCTTCATTTTCTCTCCCGCAATCTCGTATTCTGTTATCTGCTTGGCGCAATAGATATTTCCACTTTAATTATAACATATAAGAATTTGTAAATATAGACTGCTTGTTCTTACTTGCTAGTGCTATAATGCAAAAACAAGTTAATACTATTTGTTGGAGGAGCTTGTCCTAGACCCCGTGGAATTTGAGTGAC
>JBMNSQ010000144.1:0-3972 GCA_050945275.1 bacterium | reverse complement strand
GAGTTAAAGAAACACTTACAGAGCTTAAAGCGGCCGGTCTTACCTTAGGAGTAGTCACAGGAAAACGGCGTCCATTGGCTTTAAGGGGTCTAAGACTATTTGGTCTGGACACCTACATGAAAGCAGTGGTAACACCGGAAGACACGACCGAACATAAACCTCATCCGGCCCCTGTATTAAAAGCGCTAGACCTTTTAGGTGAGGATCCTCACCGGACAATTATGGTGGGGGACAGTACGTTAGACTTAGCTTGTGCCCGGGCAGCAGGAACGTACACTGCGGCAGTATCGTGGAGTTTTGCTCCGCTAGAGCTTTTGCAGGCGGAAAAACCAGATTTTATTCTTAAACGCATGTCTGATCTTATTAATATTTGTCTTACTATGGGCATCCGCTCGAAAACAATTTAAGACCACTTTCTTAAGGGGATGGTTTTAGTTCTCTTTAGCCCCGCCTAACATAATTATGTAGCGAGAGGAGGGGCGAGCGGTGAAGGTATTATATTTACCTTGGCCAAAGATGGTGGCGGCAACGGTGGTGTTGATGTTGGCGCTAACCCTTGTTATTTATGAGTCTACCGGGTGGCTAGCGGTGATGGCACCGCCTCACCGACTGGTTCCTATTTATTCGGTTGAAACGCCGGCCAAAAAAGTGGCTATTAGTTTCGACGCTGCCTGGGGTGCAGACAAGACGCCACAAATACTTAGCATACTAAAGCAATATAACGTGAAAACTACATTTTTTTTGGTGGATTTTTGGATGGAGAAGTATCCAGAAGTAACAAAACAAATAGCTGCTGCTGGCCATGAAGTGGAAAATCATTCGGCAACCCATCCCCACTTTAACGACCTATCTACTGAAGAGATGCGGCGTGAACTCGAAGACACTAATGCCCGTATTCGCAACTTAACCGGTCAAGAGCCTCTGTTATTTCGCCCGCCTTTTGGTGAGTACAACAACACCTTGTTAACGGTGGTAGATGACCTGAATATGTTTGCTATTCAATGGGATGTAGACTCGTTAGACTGGCAAAATCTTACCGCCGAAGAAATCAGCCGACGAGTTCTAGGTATGGTTCAGCCAGGTTCCATTGTCTTGTTTCATAATAATGCAGAGCATACTCCAGAGGCGTTACCAACTATTATTGAAAAAATACAATCTGACGGCTATGAGATCGTGCCCATTTCGGAATTAATTTACAAAGAGAATTACTATATCGAAAGCCACAGTGGCCGGCAGCGACCGAACCCTGGTCCACGCCCGGCAATAGGGATCACGAAGCCGAATCTTTGTTTTGCTTTGCGCTGATTGTTTCGTATTGTAGGGGAATGAGCTGTTGCCTGACGGGGAAAGATATAATGCCATCACTTGGACAAGTCGAGGAGTGAGGCTAATGGCGAGAAGGCGTCGGGGCACAATGTCCGATGAGCTGAAGTACGAGTTAGCCGAGGAGCTTGGGGTGGCGGATATCGTGCGGCGCGAAGGCTTTGGGAGCGTGACATCTCGCGATTGCGGTAATTTGGTCAAGCTTGCCATTGAGCGGGCCGAGCGAACATTGGCCGACCAAGATCGAAAATAACTAAGTGATGGTGGTGGGGCTGATCTTAGACAGCCCCACCTTAATTGCTATGAAAACTATACTTCAATGTCATCCTGAAGGATCTTGTTTAATATTCCTCAGTCGCTTTGCTCTTTCGGAATGATGGGAAATGCGTTCGCTATATCATGGTGCGGTAACGCATGCAAATTCTGAAGGAAAAACAGAAAGGCATGTAGAATAGATGTTCTATATAGGAGGTGGTAACTAAGATGGCTCTATGGAAGTGCACTAAGTGCGGGTTTGAGAAAGAAGGCCGCTGCAAACCACAAAAATGCCCACAGTGTTCAGAAAAGGGTGTCTTTGTCAAAAATGAAGAAGGGGGCAAAAAAGAGTGACGAGAAGCCTGGCTGAGCTAATAACGAAGGCCAGGGAACAGGGGCCGCTTAATTTAGTAGTTGCAGCGGCCGCAGATGAGGAAGTCCTGCTGGCAGTAAAGGAAGCACGGAACCTTGGGATTGCCGCTCCGTTCCTGGTCGGAGATGAACCGAGGATCCAGCAATTGGCTGCCGGAATTGATTTTGACCTTACCGATGTACCTTTGTATCACGAACCGCAGACAGCAAGCTGTGCCCGGCGAGCGGTTGGGCTAGTGAGCTCGGGCCAAGCACATTTACTCATGAAAGGGCTTATGTCCACGGCTGATATTTTAAGAGCTGTGCTCGATAAGGAAATTGGCTTGCGCACTGGGAGAATCTTAAGCCATGTAATGGTTTATGAAATGCCAGGCTATGACCGGTTGTTTTTCCTAACTGACGGTGGCATGAATATGTTTCCTGACCTTAAGCAAAAAGCCGACATTGTGACTAATGCCGTGGAAGTGGCCCGCGCCTTAGGAATTGACGAGCCCAAGGTGGCTGCTCTGGCGGCCATAGAGATGGTTAATCCCGATATGACGGCTACCTTAGATGCGGCTGCTTTGGCTCAGATGGCGGCCCGGGGTCAAATTAAAAACTGTGTAATTGACGGTCCGTTGGCGCTAGACAACGCTATTAGCGCCAAAGCAGCGTCCCATAAGGGGATTGTCAGCTCGGTGGCTGGTAAGGCTGATATTCTGCTAGTACCATCTATTGAGGCGGGTAATTTGCTGGGTAAAGCCATGACTTACTTTGGCCAGGGAAAATCGGCGGGTATCATTGTAGGAACAAAAGCGCCGGTAGTACTGGTATCCAGGGCTGATCCCAACGAAACAAAACTGCAATCAATAGCTTTGGGCGTTGTAGCCGCTGCCAGTTCTAATAAATAGCAGACAATCCATTCAAAATTGTAGCGATAATTAAGAGGAGTTTGAACGCCAGTAGTAGAAATTAATATTTAAGAAGAATGGTAGGACGGTGGTAATAGGTCAGTAGGGCAAAAGGGGGAGAAGAGCGTGAAATTATTTTTATCAGGGGACGAGGCCATTGCCCGCGGTGCTTACGAGTATGGGGCTACGTTTGCAGCCGCTTACCCGGGCACCCCCAGTACGGAAATTGTAGAAAACATCATTCCGTACAAAGAAATTTATGCCGAGTGGTCCACTAACGAGAAGGTAGCCCTGGAAGTGGGTCTTGGTGCATCATTGGCCGGATCCCGTGTTATTGTGGCTATGAAACACGTGGGTGTAAACGTAGCTGCCGACCCCCTCTTTACTGCCGCCTACACCGGAGTAAACGGGGGCTTGATTCTGGTTTCGGCCGACGATCCCACCATGCACAGCTCTCAAAATGAGCAAGATAACCGGCATGTGGCTCCCTTCGCTAAGATACCCATGTTAGAACCTACCGATAGTCAGGAAGCCAAAGACTTAGTAGGTGTTGGGTTTAAGATTAGCGAGGAGTTCGACACCCCGGTGCTTATGCGGATAACAACCCGCATTGCTCACGGAAAAGGGCTGGTGGAGTGCAAAGAGCGGCAAGAGATACCGCTTCGCGAGTACAAGAAGGAGTCATCCAAGTATTGTATGGTACCGGCATTTGCTCGCCAAAGGCGACAGGTAGTTGAGGAACGGATCCTGCGCCTCAAAGAATTCAGTGAGACCTTCTCCGGTAATTGCATCGAGTGGGGATCGAAGGATATCGGTATCATTGCTTCCGGGATTAGCTACCAGTATGCTAGGGAAGTGTTTGGCGATTCTGCTTCTTATCTCAAGCTTACTTTTACCTGGCCGTTACCGGAAAAACTAATTCGGGAATTTGCGTCTCAAGTAAAGAAAATCTACGTTATTGAGGAAATGGATCCTTTCCTAGAAACCGAAATCAAGGCACTCGGCATTGAGGTCATAGGCAAGGAAGTTATTCCTAATATGTTTGAGCTTTCTGCCGAAATTTTACGGGAGCGGATTTTGGGAGAACAAGTGGCCAAAGAAGAAAAGCTGGATGTGCCAACGCCGCCCAGAC
>JBMNSQ010000143.1:0-3978 GCA_050945275.1 bacterium | reverse complement strand
TGCCTAGTGGCCATCGCTTTTTCTGAATTTACTTGGGGGACATTTTGTCAGTCCAAATGAGCATGTTTTGGGGTGACATTTTCACTGTCCCTTGACAGTCACTTAATCGATGTGCTGGAGCATCGCCCCACAGCCGTTCCAAGGCATAAAACTGCCGTGCATCTTCTCGGAAAATATGCACCACCACAGCCCCATAGTCTAGTAGTATCCAAGATGCCTCTCCTCGTCCCTCGCGATGTAACATTACTTCGCCCAGCTCTGCTAGCTGCTCCTCGACATTGTCGGCAATAGCTACCATCTGCATTTTATTGCTAGCGCTAGCAATAACAAAGTAGTCGGCTATTAGGGACACCGGGCTAATATCTAATATCACAACGTCTTGGCCTTTTTTCTCCACAGCGGCTTCCGCTGCCCTTTGCGCAATATCCCACGCCTGCACAAACCATCCTCCTAGTTACCTTCTAAGCCAAATCACGACCCACAATAACCGTTATGTCGGCTGCACGCTCTTCGTCTTCCGGGGCACGAATAAGTCGTGTAATATTAAGTGACCGGGCCACGGTTTCCACCGTTTCCAGGGGCAAATCGTGACTGTAGATAATAGCGCTGCTTCTGTAATCAAAGTTAGTCGCGTTACCCACGGCATTAATAGTGTACCCCATACCCTCTAGTTGACCAGCTATTTCCCCGGCCGCCCCTACGCTACCGCTACCGTTTAATACTTCTAAACTAATGGCCTTGTTCGCTTCCCGGTCAATACCTAAAAGCACTCGGGCCACCTGCTCACCAACATGACCTTCGTCCACTATCCAGTAGCTAATATCATTAATGTATTGATCTGTCCCCACTAATGTTTCTACCGGCAATGAGTTAATATCCACTCCCCGGGCAGCAGTGGTATAAAACACAATCTGTGCCGGAGTCATGTTGGTCTCAACATTGTCAGTAATAACTCGGGCCAGTTCTGGAATCTTAAGAAGTGTACCGGCAGAGAAAACTTCTTTGGCTAACGCCTTAACAAATTGCTGCTGGCGCTCAATACGGCCGATATCGCCGGTATCATTTCGATAGCGTAAAAACTCTTCTGCCTTGGCTCCGTCTAAAACTTGTGGCCCAGCTGTAATATTAATGTTGAGACCTCCAGCCCGGTCAATATACCGCATGTCCTCCTTCACATCAATGCGAATTCCACCTAAAGCATCAATGAGGCTGCGTAAACCTTGGTAATTAATCTTTACGTAATAATGAATAGGTATATTAAGAACACTCTCTACAGTACGGATGGCTAGGTCTGTTCCGCCATAAACATGAGCTGCATTTATTTTGTCCGTCCCCCAGCCAGGGATTGAAACTCGGGTGTCGCGGGGAATAGACAAAACCCCAGCTTGTTGCTTTTCCGGATCCAGCGTAGCCACCATCATGCTGTCGCTACGTCCCGGTGCTCCGCTGGTTGGGTTTTCTACCACCCCTATATCTTCACCTAAAATCAGTACGTTAATAGGTTCGTGCTTCGCCGGCTCTGGATGATCTCGCCCTGCCACCTGACCACCGCCAGGAGGCTGAAGACCCCCGAGAAATGCATATAGTCCAACCCCAGTGGCCAAAATTACTAATAACAATGCACCTGAGCAAAACAAGGCAAATTTGCGCCAGTTAAACTTTCGCACAACCCGCTTTCTTGTGTGGGCCATTTTCCTCTTCCCTCTCCCGTGTATAGGCTGCTGTTTCTAGAAGTAAGCTGTTTCGTGCCCGTACCGTCTGTGGATGTAGTGGCAATGATTGCTCAAGAACATAAGCGATGGTGCAATCCATAGCCCTAAGTACAGCTAAGTTCAAGTTGTTCGGCGCTAAAGCCCGAAGATCCTCCACTCCCGGAAAACTACGGTTAGGTTCAACATAATCAGCTATATAAATAATCTTGGACAAAAGCCCCATCTTTTCGGCCCCCAGGGTGTGCGCTGCAATTGCCGTCAAGATTTCAGCGTCATTGACACCGTATTCTTTCCAAGCCAGCATTGCTCCCACTGGTCCATGCAACAAATCAGGGCAGATTAATTCGGTATCATCCCTAACTATACCAAAGGCTAAAGCCGTTTGCAACAACTCTTCACTACCTAATCCTTTGGCACAATCATGTAGCAAACCTGCCTTATAAGCTCGGTCCAAATCGACCCCGTGACACTGGCCCAGCTCCGCAGCGACCTGAGCCACGGCCAACGAATGCCGGTAACGCGACGCTGTCAATATGTCTTTAAGTTTTGCTTTTGTCTCCTGGTATAGCATGTAACTTCTGGCCCACCCTTCAAAACAAAAAGGTCTCCGTGGGCATTGCCGCGAAGACCCCTTTGATCAACTGTTAGAAGCGATTCTGTCTGGCGCGAGCTTCATTTACAACAAGTTCGCGGCCGTCTAGTTCATAGCCTTGCATTGCTTCCAAGGCCTTTTCCAAATCGCTATCGGCAACCTCGACGAACCCAAAGCCACGGGAACGTCCGGTTTCACGATCCGTAATAATACGGCTTGCTTGGATTTCTAATCCGGTTTTCTCTGCAAACACCGCAGCTAGCTCGTCTTCAGTGGTAGCCCACGGTAGATTGCCTACATAGATGGTTTTCAACACCATCACCTACCTTTCTGAGGCCAGAAACCTGGAACCTCGAACTCTTGATATGGTTCTACACATAGTATAGACATTCCTGCCTCACTGATACAAAAACTTTACCCATGTTCTTTTGGCAATTTATAAAGCCCGTGTTTATAAATATAGTACTCAACCGTTTCCGGTAGCAGGTATTTAATAGACATTCCTTCTCGTATCCGGCGGCGAATATCGGTAGAGGATATAGCCAGAGCTGGCACATCCACCCGAAAAACCCGGTTAGGATATTTTTCCTGTAGTTTCTGAAGTTGTCCACTTAGTTCATAGCCGGGACGAGTAGCAGCGATGAAATAGCATAGTGCCAACAGTTCATCCACGTTCTTCCAACTAAGTAGATCAAGAATCGCATCAGCCCCGCTAATGAAATGCAGTTCGGCCAAAGAACCATATTCCCGGCGCAGTGCACACAAAGTATCAATAGTATAAGAAACCCCGTCACGATCCAGCTCTATTCTCGACACATCAAAATGAGGATTAGTAATTGTAGCTAGTATCGTCATCAGATAGCGATGCTTGGGATCCGATACCCGATAATCCTTCTTATGCGGCGGTAGCCGGTTAGGTACAAATAATACTTTCTCCAATTGAAACGCTACCCGTGCCGCCTCCGCCGCTACCAAGTGCCCATAATGAATGGGATCTAGCGTCCCACCCATAACACCTAGCCTTAGACCACTCCCGCCCTTCACTTCCTATGCCTCCCAACGACATGCATAATCTTATAATGGCATTACAGCACTACAAATCCGGCTGATACTCTAATTCAAAGGGTCCAATGAGCACCGTATCGCCCGCTTTAGCACCGGCATTGGCCAAAGCACTCCCGACACCCATTTTTGCGACAATTCGTTGGAAGCGGATAACCGCCTGTTCCTGATTAAAGTCAGTCATGGCTACTAACTTTTCTAAGCGCGGACTCTCTATAATAAATATGTGGCCATCTCGTTTAATGTGCATGGTCTCTTCCTCTTGGGGCCTAAATACTATTTCTTCTTCCTTCTCCTGGTCCTTAGAAGGTGCAGGTAGACTTTGGAGCAGCTCACCTACATGATATAATAATTCTTTTACCCCTTGGCCAGTAACAGCTGAAATGGCAAACAAGCGTCTCCCCTCACGGGCGGCCACCTCGCGTAACCGCTCTAAATTTATTCCTGCGTCGGGTAAGTCCATTTTGTTGGCAGCTACCACCTGCGGCAGCTGGGCCAGTTGTTCGCCGTACAAACTAAGTTCGGCATTAATTTTATTATAATCGTCCACCGGGTCGCGCCCCTCTGTCCCCGCTGTATCGATTATGTGAATAAGGACCCTTGTACGCTCTA
>JBMNSQ010000142.1:0-4023 GCA_050945275.1 bacterium | reverse complement strand
AATCCATCCAGGTACCGGTAGCCTTCTCATTATGTCCAATATAAAAATTGACTCCACCGTTCATATCCACCAATACCAAATCACCGGTAACTATAAAGTTGCGTATAGTCCAGGGCACAAGAACCAAAAGCAGCACCACCATTACCACGCCTGCACGGGCCAATACCAACCGCCCCTGACGCTCCCAGATAAACCAGTACCAAGGTAAAAGTAGCACCGGCACGAGCAATGTAACCGGCCGGGTCAAAGTGGCTAAACCTAACATAAACCCTGCCCAAATCGCAGCCTTATTGTCCCTGGCTTCCGCTAATCGATACAACCAAATTACTGACCACAAAAAAAAGAAGATAAACAAAGTTTCACTAAAGGCTAGCCCCGTATAATAGATAAGCGGCAAATAAGCAGCCAACAAGACTCCACTTATTATACCGGCGGCCCGCCTACCAAAAGCATAGCACCCGATATCGTAGCCAAATCCGCACGTTACCGCTCCTAGCAAACTGTGCACCCCACGAATAACCGTCCAATAGCGCTGGGCCCCAAATAATCGAATGAGCGCCCCTGATAAAAAAATGAAGCCCGGCGGCCAATAAACACCTTCACCGTAATAAATCCCTTGTGCCACCCTGAGTGAGTACTGATACATACTAGCGATATCCGCATGATTGGTATCAGTCACAAAGCTCCAATTAAATGCCAAGCGCAAAATCAGGGCCAACCCCACAATCAGCACCCAATCTAAGCGCCTTGTTCGCTCCTCCATCCCTACCCTCCTTGCTAAAACCACTCCTTAGTAGCCATAACGAACAGCACGGCCACTCCCCACAAAACCACCGTAGCCAGCAGTTGCCGGTCCGTAAGGAGTATTTCCTCCGGACTACCACCTAGATCACGACAATAAATTAAATATAAATAGCGAAATAAGCCAAACAAAACAAATGGAATCGTTAACATCATGGCAAGTCCATGGCCGCTGGTAAAAGTATAAATAGAATATGACACTAAAGTAGCCGCCGTAACCGTTGACAACAGCTGATTTAAAAGCTCTGGACTGTAATCGTCCAAAGTTGCCCGGTGCTCTGCTGCTTCCCCTTCTAAAAGGAGTAACTCATGACGCCTCTTCCCTAATCCTAAAAAAAGAGATAACAATGTAGTACAAATAAGCAGCCACGGAGAAATCATCACTCCTACAGCCACCGCCCCGGCTGCAGCCCTCAGCACAAAGCCGGCTGCAAGTATTAGCAAATCAATCAATACCACATGTTTAAGCCAGAGTGAATAAGTAACCGTTGATAGAAAGTATAGAAGCGTAACGAAGCCAAAGGAGATATCTAAGACGAATCCGCTCACCAGGGCAACCACTATAAGCACCGCCGCTAGCGCGCGGGCTTCGCCAACACTGACCTTGCCCGACGCAACGGGACGATGGCACTTTACTGGGTGAAGAGCATCTTCGTCCTTATCCAAAATATCGTTATACACATAACCAGCACTAGATACTAGACAAAAGATAAAAAAGGCCGTTATAGCCGTCCGTACAGCTTGTGGATCGACAAATAAGCCCGAGAATACAACTCCAGCTAACACAAATCCGTTCTTAGTCCATTGCCGAGGCCTAAGAAGGGATAAATAAAGACGCCAGCGCGACGCTAGCGGAGTTGCCTTTGGTATCGTTTCCGACTCGCCCATGATGCCCATCTCTCCTTTCTCGCACCGTGAGCTATAGAATCCTCTTTATTATAACGGTCGCCCCTGTAGCGAGCAAGCTAAAGCGGTATCAAGGCCGAAACGAAACAGGGCTTGTATCCTACCAAAAGCGGTAGGAGTAAGTCTTTGCCCCTACCCACTGCAACTGGTATTTTTGTGTTCATTAGCACAAATTATGTGCTATAATTGGCACAAGTTAAGCGGGGTGAATCTTATGTTACGTTATTTAGTTACTTCCTGGAACCAACAAATGGTGCAACGGCTGGACCGATTTCAACAGCTGGTTAATGATTTCTTACTACCGCCTATTTCACCGGAGATACTCTCTTCTTCCGCCGATTGCTTAGTACACATAAGCGACACCCCAGCCGTACTTTATCCCACCTTGTTTCGTTTACTTAATAAGATTAAACCTAAGGTTCTAATCCACACCGGTGATCTGGTAGATCAGCTAAAGCTAGAGAACCATGCTTATCTATACGATCTGTATCAGAAACAATTAAAACAGCTAATTGGCTGCCTAGAGCACTCCCCAGTGGAAACTATCTACCTTGTCCCTGGTAATCATGACGATCCTGCCCTTATGAATAGTGTTTGCCACCGATGCCAAGTAATTCCCGAAAGCAGCCTCATTCAATTCGGTCCCTTCAGACTTGGCATAGCCCACGAACCACAGCACCTCCCCCCCGGAGCCGATTTTGCACTGTACGGCCATTGCCTGGATAAGCCAACAGCTTCCGCCGGACGGCCACTGTCGGGGCTGTCTAGTATCAATATTCTGTTAAGTAGCGGTGAGATTTATCCTATACCTTACCCTCAAGGAACAAATGTGGCTCGTGGTATCAAGATTCGGCCACAAAAAATCTAGCAGGAGGTGGCAACATGTTGTTTTTACGGCTGGGTCCTCAATATTTGTATTTGCGGAGCCAGAGCCCAAATAAAGTAGAGTCAGCCTTAGTGAAGCTAGATGCTGTCCGCGGACTTAATCTGACTACAACCACAAGCAATGCAGGTGAAAACCAAAGTGTAGTCGTGTTAGATAACACCGTTTTCTTGGTTCCCCATCCAGCAGCAGTTATACTGGCATACTTTATTAACTCGGGGACAACTCCAGCACTGGAGAATGCAGAGTTAGGGCCGGGCTTCTTACTTATGCGTATACCTACCTCCGGCAGTCCCCTGATCAATCGTCTAGCTGAGGAATATCAAGGCCAAAAAGTGGATCTAACCACCGGTCTTGACTCTGGCTACAGCGAGCATACCCTTCTTGGTTTTACCACCCATCCCCTTAGTACCACTATTAATAACACCCAAATGGAACCGGACTATCTATTAATCCCCCGCCCGGCCAACAGTTTGTTTCAAGATTTACGCCAAGCTGCAGTCCGCCACTTTACGAAAGCACTAAAAGATGATAACGGTGAGTGGTACGAACTACGGATCAATATTTACGATGCTTGGGGCAACTATAAACTTCATCTGGAACGCCTTATATTGGTGTTGGAAGAACTTGAAACTGGTCTCATACTGGGTGAGCGTTGGACCCGTGACCACGCTTTCGCTCTAATGTCGGTAACGGCTTATCAAGTTCGCCTATTTACCCATTGGCATCCACTGGCAGTTAAAGAATTGTTACTGGGCTTAGAGTACAACGCCGCTGGCCAACGCATTGTGGACTTGGATTTGTATTACAAAAACCAGAAGGTTAACTGGGTCCAAGCAGCCAAAGGTAAAGGCCGTCGGAAACGGGACATCATGGGAAAAACTGCCCGTGACCAGTTGCTGGGCAAACTCCCTCCTTGGGCTTCCGAACAATTGATCGTGCAAGAACAAGCCGCCCCTGTATAGGAGGGGCGGTTTTGGCGCTCTGAACCATCTGTATGCTATTTGCAGCTCATGCTCATGGCTGTTCGCGGTCTTTCTTACCTTGGGTCGCGGTAGCGAAAAGCTATCCGCTTGAGCCTCATGCGGCGTCGCCGACGGCGGATATCCCAGATAATGATTTCGGTAATAAGCCACAATACCACCAATAGTAGCCCCAGCCACATCCACCACCTTACAGGCGGACAAAGAACTTCGTCGGCTGCCACTAGCGGTACTTCTGCTATCTTGTCCCCACCCACGATAAATACTACTTTACCTAGTGGCTGGCCCTTCTCCACCGGGGCTGTCAATGAAGAGGGCAACTCTTCCACCTTAACTTGTACTTTGTCAACATTATCCTTGGGCAACGTTACCTTTAAATCGTGATCGGCTACAGCCTTCACTTCCTCGGCTACGCCCCGGTCCACTGGCACGGTGCCAAAGTCATCACCG
>JBMNSQ010000141.1:0-4075 GCA_050945275.1 bacterium | reverse complement strand
AACATTGACCCTGATGTTTATCTTAAAATCATTCCCCGGCGGCGCGGGCGCCTCCTTGGGATTCGCGGTCTGTGTGAGCGTCTCCAGGCTGAATTTCCTGATATGCTTCTTGGGAGCTTTACCCACGGTCAGTAAGTTGGTCGACCTGTGCTTACTCCCCGGCTCCGGTCTACGCTTTGACCGTTCTAGGGCTTGGCTCTGAGTGCGTCTAGCCCGGCTGCGGATTGTTTGTCGCCGCCTAATAATTTTGGCAGAAGCGCCGACAAACGCCCTCGCCGGATTTATGTTCATCCTTTCGACGGTATTGCTTCTTGCGGTATGGCATCTACCCTTGAATTGTGACATTAGTAATATAAGCTGCTAAGTTCTCCCGCTTATAGTATGATAAGAGAAAGAGAGCGCAATTATGGAGGTGCAGGCTATGCGGCGGGTCCTAATTGTGGTGGATATGCAAAATGATTTTGTGGATGAAAAAGGGGTCCTTAGTTCGGAAGCGGCCCGTGAGATTTTGCCTTTCGTCCAGGAAAAGGTGCAGTCAGCCCTGGCAGCTGGCGAAGAAGTTGTATTTACATTAGATAGTCATGAGGAAGATGACGCTGAATTTGCCAAGTTCCCGCCCCACTGTTTAGAGGGCACCTGGGGTCATGAACTGGTGCCGGAGCTACAAAGGTTACTGACGAATGACACGGCTGACCAGGTGCATTTTGTTAAGAAAAATCGGTACAGTGGTTTTTATCGGACGGACTTAGCCCAGTATCTGGGTCTTACAGCGGATACGGATCGGGAGCGAGTGAGCGAAGTTTCACTGGTGGGAGTGTGCACTAATATTTGCTGCTTTTTTACCGCTGAAGAGCTAGCTAATCGTGATGTACCCACCACAGTGTATGCTGAAGGTATGGCTAGTTTCGATAAAGACGCCCATGCTTTTGCCCTGTCCCAAATGAAGACCGTTTTAGGGGCCGAAGTTATTTAGCTGGTAGGGGTTTTCTTGCAGTCTACCGCGGCGCGTATTGCCATAACCGCGAAGGTCATGCTATAATAACTTGGTTGACACATGTAGAAAGGGTGACAGCAATGAAGAAAGATATTCATCCTGCTTATCATAAGACAGAAGTAAGATGCGCTTGCGGTGCGGCTTTTGAGACTGGTTCCACCCAGAAGAATCTTCGGGTGGAGATATGCTCTAAGTGCCATCCGCTGTTTACCGGCCAGCAGAAGATTGTTGACACCGGTGGTCGCGTGGAACGCTTCACAAGAAGATTTGGCCTTAAGTAGCAGAGCACCGACTCTGTTTCTTAGTGCTGGGCGCATTTTGCTACAGCCTAGGGAGCAGAGTCGGTTTTTCTGTGATGTTTGCTTTAGGCAGTGGGGAGGGGACACTTTGAGTCGTCAATTAGGTGGGCAGGCTGTAATTGAAGGGGTAATGATGCGGGGGCAATCGTGGATTGCTACTGCTGTGCGCGGTGAAGACGGCCAGATTGTCACTGATGTGCGCCCACTATGGAAGCCGCCGGCATATTTAAGTTTCTTGCGTTGGCCGGTAGTGCGCGGGGCGACGGCGTTAGTGTACTCGTTGATAGTTGGTATTCAAGCACTTAGTTTTTCGGCGGGTCAGTTTGGCGGCGAAGAAGAAAAACTGACTACCAAAGAACTGGTTTTTACTATGCTCACAGCGCTGTTGTTTGGTGTAGGGCTGTTTATTTTGCTTCCAACAGCTCTTATGCGCTGGTTGGGGAAAACGAATAATACCCTTCTTCTCAGTTTAGGAGAAGGATTGCTTAGGTTAGCTATTTTTTTGGTGTATGTGGTCAGTATTACGTTTATTAAGGATGTTAAACGTATTTTTGAGTACCACGGGGCAGAGCATAAGGTAGTACATGCTTACGAGGAAAAGGGGTTGCCACTGACAGCGGCTGACGCGGCAGAGTTTAGCCCGTTGCATCCTCGCTGCGGTACTAGTTTCTTGCTTTATGTAATGGTGGTAAGCATTTTGTTGTTCGCTTTTTTTGGTTGGCCAAAACTATATTTGCGGGTATTGTCAAGGCTTGTTTTGATGCCGTTTGTAGCGGGAATTTCCTATGAATGGCTACGTTTGGCTGCTCAGTCTAATTCGTTGTTGGTCCGGTTGTTTTCTGGGCCCGGCTTATGGTTGCAAAGATTAACTACGCGGGAGCCGGATGAAGCCCAAATTGAAGTGGCTTTGGTAGCGCTGCGCGAAGTTGCTCAGAGAGAGCAAGAGGTGATATTATGAGCACTATGTTTGATAAATTAGGTGAGATAGAGCAGCATTATGAAGAATTAGGTCAATTAATGGCTGACCCGGAGCTGTTGGCTCGCCAGGAGGAATGGCAGCAGCATGCTAAGGGGTATGCCAGTTTGGAACCTATTGTAAATGCTTATCGTGAATATAAGCAGGCTAAACAGGAACTAGAGGAGAACGAAGGTCTGCTGGAAGAAAAACTGGAGCCCGATTTTGTTGAGCTTGTGGAAAGTGAAATTGAACGCCTGCGTACGCGTCTGGAAGAACTGACCCAAGAGCTAAAAGTTTTACTTTTGCCAAAGGATCCACTGGATGATAAGAATGTTATCGTAGAAATACGTGCTGGGGCCGGTGGTGATGAAGCCGGTTTGTTTGCTGGGGAGCTATTTCGTATGTACCAGCGTTATGCGGAGGGGCGCGGCTGGCGAACTGAGATCTTATCTTCCCATCCGACAGAGCTAGGCGGGTTCAAAGAGGTTATCTTTGCCCTAAACGGTGAGCGAGCCTATAGTCGCCTTAAGTTTGAGAGTGGTGTGCATAGGGTTCAGCGTATTCCGGTGACGGAGTCCGGTGGCAGGATCCACACTTCGACAGTTACGGTAGCAGTATTGCCGGAAGCAGAAGATGTGGATGTAGAAATTAATGCCAATGATTTGCGAATTGATACCTATTGTTCCAGCGGTCCCGGTGGACAGAGCGTGAATACCACTTATTCCGCAGTGCGAATTACCCATTTGCCCAGCGGTTTGGTAGTAACTTGCCAGGATGAGAAATCACAAATTAAAAATAGGGAAAAGGCAATGCGGGTGCTCCGGGCGAGGCTGCTGGACATGGCCCAGGCGGAGCAACAGGCCCAGCTGGAAGAGGCCCGGCGTAGTCAGGTAGGTACCGGGGACCGTAGTGAACGGATTCGTACGTACAACTTCCCCCAGAATCGAGTAACAGATCATCGCATAGGCCTTACGCTTCATCATTTGTCCGCTGTGTTAGAAGGCGATCTGGACCAAATTGTAGAGCCCCTAATTACAACTCAGCAGGCAGAAAAGCTGCAGCAGGTGGGATAAGGTATGGCAACAGTGCGGGATATGTGGGTTTTTGGGGCCGAGTATTTACAACGACAAGGAATCGAGACATCCAAGCTGGATGCGGAAGTGTTACTACGTTATATAACTGGAAAAAGTCGGGAAGAGTTTTACCGGGATTTAGCCGAAGCTTTTCCCGAGAATATCTCATCACGTTGGGAAGAGATACTGAACCGGCGTGCCCAGGGCACGCCGGTAGCTTATATTACGGGAGAGAAGGAATTTTTCGGCTTATCTTTTCAGGTAAGTCCCGCGGTACTAGTGCCGCGGCCGGAGACAGAGATTTTAGTTGCGCGAGTACTGGAGTTATTTCGGCAGGGAGTGTTCCCGTCTGGTTCGTGGGTGTTGGATGTTGGTACCGGTAGTGGAGCTATTGCTGTTTCCCTGGCGGTGAGTTTACCCCAGGCCCAAATTATAGCTACTGATATCTCTACAAAGGCGCTGGCTGTGGCTACAGCCAATGCTAAGCGCCACGGGGTTGAGCCCAGAGTGCGCTTTGAGGTGGCCGATTTGTGGCCATCGTCTGAGCACTTATCCCGATTGTTAGTTGGCCAGCCGGGGTTTGGTTTGGTGGTGTCTAATCCGCCTTACATTGAGTCCGAAGAAATAACCCGGTTAGCACCGGAAGTACGTCAGGAACCGGTGCTGGCGTTAGATGGCGGGCCTGATGGGCTGGCGGTTTACCGGCGGCTTATTGACGGATTAAAAGAGCACCTGCTGCCAGGGGCCTGGG
>JBMNSQ010000140.1:0-4143 GCA_050945275.1 bacterium | reverse complement strand
CACGTCGGGATTCCTTTTTGCTCAAGAAAATGTCTCCTTTGTCCATGGTGACATTTTCTCAGTCCCGTTACAAGGTGACAATATCATAGTCCGGTGACACCAAGGAGACACCTGTCTTGCTTTTCCATAAAGTCCGTGGTACAATGTGCTAGTGATATTTTTTGTTTGTCGTAGGCTCAGGGTTGGGAGGTGAAGCTAGTGGCCAATATTAAATCAGCGCTCAAACGAATTCGCGTCAGTGAAAAAAAACGCCTTCACAACGCTATGATTAAATCGCGCTTACGTACTGCTATTCGCCGGTTCAACGAATCCCTCACCCTAAGTGAGCCCGAGCAGGTACGAGCTCGCCTAAGCAATGCTTTTAGTGTTATTGATAAGGCGGCAACTAAAGGCGTAATCCATAAGAATAATGCGGCGCGTAAGAAAGCACGGCTTTCCCGCCAATTTAACGATTATACTAAAGCTACAGCAGCTAAGTAACGCCCCCTTCCACTACCTACAGGAGCTCAGGAAGGGGCTTCCTGTTATCTTGGCTCAGAAAGACAAGATAGCTTCTTCTAGCACTAGTTTGGCCGGCAAGCTGGTGCTTTTTAATTTTAAATCTGCACAAGCCATGGTTCGTACAGCCTGGTACAGTTCGTTCCAAGTAAAACGGCGACTTAGGCCTGCCGCTTTTTGGGCCACAAAAGGATGAAGGTCCAAAGTTTTAGCTAGATCAGAGGGCAATACCCCTTCTTCCAGAGCGGCCTTTACGAGCCCAACAACTCGAACTTGATGTGCTAACAAACCCACCAACCCGATGGGAGTTTCCCCTTGACGAAGCAGCTCTGCAAGTACTGTCAGGGCTTTTTCTCGATCCTTAGCCAGTACAGCATCGCTCAAAGAAAACACGCGGCTTTCTCGGGATTCAGGAACCAAAAGGTCGATCTCGCTACAGCCTATTTGAGCATTCCCGGCGGCATAAGCGGCTAGCTTTTGCAGCTCCGCCTCTAATTGCTCTAAATAAGGAACCGTTCGCTGAAGAAAATAGGTGAGCGTCCCGCGTCTCCAACTGATACCAAGCTCGCCAGCACGCTGGGATACCCATTTTTCTAATTCCCGCCCTTTAAGCCGAGGAAATTCCACCACCGCTCCGCTTACGGCTACCGCCTTAGCTACTTTATGTCTGCTGCTCAAACGGCCATCGGTGCATAGAACCAAACAAGTCGATAGCGGTAACTTACCAACCAAATAAGGTAGATCCTTAAGCCAATCAGGCTGGTTGACCGAAAGATTCAATCCCTGCACCACTACTAATCGCCTCTTGGCCAACCAAGGAATCTGAGTACAAGCTGCCATAAGTGACTCGATATCCGTGTCGGATGCCATTAGTTTTTCGACATTTATATCCGCTAGGTCGGCCAGCTCTAAAGAAGATTCTATTTTATCTACGGTTTGCCTTATTAGATATGTTTCTTCTCCTCCTAACAGGTAACATGACGCTACCTGTTTTTGTTCTAAATTAGCCCAAACTTGTTGCCATTTCATTATCTATATCCCCTTTGACCAGCAAAAGTCTTTACCTGCAGCATTCGGCCATCACTTTCGATACGAACCTGTCCTGCCTGGTCGGTACGTAAAACCTCAACACCATTACTTACTAACCGCTCCATAGTCTGCGGACTGGGATGTCCAAAGTTGTTTTTGCCCACGGAAATAATAGCTAACTCGGGCTTGATCTTGGCTAAAAATTCATCGGTGGTACCCGTAACCGCACCATGATGAGCTACTTTCAGCACGTGTACCGGCCCAGGAAAGCCGCACTTGAGTAAATATTGTTCTGCTGGCCACCCAGCATCACCGGTGAATAAGAAACCCGAGTTACCATAGCTCAAATATAACACTAACGAGTTGTCATTGTCAGGATTATCAGAGGAAATAGACTCCGCCGGCGGACTTAACACCGTTACATGTACGTCTGATCCTAAATCTACTTTTAGTCCGTTGGTAGCCGGGTAAAGGGGTATCCCCCGTTCGACGGCCTCCTTTTTTATCAAATCCGCTCCGCCACCACCAAACGTGGCCGGAATAATCGCTGCACCCACTGGTAGAGCGTTTAAAATAGCAGGGCCTCCTCCCACATGATCGGTATCACCGTGGGTAAAAAACACCAACTCAAGCCGGTGAATGCCCTGGCTCCTCAGATACGGGAGCAGTATCTTTTCCCCCGCATCCCATACAGTACCCCCAAAATTATGTCGTGGGCCGGTATCGATTAACACGGCTTGTCCTGACGGTGATTTAACCAAGATGGCATCGCCCTGACCAACAGCCAAAAAATCAACCGTAAGGACAGGTGATACTGAACCTCGCCAACAAAAAGCCAACAAACATAGCGCCACCACTACAACAAAGATTCGTCGCCAGCGTCCTTTTTCCTTAGTAGCTTGAAAGAAGAAGGGAGCCGCAAACAGCAACACATAATAAACGATCATAAAGACTACCGGCGGTCGTTTCATATGAACGAATGCCCCCGGTAACTGAGCAAACAGACGCGCCACAAAAGTAAGAACTACCAAGGCCAAACCAGCTGCACCCAGGAGCACTTGGCCAACCGGCAAGTACCAAGCTCCCACCAATAGGCCAAGTAACCCCAAGATCAAGGCTAAGCTGGCAAGCGGAATAGCAAAAAAACTGGCTATAAACCCAACTACAGACACACCGCTAAAATAGTAAGCAGTGAGAGGCCAGGTACCGAGCTGCGCTGCCACCGTCGTTAGAAACGGTGCTACCCACCGCTTTAGCTTAAGATGAATGGTATTCATCATTATAGGAACTAAGTACAAAATACCGGCAGCAGCGGCAAAAGACAGCTGAAATCCGGTATCATACAAATTTAAAGGATTAATTAACAATAAAATCCCAGCGGCGGCAGCCAGAGCCACCAAAGAATTGCGCTTACGGCCGGTGAGTGCGCCGAGCAACCCTAACAAAAACATAATTCCGGCCCGCATAGCCGAAGCCGTTAAGCCTGTCCAAACCACATATACAATTACTATGAGCCCAGCCGCTAAGCCTTGGAGCCAAAAGGGGAACCGCAACAGACGGCCTAGTCCCAGCACCAACGCCGCCACTATTCCTACATGAACCCCAGAGACGGCCATCAAATGAACTGTTCCGCTGGCAGTAAAAAAATCCACTATTTCCGGTGCGAGCATGCTGCGCTCACCTAAAGTCAAAGCTTTAAGAAGAGCCGCATCTAATGAAGGTAGGACATCTATTACTTGTAAATAACGCTCTCGCGCTTCCAATAGATAGGCCACTAGCGGGTTGCCTCTGTTCTCGCCTAACCGCCTGATATCCTCCGGCGAAGTTACCGCTAATTGATATTTAATACCGCGCCGCTCTAGATAGGCCCGATAATCAAATTGGCCAAAGTTAGCTGCACCTTGCGGCTTGACTAACTTGCCACGAACTCTAATCAAATCGCCGTAAAAATACGTCTCCCCTGCTGGTCTTAAATCCCTTAACAGTACTTGCCCGCTAGCTGGCTGAAGTTCGGCCTCTCCTATACGCTGAGTGGCCAGGATATAGGTTATGCCAGCAAAAGTCGACTCCCCCTCACGCACAACGATACCTTCTACCGTAACTATGCGGTCATTTAGTGACGCCATCTGATCAGGTTGGACGCTTACTAAAGATAACCGCAGAGCCCCAGCCACAAAAGCTAATAGTAAGATAGCCACGCTTACTAGCTGCCTTTTGTTGCGAGCAGCGGCTAAAAATCCTACGACCAAGCCCGCCAAGCCTAATATAAGCCACCAGGTTAGGGGTAATTGAGGCGAAATTATGATACCGACAGCAAACAGCAGGCTAAGAGAAATCAGCGCTGGCATAATGTCGCTCCTTGTCCATTAACTGCTTGTCTTTCTCTATTTATTTCGACTTAAAGCGCCTTTTCCCTCTAACCTAAGCAGCCTGTGTAAAAACACATCCTAGACTAAGATTCCTCAGGCAAAGCCTTCCCTCCGCTTTGCTCCCTCCGCTTTGCTCTGGGCAGGCTGGGCAGGCAGGATGACATTGAAGTAGTGCTTTTATAGCAATAACAGAAAATACGTTTATTTGTCATGCAAATCGGACTCCATATCCCAGGGATACTCCAAG
>JBMNSQ010000139.1:0-4151 GCA_050945275.1 bacterium | reverse complement strand
GGTCCAATTTTTCGTCTCATGTTGAGGCTCACAGCCGACAAACTTATAGAACCATAAGTAGAGCCGTGATAAGAACGAATAAACGAGATTACCTTGGCGCGCCCTGTATGAGCTCGCGCAAGTTTAATAGCAGCATCATTGGCATCAGAACCACTTAAGCCAAAAGCAACTTGCTTCGGGAAGTCCCCCGGAGTTATGTCCACTAGCTTTTGAGCTAGCCTCACCAATGGCTCGTGATACATATAGGCCGGTGTGTAGTGAATAAATTTATCTGCTTGCTGCTTAATAGCATCTACAACTTTAGGATGGGAATGCCCAGTGTTTAGAGCGGCAGCGCTAGCCAAAAAATCAAGATATTCATTGCCGTCAGCATCTACCACTGTAGAACCTTTAGCATGATCCACCACTAAAGGATAATAAGGTACACGCGAAGCAGGTGAAATTACTTTCTTATCCTCTTCTACCAAAGCGAGGTTACGCTCAAGCTGTCTCATTGGTTTGAAACCATCCTTTCTAAATTCCTTATTTTTTACAGTCTATCACAAATAAGGAATAAATAGAAATTAGGTTCGCTCAGCTTTAATCATCTTATATAAACCAATAGTTAGTACAGGTACAACGTGGGTAACAAAGAAACCCCACGATATAGTTCCATAACCCTTAGCAATAAGATCAATTAGGCCAAATCGGCTCATACCAGTACTAAGAATAACCATAGCCAAAGCAATAACTCCACGCATATTCTTAGTCAGTTCTTTGCCTTGTTCCTTTAAGGTACTGGCTAGCCGCTCGTTTACAGCGTGAATAAAGCCAGTTCCAGTCTCTACCAGTGTTCCAAATAACACTACTTCGTACGCTAGCAAAAGAAATACCACTCCAAGGCTCTTTAACGCCGTAAACGCCGGTATCGGTTCACCAACAATCTCTGGATAACCACTTAACACCACTAAGTAAAAGAAAAGGCCCGGAACAATAGTGATAATAGCGCTCAAGAATCCGGAAATCACAGCCTCTGAACGAGTTTCGATATCAGACAGGGTAAATAAAATAGCACTGATACAACCTAGATTATAAAAAGCGTATCTAAAACCATCTAAGGCCCAACCAGAAGTTACCTCCCCTTGGCTAAGAATTTGAGAGATCTTCGGCCCAAACTTGGATATACCAACTATAATAAACAGAGCATAAACAGCATAGAGCAGAAACGACCACCAGGACATGAAAATGGCGATAGATTTACTCCCACTATAAGATAGGTAAGCCACTCCAAGAAGCATAACAGTAACACCTATACCAAAGGGAATACCGAAAGTATCTTGAACAATGGTCCCTGCTGCCGCACCTACAACTGCGAGTACTATAAACAACAATAAAACGTAGCATATTTCATATAGGAACCAAAACTTACCCAGCAGATGTGTAAACAAGCTGCGGTAATCATACGTTTTAAACACGCGTACAAAATCGTACGTCACTGCCAGCACAAGTCCCCATACCAGAACTGTTACCACCATGCCGTAAATACCGCCGGTAGGGCCATGAGATAAAAAGTATTCAACAAGCTCGCGTCCTGTTCCATAACCGCCAGCTATAACCACCGACTGAAATACAAATCCAGGAAGTAAATACTTTCTATAAAACTTGCTGTCCATGAATTTGTTCATAACTACCATCCTTCCTTGGGAATTTACACCCATCATTTTACAGCAACATACTCTAAAGATAATTACTTTATGCCTTATTCTAAAAATATCTATGCTTCATTTTCCCTCACCTCCAAAAACAATGAACATTAGACTTTTGTTGAAACTTATTACCGTCTCAAGGTAATTTCTATCTAAGCTATATCAAAACAATAGCGCTGTCAATGGCCATTCTGAATCGTTTTGTTCGGTTTAGTGATACTATCTCTTCCCTGTGCTGCTATTCGCCTTAAATGTGATGCATCGGCTTTTCGCTCCTTACTAACATTCTTCTCTTTCCAGCCAAAGGAGCCTGCGGTTGCCATCCGGCCTGAGCCGCCTTAAATCCGATGCAAAACTGTATCACCTAACCAAAAATAAATCATCCCAGACCTTAAAAGTAGTGCTAACACTGCCTCGGCGTCAGATTACTGTTGGCATAAAACGTGCATGATATTAGTACGACGCCGGGAAAGGAGGGCTGAATTCCATTTAGTTTATGAAATCTCACTAGGAGGTTAGAAGATGAAGAACAAACAAGAATTTGTGGAGGACCCTCGGTTTCAGACCTGTTTTCGCGAAATGATCATGTGTTATATCTTTTTCTTGGCCTTTTTCGTTTTAGTCATGTTAGCCACCTATACTCTAGGCAATTATCTGGTGCTAGGACTTCCTCTTTGGTTTTTAGTCGGAGGCGTTCTTCTTCCCGTCGGATTCATTGTTGTTGCCTATATCCTCACTGAATTCGTATTTGAAGACACTCCCTTAGATCCTTACATTAATTAAAGGCGGTGATACCATGAATGATACAGTTCTTATGATGATTACATTTCTCGCCTATACTGGCATGCTGTTCGTCTTAGGCTATTATGCCAGCCGCTCCATGGCCGGACTTAAGGCTCAAGAATATGTTGATGAATTTTATACCGGTGGTCGAGGCCTCGGTGCCTTTGTGGTAGCCATGGTACTAGCTTCCGGCCTTTGCAGTGCTGGCACCTTCGTCGGTACTCCTGGTTTGGCCTACCAAAATGGGTTAACGTGGGCCATCCTTACCAACTGGCAAAACTTTATGAACCTCATGGTTCTCGGGGTACTCGGCAAAAAAGTTGGTATTATCGCCCGGAGAATAAACGCTCGCTCTTTTCTCGATATCTTTGCTGCTCGCTATGAGAACAACCGCACTATCATTCTGCTCGGCGGCCTCAGCATGCTAATCTTTCTGATTCCTTATTCCACCGTCCAGTTTGTCGGCGGAGCTCGTATGTTTGAGGTAATGACAGGTGCTAACTATTACACTGGCCTGATGCTGATGGGTGTAGTCGTCGTCCTGTATACCGCCTTCGGTGGCATTAAGGGCGCTACGATAGCAGCCGCTGTTCAAGGAGTCGTCATGACTTTAGCCGCCATACTAATATTTGTCTTTTCCGTTTCCAAAATGGGCGGTTTAGAAGCCGGTATGAAGGTTATCCAGTCGGTAGAACCCGAGATGCTAACCGCTCGCGCCGTCGGCGGGATCGCCACACCGCGTTATTTAGCCTCGTTCGCCGTTTTGTTTGGAGCTGCTATTTTGGGCATGCCCCACGGTATTACCCCTGCTCTGCTTCATAAAAACTCCAAAGCCATGCTCCGGTCAGTGGTCATCGGTGCTATAGCAGTAACCGCCTGGACTATTCTCATGGCTACCACCGGAGCGCTGGCCCGGGTAGCCGATCCTAACCTAGCCGTTCCTGACCACGCTACGGCTACCATGACTATGTGGGCCCTGCCCCCTATCCTTAGAGGCGTCGTGCTGGCCGGCGTAACTGCCGCCATGCAAAGCACCGTAGCTTCCATGATGATACTCCTATCCGCTAGCTTATTAATGGACGTTTACGCTAAAGTTATCCGTCCTGATGCATCCATGGAAAAAATCGGTTCCCTCGCTCAGCCCTTTACCCTTGGTCTCGGAGTAATAGCCTTCCTAATGGCGCTGGCTCCACCGGCAGCTTTAGAGTGGATCGTCTACTTTGCCGTCGCTGGCCTGGAAAGCTCCTTCTTTATCCCTCTACTAGCAGGACTGTACTGGCGACGTGCTAACGTACCTGGGGCCATCGCCGGTATGGTGGCCGGGCTTGGCGGATACATTGTCATTGCCGGTTATCTTAAGCATTTGGCCTTCGGCATGCACCCAGTAGTTATGAGTCTACTAATATCGGGCGCTTCTTATTATGTAGTTACCATTGCTACCCCGCCACCATCAGACGACGTGGTGCAACTGTACTGGGGCAAAAATCCCGTTGGCACATCTTAAATGAGCTTCCAATCTTATCTCGCGGTTAACAATTTGCCCCGGCACATATAAGGTTGAAAGGAGATTCGGTTTATGTTTGATGTCTTAATCAAGAACGGCCGTATTGTGGACGGAACCGGTAACCCATGGTTCAAAGCCGACATCGGCGTAAAAGACGGAAAAATAGCGGCCATAAGCCA
>JBMNSQ010000138.1:0-4263 GCA_050945275.1 bacterium | reverse complement strand
AGCGCTTGACCAAGCTTCTCAATTCGTCGAGAAGTATCTAGGTGCAGCTAATGGTCGTATCAACGGGAGATTAGGTCCTCATGCACCTTATACCTGCCCGGAGCCGTTTTTAGTGGAAGTATTGAACAGGGCTCAAAGCCTAAAATGTGGTATTCACATCCACTTAGCTGAGACCAAATCTGAAGTTCAGGGCTTGATGAAAGAAACCGGCCAAACACCGGTAGAATTTTATTGTAAAGCCTTAAGAGACGTAGGATCGGTTTCATCCCTAGCGGCCCATTGCGTATATATTAGCGATAGAGATATCGATCTTCTAGCCGAAAATAACATAGGGGTAGCCCATAATCCCGGTAGCAACCTAAAATTGGCCAGTGGTGTTGCTCCCTTACCGGCCCTGTTACAACAAGGTATAAATGTTGGTTTAGGAACTGATGGAGCAGCCTCAAACAATAACTTGGATCTATTGGAAGAAGCCCGACTAGCAGCTCTGATCCACAAGTATACCAGTGACGACCCAACTATTGTTTCTGCTGAACAAGCATTGCGTTTGGCCACCATTGAAGGAGCCAGAGCACTAGGTATGGCTGATCGAATTGGTAGCTTAGAAGTAGGGAAACAAGCAGACCTTGTAATATTAGACGAAAAAAGACCTCATCTTTATCCTCGACATGACGTTGTGTCTCGAATTATTTATTCTGCTCGTGCCTCTGATGTAGTATTAGTGCTAGTTGCTGGCAAGGTTGTTGTTGAAAACGGATTAGCTACCACCGTGGATCGAACGGAAATTATGAACCAAACACAACGAATCATAAAAGAGCTTTGGTAGCTTGCTACTTTTCCGAATTCGTTTCGTCACTGGGGCACAAGTCTTTTAAGCAACACTTACCGCATAAAGGTTGCCTAGCCCGGCAAACACGACGTCCGTGTTGAATTAGGCGGTGGTGGGCAGCAATCCATTGGTTGGGAGGTATCGCACTTTCCAACTCTTTTTCAACTTGCCGTGCCGAATTACCACTAGCCAGCCCTAGACGCCGTGCAACCCGAAAGACGTGCGTATCCACTGCAAGGGTCGGTATGTTGAAAGCGTTAGCCAAAACAACGTTAGCTGTTTTGCGGCCTACTCCTGGTAGTGTTAACAATTCGGGCATTGTCTGGGGAACTTGTTCCTGAAATCTTTCCGTCAGTATTTTGGCTGTTCCGACTAAATAACGAGCTTTGGTTCGGTGTAATCCTACTCCTTTGATTAGTAGAGCTACATCATCGGGATCGGCTGCTGCTAACGCTCTTGGGGTTGGGTAACGGCAAAAAAGCTCTGGTGTAGCTTTGTTAACCTGCTTATCAGTAGTTTGGGCTGACAAAATAGTAGCAATTAATAACCGAAGCGCAACTCGGTTTTCGCTAGAGGATAAGTTCTACCCAGTATTTTCATAATGAGCCCTACTTGTGACATATAGATACCCCTTTTCAAAATATGTCAAATACAGAATATCTAACTGGGATTTCCGTCGTAACATTGCGGAAAATATGGTATCTTAGTGAAAAAAAGTGGACAGTTGGTAATTCCTATTAGCAGGTTTTACCTTCTTTGAAAGAGAAATAAATGGTGATATATCCCAGTTATGTCTTTATTTGGGGGGAGCTACCATGACAACGTCTACTTGGTACAAAGCAAATTCAGCTAATATAAAGGCCCAACTGACCACAATAATAAATAACACAAAGATGACAAAGGGAACACTCGGGGCGTCTCTTAGTGCTATTGTCCTTACTACCCCAGAAGAATTAAATCGGTTGCAACAATTTGTCCAGGATGAAAATGATCGAATGCAAGAAGCAGATGCCGGTATTGTTTTTTGCATCGACTATCTGCCCCTAAGGAAAACTTGTCCAGATAAACAAGAGTTTTATTGTAATGATTTATTTGGTTTGTTAACCGGCATTGCTAGTGCAGCTCATATGGCCGAAGCGGTAGCGACAAAAGCGGTAAACTATGGATGGGAGGTAGCTTTTATCTCTGACATCTTCTCCAAAGCGGCCGCATTGCAAAAACAACTAAATCTACCACCGTTGGTATTACCAGTCTCAGTTATGGTGCTAAGTAAGAATGAGTTGGCCGTGTTAGGAGATTGGAACCATAGCTGTTGTTCAATCCATTGGGGCCGTTACGACGAACAAAATTTGGATATCAAACAAGCACGCTCTTGGTGGCAGAAAGAGACACAGGCTTGGCATTATGGGCGTGCCGCTCGTTACTTGGCTTTGAACCAGCTATATGAAGCCTTGGACAGTTTTGGCTTAATGTTACGCGGCATACTTAAGCCCGATTCAAAAACTGAATTACCCAAGGACAATATAAAACGAGCCTTACTGCAAGTAGCGCAAAAGTATCCGCGAGCGTTTCTTAGTTGGCAAAGGATGCGTCTTAGTTGGGCTCGCCGGTGTTTTTTCGCTGGTAAAATAGCTCGATCTGAACGCTTTGTGGAACAGGCAATGACTATGGAGCCTGACGCTCCTGATATTTTAATTACAGCTGGCATACTGCAATGGGCCCAAGGTCAGCTCCAAAATGCACTGAAGACGTTAACACAAGCACAAAAGCAAAGTAGCAACGAAGAGAGTTTTATCTGTTACCTAATAGGTGAGATTTATCACGAGCAAGGTTTACTAGGCCCGGCTTACAAAATGCTAAATAGGTCAGTGCAGCTAAATCAAGAAGACTCAACTGCTTGGCTTGCATTAGCCAAAGTAGTAGAGGAGAGTAGAGGACCCCGAGCAGCATTAAGTATATTTAAGCAAGCTCGAGACGCAGTATCTTCTTTGAATGCAACGTTGCTCAATAATGAAGGTCTTTGCCATAGTGAATTGGGACAAGACAACGAAGCACTGACTTGCTTTCAACAGGCCCTTGTTTTACGGCCTAACGATCCAACAGTCCTGGCCAACCAGGGGTTGATTCTGGGACGTCAAGGTAAAATTGAAGCAGCGTTAAAATGCTATGAGCAAGCGTTAAAAATCAATCCGAGTAATACTTATTTATTAAACAATAAGGGATTTTGTCTAGGCAAAATGGAACAGTATGCAGAAGCCTTGCGTTGCTACGAAAAAGCCCTTATTACCGAAGGACAAAATGATACTAGCCTTCTTCATAATAAGGCAACATGTTTAACCAAGCTAGGTCGTCATAAAGAGGCCTTAGCATGTTACGATCAGGTCTTACAGCATAATCCCACCGATACAGCCACCCTTAATAATCGGGGCCTCTGTTTACTTAATTTAGGCCGAGTGCGCGATGCTGTAGCCTGCTATGATATGGCCATCAAATTAGAACCCCATAATGCTGTGCTGTGGGGAAACAAAGGTGCCAGCTTGTTTAAGCAAGGTAAGTATGAGGAAGGACTGGTGGCTTACGATAAAGCTTTAGAACTGGCACCACACGAACTCGCATACTATAGCGGGAAAGGTATGTGCCTAGATTACTTAGGCCGCGGAGAAGAGGCTGTTGCTTGCTATAACCGTGCTCTTCAATTAGCATAAGTAGCATTAAGTAGCATAAGGTCAGCCTTTTGATTGATAGGTTAGTTAAAAAGTTATAAAAGAGCGGCTCTATGCCGCTCTTTTATATTGTGCATTGAGTTGTGTTGGTGGAGAGGGGTGGATTTGAACCACCGAAGGCGTTGCCAGCAGATTTACAGTCTGCCCCCTTTGGCCAACTCGGGAACCTCTCCTCAAATTAAAATGGTGGGCCCACCCGGATTCGAACCAGGGACCGACCGGTTATGAGCCGGCTGCTCTACCGCTGAGCTATGGGCCCGTAAAAATTGGTGACCCTAGGGGGATTCGAACCCCCGTTACCGCCTTGAAAGGGCGATGTCTTAACCGCTTGACCATAGGGTCACGTATAGTGTTGTTGGTCGGAGCGACTGGATTTGAACCAGCGGCCTCTTGGTCCCGAACCAAGCGCGCTACCAAGCTGCGCCACGCTCCGATTTCAGCCGACAAGGATATTTTACAGCATGCCGGGGATAAAGTCAAGACATGAATCTCTTGAGTCTGTGTCAAGATCTAGTAGGCAAGACACCCATAAAAATAGTTGATGGTAATTATTAAGACACCAGTCCGGCTTCAGCAATTCCTCTAAGGACTTGCTTTATCCATAAACGTCCCGATTGCGGCCCCGTCAGAGACGGCATCCGTGCTTGTAACCAATCACCTGCTTTATTTACCGTAGTCTTGATATGTTCTTTTTGTTCACTAAGGCCAGCT
>JBMNSQ010000137.1:0-4276 GCA_050945275.1 bacterium | reverse complement strand
GGTATGCCAGCCAAGCTTTCTGTGCCGAAACGGATAATCTTGGAGAAGGTTCCTTCACGGGTATATTCAGTGAGGAAAATGGCCGTCCCCACACCCAGTGGGGTGGCAATGGCGGTGCTTAAAAGGGTCAAGACAATAGTCCCGACAATGCTAGGGAAGATACCCCCTTCACGTCCCATCTTCTTGGGCGAGCTCAAAAGGAAATCGAGGCTTAGGACAGGTAACCCTTGCACTATTATGTAACCGACGATAAAAACCAATATCATTACTGACACATAGGTCGATAGGCGCAGCAATGTAAGCATAAATTTATCTTCTTTTTGTAAGCGGCGGCTTTTTGTCGGAGCATTCACCAGGTTATTTCCCCCTCACTACAGCTCTGGCGGTGAGATTTAGAATGCTGATTATAACAAACAGCACCACTCCGGTGGCAAATAGGGCCTGACGATGAAGGCCAGTAGCGTACCCCATCTCAAGAGCAATATTTGACGTCATGGTTCGTACTGGATCCAGGAAGGACGTTGGGACGATGGTGGAATTTCCGGCCACCATAATTACGGCCATGGTTTCACCTACGGCCCGTCCCATGGCTAAAATAGCGGCCGCCAAGATCCCTGGTCGGGCAGCTGGCAGCACGACCATCCTCACCGCCTGCCAGTCGGTAGATCCCAGAGCCAGCATTCCTTCCCGATAGGCTGAGGGCACGGCGCGCAGAGCATCATAGGATACGCTTACCATGGTAGGTAGGATCATTATGCTAAGAACTAGGGCAGACGCTAGCACCGAAAAGCCAGGACCACCGAAGAAGTTTCGTATGAACGGCACGATAAAAGCAAGTCCAATAAACCCGAACACCACGGAGGGGATTCCAGCCAAAAGCTCAATCATAGGTTTTAAAATAGCGGCTGTTTTTTTGGTGGCAAACTCTGATAGGTAGATGGCACAGCCAAGTCCCAGTGGCAGCCCCACCAACAAAGCGCCGGCCGTCACTAAGAAAGAACCGACAATCATGGGGAGTATTCCCATTACACCTTTCCCTGGTGACCAGCGGGTGCCGGTTATGAATTGCCATACACCCAGCTGGGTGAAAGCCGGTAATCCTTCTTTGAAGATAAATAAGATAATAAGTCCTAAAATGGCGACCGAACTAAGCCCGATAAGCATAAGTAGTGTCTCAACTAACTTTTCTGTATTACGCATCCGGTGTCCCTCCCTCAAGCGAAACCCTTTTGGTTGGAAAAAGAGCACTTATTTTACCGTTACCAGACCTTCTTCGGCTAACAGACTTTGGCCGTCGTCACTTAAAACAAAATCGATAAATGCTTGACTATTAGGGTCCAACTTTTCTTGTACGACAAAGAGAAACGGCCGAATTAAAGCATATTTCCCTGCACGGCAGTTTTCCAGCGTAGGTTTTACCTTGTCAACCTCAATTGCCGCCACTGTATTGTCCACCAAACCGAGCGAAATATAGCCAATAGCGTTCTTGTCCTGGGCCACCGCCTGGCGTACAGCGCCATTTGAATCTTGGACAATAGCGCGGGCAGCTACATCGGTGTCGGCCATAATAAGTTCATCAAAGGCAGTGCGAGTGCCAGAACCTTCTTCCCGGCTAACAACATGTATCTTGTTATCGGAACCACCGACGCTGCTCCAGGTGGAGATGTGGCCAGCAAATATAGCACGGATTTGCTCCGAACTTAGGCTCCGAACGGGATTGTCAGGATGAACGACTACCGCTAGGGCGTCATGGACAATGGTAATGGCCGTAAGCTCCTTCTCTGCCTCTGCCGGTTGCCGTGATAGCATGCCAATCTCGGCAGCTCCAGTTAGAACTGCTCGGCCGCCGGCACTGGACCCGCCACCTTGAATATTAATAGGAGGGCGCTGTGGAAAACGACCGGTGTACTCCTCGGCCAGCATTTCTGCAAACGGCTGTACTGAGGTGGATCCGGCCACAGTAATTGAGCCACCTGAAGTCTGGTTTTTGGGCCTGCATCCGCTTAGTATGGTGCTAACAACAAGCAGGACTAGCAATAAAGCTGGTGCAACTCGGAGAAAGTAGCGCCTTGATTGTGGTGTTTGGTCCGGCTTTGCTTGAAATGAGCCATTGGACAATCCCATGTTACCAATCCACCTACCTTTACCTATACCTAAATCAGCCAAAGGACATGATTCGGCACTAATTAGCATATCTCCTTCTAGCTGATAATATCGATGCCAGGTTAAAGTGAATGGAATAATTATAAAAACGTGTTGGTAAATGCCGAAAAAAGAGAAGTCAGCACCCGTCATATTGACGAGGTGCTGCTGTTTGTGGGTGCTTCCTGTCCAAATTAACACAAGTGCCTAGCTCTGGCTGGTATGATTCCCTTTAATTATCCCTAATTCCTATCTCGGATTTTGACGCTAATTATCCTTGTATTTGCGCCTGCGCTTAGACATTTTACCACGGCTATTTCTTCTTCTGTTTGTTCCTGCATAAAATGGTTTTTTTCGTACTGGCTCTTCAGCGGTTAGCGTTATGGGAGTAATGTCCGGTTCCTTGGTCAGTAATTTTAGAGCTGCGGCTAGCAGCACAACGGAATCGGTTTCGTCTAACAAATTTTCCGCTAGGGCTTTGTATTGTTCAATCCCATTTGACTCTATCGTTTGCAATAGTCTTTCCACCGTAAGGCGTTTTTGGCCTTCAATGGCCTGAGTTAAGGTTGGTATCGGACGGCGAACAATGCGGCGCTTAATTAGACGCTCAATGGTCCGTAGTTGGTTCATTTCCCGTGGTGTCATGAAGGTGATGGCCTCACCGGCTTTACCAGCCCGGCCGGTACGGCCAATGCGGTGAACATAACTCTCTGGGTCTTGAGGAATATCAAAATTAAAGACATGGGTTACCCCGCTTACATCCAAGCCGCGGGCTGCCACGTCGGTAGCCACCAATACCTCAATGGCACCTTCGCGAAACAGGCGCATTACTGTATCGCGCTGAGGCTGAGTTAAGTCACCGTGGATTCCGTCAGCCAAGTAGCCGCGTTTGCTCAAGGCTTCGGCCAGTTCGCTTACCCGTCTTTTGGTGCGCCCAAAGACGATAGTGGAATCGGGGTTATTTATATCTAGCAGCCGACAAAGGACGTCAAACTTCTGTCCTTCTCGCACTTCGTAGTAAAATTGTTCAATGCTGGGCACAGTCAATCCTTTGGATCTAATGGTTACAGTTTCCGGCTGGTGCATAAACTCTTGTGCTAAGTCTCTTATGGCTTGGGGGATGGTCGCCGAAAATAACATGGTTTGATGTTTGGCAGGAATCTCTTTCAAAATGGCCTTAATGTCGTCAATGAAGCCCATGTTTAGCATTTCGTCGGCTTCATCTAAGACTACGGTCTGCAGCTGGTTAAGCTGCAGGGTCCGACGCCGCAGGTGATCTAGCAAGCGGCCGGCAGTGCCCACAACAATATGTTGGCCTTTGGCTAGCGCTCTAATTTGACGATTAATATCCTGACCGCCGTACACCGGCAGGGTCCGGATTCGTTTGTACTGACCAATACGGTTTAACTCCTCCGCCACCTGCATGGCTAGTTCACGCGTGGGGGTAACCACCAGCGCTTGAACTTGGCCTTGGTTAGGGTCCAATCGTTCCACTAAGGGGATGCCATAGGCGGCAGTTTTGCCGGTGCCGGTTTGTGCCTGCCCAATAACGTCTTGACCTGTCAAAGACAAGGGAATGGTTTCAGCTTGGATCGGAGTAAGTTCCTCAAAGCCCATATTATTGATAGCATCGAGTACGGCTTTACTCAAGTGTAATTCCTGAAATGTAGTCAGTAGTATCACTCTCCACTGTTTGTTCATTATAGTACATGGTTCCCAACTTATAAGGCTTTAAAACGTCGCCCTTTTATGAGCTATACAGCTCATAAATTAAAAGCCCGGCTTCGAACGAAGCGGGGCTTTAATCCATATTACCTAAATCCAGAGATCTTAGGCTCGAAGCACCCTCTCTGGGGCCAGAGCAGCTTAGGAACCGAAATCTTGGCAAAGTAACGGATGTACCTGTTAACAAGTACCCTACATCGATCGATTGGTCATCAAGCCGTAAAGCCAGACCATGTCCGCAGCATTATACCATACCTGGCCACTTTATGCTAATTTTTATGGGTGTTTTGCCTACTAGATCTTGACACAGACCATCTTAATGAGAGTGTAATATTTAAGTAGGCAAAGCAGCATAGAAGGACTTTCCGGGACGAGATGAGAAGGTAGATCTCATGAAAAAGGCCCTGGA
>JBMNSQ010000136.1:0-4298 GCA_050945275.1 bacterium | reverse complement strand
ATTGAGAAACTAAAGCGTTTAGTATAGAGCCACTAAGGCTCTTATTTAATTGCAGGGGAATTATCTTTAGTAGCCCCCTCGTTGCTACCACTGTAAATAACCCGGCCCAAACCGGATTATTTCGATTTACGAAGGAATTGGATTAGGTTTTATCGAAGTAAAGAAGTAAATTTGTAAAAGAAATAGATGAAAAACTGGTTTACTTTGGCTGTGTAAGTAATGAAAAAGGGTATTTTTGATTAAAATAAACCAAGGAGGTTGGGTAAATGGATGCACTACAGGTGATTTTGTCACGTCGGAGCATTAGAAAGTATACGGACCAATCGGTATCGGCTGAAATAATTGACCAGCTTCTTAAGGCAGCTATGAGCGCACCGTCGGCTCATAATCAGCAGCCGTGGCGCTTTGTAGTAATTCGTGAGCGGACTTTACTAGACGAGGTCCCTAAGTTTCACCCTTATGCCCAAATGCTAAAGTCGGCACCGGTGGCAATTTTGGTTTGCGGAGATGAAAAAGCACTGAGTGCACCGAATTATTGGCCGCAAGATTGTGCGGCAGCCATGCAAAATATTCTTCTTGCTGCCCATGCGTTAAATTTGGGGGCCGTGTGGCTAGGGGTATACCCGAGGAAAAGCCGTGTGGAGGCTCTAAGAGAACTACTTAATATTCCACCTTACGTTACTCCTTTTGCTTTAGTAGCGCTTGGCTATCCAGCGGAAGAGAAGCCACCGGCCAATAGGTATGATCCAAGCCATGTACACTATGATCGATGGTAGGTACAAAACACATAAAAAGAGGCGGCATGCCGCCTCTTTTTATGTTTAGGAGTTACAATTAGTATTCGGCTCCCATACCAGTTGCTACGGGAACTTCAGGAATGCCAATTCTTCTTAGAGTCATGTATTCTTGTTCATTTATACGTTGAATCATCATGTCGTCATTATAACTATAGCCATAATCGGCGGACATGGCCCCCAAGCGGCGAGGCAGAAAGCCAACAAAGAAACCGGGAGCTATTCGAAATATGAAAAAGAAACCAAATCTCCTGCCAAACCCAAACTGTTGTGCAGAAACTTGCTTGTCAGGCATGTTACCAGCTCCTACTTTTGATTACTACCTCATTGTATGAAGAAAAAGGGGAGCTGGTTACAGAAATGGTTACTTAGCTTCTTTTAGACTTAGGCTTTTTCTTCAATAAAGTCCATTAGCTTTTAAGATCATCTGGGTTCGATGTAGCTGTTCATCAATCATGTTTTAAGCAGAGTGTTTTTTCTGTTGGGTAATGTTATTTTTGGCATAGTACTGCCTGCTAGGAACGGTTTTTATAATTATAATCCAGGTAATCATTTGCGGACCTTACTAGAAAATAGTCGACAGCCATAGATAGAAGTTGTATGCCCCGTCTCAAATAAGCAGGCTACGTAGAGAGGAAGCCCTCGATTAATGGCGAAAGATTATAAGAGGGTGTTGCAGGAAGATATTTTATACGCAGTCAGGGGATTTAATATTATGTCTCATTATGTATATATCCTCCGTTGCCAAGACGGTACTCTCTACACTGGCTATTCCACCGATCCCGTGCGTCGACTGAAAGAGCACCAAGAAGGCAAAGGCGCTCGTTATACCAGGGGACGTCGTCCGGTGGAGCTACTGGGCTTTCTGGAATTTAAGTCGCGATCGGAGGCCTTAACGGCGGAAGCGGCCATCAAACGATATAGTCCCCAAAAGAAACTAGCAGTATTGACCAGAAAGGGAGATTTCCCATGATGAAAAGCCTGCCTGATAGTGACATGATGTTTCGAAATGTTTTTGATGCTATTCAAGATGCTATTTGTATTCTTGATCCCGATCTTATTATTGTCCAAGCCAACTTGGCGGCCGAGCGATGGTTTCCTCAAGGAACGCCCCTGGTTGGGAAGAAATGCTACCAGGCTATCCGTGGACGTTCTAAGCCATGCTCGGACTGTCCTTCGCTTAGGGCTCTGAAGCTACAGTCACATCAGGTAGGGGTAGCCAAGGAGACCAATATTGAAGGAATCACCAAGTGGTATGAGCTGCACGCCTTTCCTCTACTGAATAAAGAAGAACAGGTTACCGGTGTTATTCATCATATACGCGATGCTACCGTACGAGTAAATGCAGAACGCAAGCAATTAGAAGCCGGAGTAAGAATAGCCCGAGCGGAGAAAATATCGTCTTTAGCTGCACTCGTAGCGGGAATAACCCATGAAGTTAGCCAGCCGCTAAATGCTATTAAGGTATTAACTGATGGCATGCTGTATTGGTTCCAACAAGGTCGGATGCCGGAACCGGATGAAATTAAGGCTAAACTTAAGCGGATATCAGATCAGGCCGACCGGGCGAGCCAAATTATAAAGTATGTGCGATCGTTGATAAGGGATGAACAGCCACCAGACCCAATGGTTCCGTGCAACTTGAACCAGGTGGTGGGCAGGGCCTTGGGCTTGGTGGACAGTCAGCTTAGAGCCCACGGCATAATAATAAAAAAGAGTCTGGCTGATAGTCTACCACCAATTTTGGGTGATAGGATGAGGTTAGAAGAAGTTATGATCAATCTTCTCATAAACTCAATGCAAGCCTTAGATGATGTTACCTTAAAAGAGAAAGAAATAGTTGTTAAGACGCAGTACGAAAAGAATAACGTAATTGTGGAAATCAGTGACAATGGCTCCGGGTTAGATGAGGGAATTACCGACAAGTTATTCGAGCCTTTTGTAACCACCAAATCAGCCCGGGGAGGTATGGGACTCGGTTTGTCATACGTCTACTCTATTGTGGAGGCCCATAATGCACGGATTGAGGGGCGAAATAACGACTACCGAGGAGCAACATTTCGGCTGGAATTTCCTGTTACTAGCTTGCCTGGTGGGGGTAGAGCGTCATGAAGATACTGTTGGTGGATGATGATCGGGCCAGTCGTGCTGCGGTAGCAGAGTTCTTAAGCGAATTAGGACACAGCGTAACCGAATGTGACAATGGAGCGGAGGCTTTGGCTGCATTTACCACCGCCGATTTTCCCATGGTCTTGTCCGACATAAAGATGCCTCGCATGTCTGGCTTGGAACTCCTTCATGCTTTATCTGCCCTGCCAACCGCTAGGGACACAGATGTAGTATTATTTACAGGCTACGGGGATATGAAGTCGGCAGTAGAAGCGCTAAGAGCAGGTGCTTACGATTATCTTCTTAAGCCCATTAGCGTAGAAGAACTGGCTGTTATTACCGATAGAATAGCCGAGCATAAGGCTTTGCGGCGAGAGAACCAACGATTCCCCACATGTTTAGGGCAGAAGGCTGAGGCAGCTACCGACGACCTTTGCCGTGATTTATCCCAGCTAAGAAAAGAGTCGGTTTTTGCTCTCGGTCTGGGGCAGATCGGCATTTTTTCTCCTGTTTGGCGCAAGGTTGTGCAGGAAGCCCAGAAGTACCATAAGGATCGCTCTATTCCCGTGCTAATACACGGGGAAACAGGAACCGGCAAAGAGATTGTGGCCAAGATAATTCATTTTGGTTCCACCAAGGAGCTTACCCCATTTGTAGATATTAACTGTGCCGCTCTTGCCCCTAGTCTGTTTGAAAGCGAACTATTTGGATATGAGGCAGGCTCTTTTACTGGCGGACAGACTAGAGGTCAAAAAGGGAAGCTAGACCTGGCCGCAGGTGGAACGCTTTTTTTCGATGAGATATCGGAAATCCCTCTGGAGCTTCAGGGAAAATTATTACGGGTCTTTCAGGAGAAAGAGTATTACCGCGTTGGTGGTTTAAGAAAAATTAAGCTAGACGCTCGTATTATTTGTGCCAGCAATGTAGATTTGGCTAAGAGAGTGGCTGAAGGGAAATTTCGCCGGGATCTTTATTTTCGCCTTAGGGTGGGCGAGATCTTTGTTCCCCCCCTCAGGGAACGAAAAGAAGCAATTCTACCTTTGGCCCAGATGTTTCTTCACGAGTTGTCTCACCAAAAAGGGAAGCGGTTTGAATACATTGATGAAGATGCCAGCCAAGTGCTTCGGGATTACCCTTGGCCGGGAAACATCCGCGAGCTTAGAAACACTATCGAATGGGTAGTGTTTCGGTACAACGACGCAGCCCTTAAAACTAGCCACCTCGGTATTCTCAGCTGTAGCCCGACTCAATTTAAAGCTATGGTTGAAACGCCATCTGCGCAAGAGATATCTTTTATAGCTGCACCACTTAATGAAACTGGAAGAAGCCAGAGGGCAGTCCTTTGACAAGATTTTCCGGTTGGTTAGCGAAGAAACCGGTAAAGAGACCGAGAAC
>JBMNSQ010000135.1:0-4351 GCA_050945275.1 bacterium | reverse complement strand
TAGTGGAAGAGGTTGCCATGTTCATGGCCTACGAGGTGACCCGCGATCTTCCTGTTCGGCAAATACAGGTACAGACCCCTATCGGGCCAGCTGAGGCTTGCGTTATTGCCGGTAAAAAACTGGCCGTTGTACCAATCCTTAGAGCGGGTTTAGGTATGGTGGAAGGTATACTGCGTCTTATTCCGGCGGCTAAAGTGGGACATATTGGCTTGTATCGCGACCCCAAGACGTTGGAACCAGTAGAGTACTTTTGCAAATTACCGACCGATATTGGTGACCGGGACGTGATCGTGGTCGATCCGATGTTGGCTACCGGAGGATCAGCAGTAGCGGCAGTCAACTTCTTAAAGAATCGAGGGGCCGAAAGTATCAAACTGGTGTGTTTGATCAGCGCCCCGGAAGGTGTACACGCCTTTGAGTCGGCACACCCTGATGTAGATATATTTACAGCCTCGTTGGACAAGTGCCTTGATGAACGTGCTTATATTATCCCCGGACTGGGAGATGCGGGAGATCGGTTGTATGGAACACGTTGAAATTATTCGTCCTGACTGGGATACCTACTTTATGGAAATTGCTACTGTGGTAGCTCGCCGCTCCACCTGCCTTAGGCGGCAGGTGGGGGCCATTGTGGTAAAAGAGCGGCGCGTGCTAACTACCGGTTACAACGGGGCCCCAGCGGGGCTGGTTCACTGTGCCCAGGTGGGATGTGTACGTCAGCGGCGACAAATTCCGTCAGGGGAGCGTCACGAGCTTTGTCGGGGTCTTCATGCGGAGCAAAATGCTATTATTCAAGCGGCTGTGCACGGAGTCAGCATTCGTGGGGGAACGCTTTATTCCACGGCTTATCCTTGTTCGTTATGTGCTAAGATGCTAATTAATGCCGGAATTAGACGGGTAGTGTACCAAGGCAATTATCCTGATGATTTGGCTAAAGCTGTGCTCAGGGAAGGCTGTGTTGAGGTTACTCGATTGGGAGGAGAAACTGATGCAGGAAAAGGGGATTTTGTTACCCAAACTAGACCGACTTAAACCAACACTGGAATCCACATTGTTAAAATTAATGGAGGAAGCAGGCGAACTGGCCCAAGCGGTTGGCAAGTTTCGGGGCCTAAACGGGGAGAAAATTGTTTTAACCGAGGAACAGGCCCTGCAGGTAATCGCACGCGAACTGCTTGATGTGGCTCAAACCACAGTGTCTATGATGTTTGTGTTGGAAGAACAACATGGTGTAGACCTTGACGAGGCCCTGCGCGACCATATAGCAAAATTAAAAGCCAAGGGCTATCTTTCGCCGGGTAACAGAGGCAAAGCTAATAATTGACAAGCAGTAGCCAAGGCAGGTACAATGAGTAGAAGCCTTAGTTAGAAATAGAGGTGTTTGCCTTGCTGGCAGTAGGTATTAGCTTTGCCTTATCAGCCCTGGTAGCTTATTTTTCTACACCGGGTGTGGCCCGGTTAGCTATGCGTATCGGTGCTGTTGCCCAGCCAGATAGCAAGCTGGGCGGACGACATATACATGATAAACCGACACCTCGCTTGGGAGGTTTGGCCATTTTTGCCGGATTTACGGTAGCCATAGCTGTGTCGGCTGTTGTTATTCAGGTTTCTAATTGGCAACAATTGCTAGAGTTATGGTACGGAGCACTGGTGATAGTTGTTATTGGGGTACTTGACGATTATTTTGAACTGCCGGCGAAGCTGAAATTAGCCGGTCAGATACTGGCAGCTGTAATTTTTGTAGCTACGGGCAATGTGGTAGATTGGGTGTCTAACCCGTGGGCCCGAAGTCCTTTTCCAGGGATGAGCTATATTGGCCATTGGGGGATTCCTCTCACTATTTTCTGGCTGGTGGGTATTACCAATACCATGAATCTTATCGATGGACTCGACGGATTGGCGGCCGGTGTTGGGAGTATTGCCTCGGTTACTTTGTTATTGGTAGCCTGGCAGGAAGGACAACTGTACGTAATGATTATTGCGGCAGCGGCGGCTGGTGCAGCACTCGGTTTTTTGCCATATAATTTTAATCCGGCTCAGATATTTATGGGTGACACGGGGTCTATGTTGCTTGGTTTTTTATTGGGGGCAGTAGCGGTTCAGGGAATGCTTAAGGGGGCCACTACTATTGCGCTGGCCGTACCGCTATTAGCTTTAGGCCTTCCTATTTTAGATACTACACTCGCGATTGTCCGCCGTGTTATACATGGCAAACCTATTTTTCAAGCTGATAAAGGACACTTGCACCATCGGCTGCTGGCTCTAGGGTTAAATCAGCGTCAAGCGGTGCTCATACTTTATTTTGTTAGTGGCTGCTTTGGCTTGAGTGCTGTGGCTTTGGCTGATGTAAGCTCGCGCTTGGTAGCGATTACTCTTTTGCTAGTTGGGTTAGGACTAACTTTAGCTATTGGACGTTCCAGTGGCGACCTGCTGGCGTCTCAGCATGGCAGCCGGGATGTGCGCAGCTAGTGGATGTGTATAAAAACGGAGGCCCGGCCGGACCTCCGTTTTTTGTTGGAATACACTTGAACTAGTAATTGTCCTTTTGCTGTAGTAGGGAACGGCCCCTGTGCCGTTCCGCCTTCTCGTGATGGTTCCCCAATATATAAGAGGAGTTATGTTCATGGCTAAGATCAAAATTATGTCCGTTTTCGGCACGCGCCCGGAAGCCATTAAGATGGCGCCGGTGGTAAAGGCGCTAGCAGCAGAACCGGAGTTTGATTCGAAAATAGCGGTAACAGCCCAGCACCGAGAAATGCTTGACCAAGTATTAGGGTTATTTGCCATTAATCCGGATTATGACTTAAATATAATGGCGGCGGGGCAGAGCCTTACTCAAATTACGAGTCGGGTTCTTTCCGGCCTGGGCGAGGTACTAGCAAAGGAATGCCCCGCTATGGTGTTAGTTCACGGTGATACCACGACTACTTTCGCGGCGGCTCTGGCTGCTTTTTACCAGCAGGTGTCGGTGGGGCATGTAGAAGCGGGGCTTAGAACCGGGGTTAAATATTTTCCTTATCCGGAGGAAATGAACCGCTGCCTTACCGGAGTGTTGGCCGACTGGCACTTTTCTCCCACCAACGTGGCTAGGGATAATTTGCTTAAAGAAGGGGTCCCCCAGGAACGAATTCAAATTACCGGCAACACGGCCATTGATGCACTGTTTTTGACAGTGAAGGAGGAATACCGTTTTTCTCATCCAATGCTTCGGGCGTGGAATTGGAATCAGCATAAGATACTAGTGGTGGAGGCTCATCGCCGGGAGAATTGGGGCCAGCCGATGGAGAATATTTGCCAAGCGATAGCTTCCATAGCACAGCGGCATCCGGAGGTTGAGATTGTTTTTCCAGTACACCTAAATCCTAAAGTGCAAGAGCCGGTACAGCGTATTTTAGGAAACTGCCCCCGAGTTCATTTGTTGGAGCCCCTTGCCTACGCTGACTTTGCTAACCTTATGGCCCGTTCGCACATGATTATAAGCGATTCCGGCGGTATTCAGGAAGAGGCTCCGTCGCTGGGACGACCGGTGTTGGTATTGCGCGATGTTACCGAGCGCCCGGAGGCTGTAGCTGCGGGTACGGTACAGGTGGTAGGAACAGATAAGGATAAAATTGAGGCCGCGACCGAGAAGCTTCTTACCGATGAGCAGACGTATAATCGAATGGCCCAAGCAGCCAATCCTTATGGCGACGGAAAAGCGGCTAGTCGTATTGTTAGCGGCTTGAGGTACCATTTTGGTCTAACCAAAGAGCCACCGCTAACCTGGTAAACCTTAAAGCAGCGGACGAAAGGAGGCCCGCTTATGCGTATTCCGGTTCGGTGGATCCTCACCGCGAGTACGTTTACCCTGGGTATGGCAATAGCTATTGTTTTTGGCTACTATCTAGGCAATTGGATTGATGCCAAATATAGTACCGGTAGCTTGTTTTCAACTTTATTAGTTCTAGTTGCTATCGTTGGCGGATTCTATAATATGTACCGTTGTATTATGCGCCGAGCAACAAGTAAATAAAGTAACGCATACCCCCTCTGGCTGGCTCATATAAATGTCAAGAGCAGTCTTACAGTTGCCTGGGCGACTGTAGCACGGAGGGGGAAAATTTCTTGCGGGGCTTATTGGTGGCTACCGTTTGCTTGGTGCTCTTTTGTGTATTGGTGGTCCCTACAGCCGTTGTGATACTTTATCCACGTCCGTTTCTACCGTCACAAGACGTAGGCGCTGAAGAGGAAGGAGGTATGGTGGAAGGGGGGCTAGTACTTAAAGTATTTATGGCTGATAGTGGTCAGATCGAGAACATTCCGCTGGAGGATTATTTGCTAGGAGTAGTAGCCGGCGAGATGCCCGCGCGTT
>JBMNSQ010000134.1:0-4431 GCA_050945275.1 bacterium | reverse complement strand
AGGTTTACCGCTTTAGCAGCCGACAGCGGCAGCTTGCATCTTTTTAGGATTTTGGAATCGCCCTTTTTATTCGTGTGCTGCAGCGTGCAAATGACTTTTTTCGCTCCAACTAAAAGATCCATAGCTCCGCCCATTCCCGGAGTCCATTTGTCGGGACCAATAGGCAAAGCCCAGTTGGCGATGTTACCTTCTTGGTCCACCTCCAAGGCTCCTAAAATAGTAGCATCTACGTGGCCACCACGAATAACGGCAAACGAAAATGCCAAATCTACTGTACTGCCGCCTGGTAAAATTCTGGTTGGCTGACAAGCTGCATCAGAGATATAAGCGTCCTGTTCACCTATTTTCGTCACTGTTTCAAACTCAAAAATACCGTTCTCCGCTTGCAGAATTACATTGACCCCTTCTGGAATATAGGAAGCTGCTAAAACAGGAATCCCAAATCCTAAATTCACAACATAACCGTCTTTAAATTCCTGAGCGGCTCGACGGGCAATTAATTCTCGTGCATTCATGTCTATCCTCCTCCCTTTATGCTAATTTCTTATCCCGTACCCATAGGTTCTTAAATATTTCCTGGGTTTTGTCCTCACCATAACCGAGGACTACTGCGTCCACCAATAGACCGGGGGTTCCAACCCGATCAGGTTCAATTTGACCAGGCTCAACGACGTAATCTACTTCAGCAATTACGTAGTCAGCCGCTAAAGGCATCACCGGATTCGAATTAGGCGTACCACGATAAAGGATGTTTCCCGTCTTGTCAGCTTTGTAGCCCCTAATAATAGCCACATCAGCCCTAATGGCTGTTTCCACCAAATACTCTTTGCCATCAATAGTTACCTTTTGCTTGCCTTCTTCCATTAGCGTTCCTAAACCAACGGGGGTCAGGATTCCTCCTAGGCCAGCACCGCCAGCCCTAATCTTTTCTATTAACGTACCCTGGGGATAATACTCGACTCCCAGTTCTCCATTTTTATACTGCTCTACTGCTGCCGGACAAGTACCGATATGAGAACCAATGTACTTCTTTATTTGCTTGTTTTCAATCAGCTTTCCAATACCAAAACCACCGCCAACATAAGCGTTCACAACTGATATCAGGGTCAGATCCTTTACACCTAGTTCCACTAACTTGTCAATACAGGCCAGCGGTGCATTTTGGTCAAGAAATCCACCAATCATGATTGTCATCCCATCTTGGATCTGATCTAATGCTACGTCTAATGCTATTTGCTTAGACTTCAATTGGTATGCACTCCTTTCTATATTATGGCGTATACCTTGGAGCCTTGGCTGCATCTATTTCCTTAAGCAAGGCCGGTATAATTTCACGCACATCACCGACAATGCCATAGGTAGCAAAATTAAAGATGGGGGCACTAGCATCCTTGTCTATCGCTACCACAATTTTGGCCTTCTCCATTCCGACCGTAAATTGGACTGCCCCCGACACGCCACAAGTGATTAGCAACTTCGGCGCCACCATCTTACCGCTTTGGCCAATCTGGAAAGAAGCATCAATCCAATTCTCATCCACCGGCGGCCTAGTGGCGGCCACGGAACCGTCCAGTGCCTCAGCCAACTCGTAAAGTCGATCGAAATTCTCCTTGGAACCCATGCCCCGGCCACCACAAATTATTACTTCAGCTTCCTCCAGCTTAGACACTTCTTGTTGATCGGGGATGATTTCCTTCACTATGGTAGCAAGGTCACCTGGTTTCAGCTTAACCGGTACTAAAGTCATCCTTCCCTTTCGGTTAGTATCCTTCTCAGGTACAGGAAAAACATTGGGCCTAACTGTCGCCATTTGAGGCTTGGAAGTAGGAATAACGATATCCACCATTACATTATCACCATAGGATGGCTTAGTTTGAACTAACAACCTTTGTTCATTGATGCTAAGCTCAAGACAATCTGCTGTAAGCCCTGTTTTTAAACGCGCGGCTACCCGAGGGGCCAAATCGCGTCCTTGGCTAGTTGCTCCAAGAAGAATAATATCTGGTTGCTTCTGCAAAGCAAGATCTACCAGTACTCTCGTATATGGCAAAGTGCGATAACTCCCTAGCTGCTCGTCTTCAATAACTAGTACCTGGTCGGCACCATAGGCTATTAGTTCCTGAGCTAAAGACTTTACTTGATGCCCCATAATAACGGCCACTACTTGGCCGCTATGACCGTTATCTTGATCTACTAAACCTCTGGCCTTTCCTAACAGTTGCAAACCAACAGGAGATAAGCGGCCAGCAACAAGTTCAGCAACTACCCATATATCACCCATAGCTACCACCTCCCTACACCTGAATTTTATGCTCTTTTAGTTTAGTCATAAGAAGGCTAGCCACTTGTTCGGCCTCACCGGTGAGCATTTCCACATGGGAGGTTCGTTCGGGAGAAAACAAGCGTATCACTCTAGTAGGCGAACCGGTCAAACCGATCTTATCCTCGTCCACGTCTAGTTCCTGAGCTCCCCAGACGGTAATCGGTTTCTTACCGGATCTGATGATGCCAATAGGGGTTGGATAACGCGGTTTGTTGATCTCTTTACCCACGGTTATCACCGCTGGCAGCGGCAATTCCCAAACAGCCCGTCCTTCTTCACATTCACGCCATACCGTGAGTCGACCGTTATCATATTCTATCCGATGAGCTAACGTAGCTTGGGGCCATCCTAACTGCTCGGCCAATTCCGGGCCCACCTGACCAGTATCAGCATCAACAGCATGCCGACCACATAGGATAAGATCAACCGGCATAAGTTTCTTTATCCCTTGGGCCAAAGTATAAGATGTCGCCAAGACATCTGCCCCACCCAAAGCAGGATCTGAGAGCAAATATGCTTCGTCTGCCCCCATGGCCAAAGCCTTTCGCAAAGCCTCTTTCACCTGCGGCGGCCCCATACTGATAACACTTACCCTGCCACCTAGTTTATCCTTAAGCAACAGGGCTTCTTCAATAGCATTCTCGTCAAACATATTGATAACACTCTCCGTGCCTTCACGGATAAGGTTATGGGTCACCGGATCAACGCGTACATCTAATGTCTTCGGTACCTGCTTGATACATACTACAATGTGCAACAGGGCCCACCTCGCATTATGCAAACTCTTTTAGGATGGTAGTCCCAATAACCATGCGCAGTACCTCGGACGCCCCTTCACCAATCTCGAGAAGCTTAGCATCGCGGAGATACCGCTCCAGTGGATAATCACGCGAATAACCATTGCCTCCAAAAATTTGGATTCCTTCACGACTCGCTTCCATTGCGACTTCGGCTCCAAGTACCTTGGCCATAGCCGCTTCTTTAGAATAACGCTGGCCCTGATCTCGTTTCCAAGCCGCATAATGCACCATGAATCGGGCAGCTTCAATACCTATCGCCATATCAGCAATCTTAAACTGAACTGCCTGTAATTTGGCTAAGGGGCCGCCAAAGGCCTGCCGCTGGTTGGCATAACGGGCCGCTTTTTCCATTGCCGACTGGGCTATACCTACACCCATGCCTCCAACACAGGTTCGGCCATAGTCTAAAGCTACCATGGCTACTTTAAATCCTTCGCCTTCTTTCCCGAGAAGATTAGATTTCGGTATCCGGCAGTTATCTAAGACCAGCTCGGTGGTCACTGATCCTCGGCAACCCATTTTGTCTTCTTTCTTACCAATGCTAAAACCAGGTGTACCTTTTTCCACAATAAATGTTGAGATGCCGCGAGCACCCTTAGTATTGTCTGTCTTCACGGCAATTACATACACTTCGGCTGCTCCACCATTGGTAATCCAAGCTTTTGTACCATTTAGAACCCACTCTTCGCCGTCACGGACAGCACTGCTCACAATGCCAGCCGCATCAGATCCGGCACCTGGCTCAGTAAGAGCAAATGCTCCCAACTTAGTACCAGCAACCAGATCAGGCAAGTATCTCTTTTTCTGTTCATCAGTACCAAAGAGGTGAATCGGATCAGTAGCCAACCAATGAGCATCCAGAGTTAATGCGATGCTAGCCGATCCTCGAGCTAGTTCTTCAATCGTGATGGCTCCGGCCAAGGATCCCATGTTAGATCCTCCATATTCCTCTGGATAAGGTATGCCAAACATGCCAGCAGCACTCATTTTGTGAATAATGTCCCACGATAAGTCATTGGTACGGTCCATGTCTTCATCATAAGGAGCCACTTCATTGTCCGTAAACTCACGAACTGTCTTACGCCATAATTCCAGATCCTCACTTAGCCGAAAATCCATTTTGCATCCTCCTAATATAATTGCCCGCTTCTAAAACAGCCGTGCAGGCTTCATCCTCTTTATAATGTGCATTTACAGCCACGTTATTCTGTTAACATAAAATACGACCTGCAGATCAGCAGGTCGACCAATCTCTTAAGCTATGTACAATTAAGCATAGCGATTACATCACGATTTGATTTTGGACAT
>JBMNSQ010000133.1:0-4453 GCA_050945275.1 bacterium | reverse complement strand
CCAGGCTAAAATCCTTTACAGCAACATTTTCTCCTATCAGATTTTCTTCCTTGCCTTTTTTATACATCTGTTCAATATGCTCAAGAACACCGGACCGGATCTCTGTAAACAGATTACTATCCTCGCTTATGAGTTGTTTAATATCGGACTGGCCAAGATCCAAAACCATAAACAAAAAGCTGGAGAACCTGGTTCTAAGCATATCCACCAAATAATCCATTATTGTTACTATAGTAGCTATTAAACTGGGCTGCTCTGTAATCAGGGCGGTAAGCCTTTCATATTCCTGGTATACATGATAACTGATCGCTTCTCTGATAATTTCCTCCTTAGTTGCAAAATACTCGTACACGGTACCTTTCCCTATACCGGCTGCAGCAGCTATATCCGCTACTTTCATCTCATGTATCCTGTAGCCCTGGTTTAAAAGATCCATAATTCCCTTAAATATGGCCTTTTCCTTTTCAGAATATTCTTTTGTCTGTTTCATAAGCTTCCCCCCATATCCCAGTGGATGAACCGGCGCCAGTCAGCGCCGGCTTCGGTTTTAGGGTTTAACTATAAGTCATGCTCATCCTGATACCGGGATTTTATCTTATGCTACCTTTTCCTTTTTATTTCTCACAAATATATCATACATAACCGGCACAACAAACAGGGTCAGAATTGTGGCATAGGTAAGCCCGCCAATTGAAACCACTGCCATGGGTTGTGCCATCTCGGCTCCGCTGCCAAACCCGAGAGCCAACGTGGTCATGGCAAGTATGGTTGTCAATGCCGTCATCAGTATGGGTCTTATCCTGGTAACACCTGCTTTCACAAGAGCTTCCCTCTTTTCAAGGCCTCGTTCACGAAGCTGGTTAACGTAGTCCACAAAAACGATACCGTTGTTTACAACAACACCAGCTAACACCAGGAAGCCAAGCAGAGATACAACTGACAATTCCAATCCAGCTGCCCACAACAGCAGCAATCCTCCGGTAAATGCCAGCGGCAGGGTAAAAAGCACTATAAATGGCGACATCAGGTTCTCAAACTGGGCTACCATGATCAGGTATATAAAAGCTACGGCCAGGGCGATCATTAATAATAGATCGCGCATGGTTTCCCTTATCATTTCGTTTTCGCCTTCTATACTGATCTCGTAGCCCTCCGGGGGTTCATAGTCTGCCAGTTTTGCCTCAACATCACGGCTTACTAGACCAATATTGTATCCACCGGCTATTTCAGCAGTAACCATCATATACCGGGACTGGTTTTCCCTTCTGATCGATCTCAAACTGTCTACCTCTTTGATTTCAGCAATATCCTTTAATGCAATTTCCTTCTCCGTGCCATCCTTCTCGGTAACTGTGAAAGTATAATCGGCAATATTCTCTTTTGTGATACCCTCCTGATCCTCTTTAACAAGTAAAACAGGATAGTTATCATTGTCAACAGTCAGCGTGGTAGCTTTTGTCTCAGTCTGCAGGGCTCCACTGATCTCAGCGTAAATCTGGGCTACCGTCAGACCTTCCCGCATTGCTTTATCCTTATCAACCATTATCCTTGTTTCTTTATCAGCATCTTCAAGTCCGGTTTCAACCTTGCCTATACCCTCGATTTCACGCAGTATCCCGGCTATTTCGTTGGATATATCGGCAAGAGTATCAAGGTTTTGCCCTTTGACATATATTTGTATTCCGCTACCCCCAAGTACGGAAAGATCCATGGTGTTAATATTTACATTTATCTCACAGTCGAGATCCTTTGTCTTTTCATAGATTAACCTTTCAACATCCCTGTTGGTAAGATCTCTTTGCTCCTTAAGCAGTATATAAAAGGTGGTTTCATCATCAGAACCTCTGCCCATCATCATCATTCCGGACTGCTGACCACTGAGGGCTCCAACGGTTTCTACAGCATCAATCTCCAAGATCCTTTTCATTACCTCATCGCTCATGGCATAGAGATCATCACGGTCGCCGTCATCAGGCAGCTTGAGGGTAGCACTAATCTGCGGGGAGTCTACTTCTGGCATAAATGCCGTACCCATAATTGTGGTGCCGTAAATGCTTAAGACAAACAAAAGTAATACGGGTATTAGAATAACAGCTTTTCTGCGCAGAACAAACCTAAGCATCTTTTCATATACTCTAAGGATAGAATCAAACACGCGGTGCTTCTTTTCCTTTGTCTTAACCAATATTTTTGAGCCAAGAACGGGTACCAATGTCAGCGCTACCAACAGACTGGCCCTCAGGCTATACCCTAGTGTCAGACCCATATCGGCAAAGAGCTGCCGGGTTAACCCCTGGGTAAACACAATAGGCAGGAATACACATACTGTGGTCAGAGTTGAAGCAATAATCGCTCCTGAAACCTCTTTGGCACCCTCAACAGCAGCCTCTATAACCGATAGCCCTTCCTGTCTGAGCCTGTATATATTCTCTATTACAACAATACTGTTATCAACAAGCATACCTACAGCCAAAGCAAGCCCGGACAGTGAAATAACGTTGAGCGTTATATCGGTGAAATACATTAGGGTAACCGCAAACATCAAACTTAAGGGGATGCTCAAGGCTATAACGACCATTGGCCTTACGTCCCACAGGAATACAATGAGTACGATAATGGCCAGTATACCGCCGTAAAGCAGGTTTTCAATAACACTGTCGGTAATCATATAGATGTAGTCACCCTGGTCCATCATCGGCCGGATGCGCAGACCTTTATACTGATCCTCGAGTTTTTGTATTTGTTTGCCGATATCTTCTGAAACTTCAGCAGTTGATGCGGTACTCTGTTTCTGGAACATAAGTATAATACCTGCATTACCGTTTACCCTGGTATACATTTCTGACGCATTATCGGTCATCTCAATGTCTGCAATATCTGAAAGCCTGATATCACCGACAGGATCAATATTGAAAATAACCATGTTTTCAATTTCCTCACGGGATCCAAAGGAATCGCCTACTTTGACCAGATGCTGATTGTTGCCCTGGATGATGTAACCTGCAGGCATGCTGAAGTTTTGGGCAGCAATTATATTTTTTAAGAGATCCTGTGTAAGTATGTTGTTGAGATCAGCGCTCTCAAGAGCTTCCTCTTTTGCTTTCTCAAATTCTTCTAAACCTTTTTCCAGCTCTTTCTCACTGTTCTCAAGCATAACTTCCGCTTTTGCCATCTCTATTGCCATGGTAATCTTGCCGGATTCAAGCTTCTCCAATCCTGCCTTGGCTTCTTTTACAGCACTTTCAAGCTGTGGTTTCATTGCCGCATGTGTCATCTGGCGGACATTGATGTTTTGCAGCTCAACCTCTATTGCAGCTATCCTTGCTGGGGCCTCTGCTGCCTTCTCTGCCAGTTCAGCCATCTCCTGCTGGGAAAGACCGGATAATTCCGCAGGGAGCTTATCACCAACCTGCTGCATGATTGCCTGGTACATATCCGGTGGTAGATCTGCGATGCCCATTGGGAACAGCTGTTCAAAAAGCTGGTTGAGTTCTGCCAGCTGCTCAAGGCCTTCCTTTTCCTTTTCAAAAGCCTGTTTTTGGGCTTCCAAAAGCTTTTCTTCAGCCAGCATGGCATTGAGATTGGATATGGCATCATCCAGTTCTGCACTTGCCTTGGCTATCTCCTTCTGTTTGCTGGGAGACTCCCGTTTCAGTGCATCGCGCCCCTTGGCAATCTCCTTCTGGGCATCCTCCAGTTTCTGGCGGTTTTCATCAAGCTTCTTTTCCACCTCAGCTTTTACCTGACTATTTAGGTCCTCTATCCTTTCCTTGTCAAGCACTATTTCAAGCTGCTTTTCAATAAGGCCACTGGCACTGACCGATGCTACACCCTCGATCCTCTCAAATGCCGGCACTATTGTATCGGTAGTGAAGGATGAAAGTTCATCAATATCCATGCCCTCATAATCAATACTGGCTACAACAATGGGAATCATATCCGGGCTGATTTTTAGTAAAATCGGTGTGCCTACTCCTTCTTCAAATTGTGCTGACACCGTATCAATACTGCTGGACAGTTCGATCATTACACTGTCCATGTTGGTATCCTGTACGTATTCCAGCACAATCATGCTGGAGTTTTCACTGGATATAGAGCTTATATTCTTAAGACCGCTGGAAGTACCCAAAACGGCCTCCAACGGCCTTGTAACCATTTGTTCTACCTTTTCAGGACTGGCTCCCGGATAGGTTGTAACAACCACTACATAAGGCAGCTCCATAGCCGGGAGTAAATCCGTTATCATGTTAGTAAAGGATATTACACCCAATACGATTATTAAAATTGCAGTAACAAAAACTGTATATGGTTTTTTTACACTGAATTGTGCAAGCATTCAACATCCTCCTGATCTATGTAAATTAGTTTATTAAACTTTATTAACTTTATTCAAAGAACCGTCTTTATTTCACAAACCGACCGAACAGTCGGTCGGTATTACAGGGAATATTAT
>JBMNSQ010000132.1:0-4457 GCA_050945275.1 bacterium | reverse complement strand
GCAAGCTGTAAAAGCGGCGGACCCAATAGATAAAGCCCTACTATAACCGCTGCCAAAGCTGCTGTTAACACAAAAGCTGCCGCTACATCCTTGGCCTGCTTAGCCAAAGGATGATACTCTGTTGTACTAAGATCAACAACCACTTCCACTACCGTATTAACAAGCTCAGCTGTTATAACGAGAGCAATGGTAAGCACTATTATCGCACGCTCGGTCCTAGGTAGAGCCAGCAAATGCGTAAAAACCAAAACAATAAGCGCTGCCACTGTGTGTCGGCGCAGATTGCCCTGTGTCCGCCAAGCCCAGGTCAGCCCCGCCCAGGCAAAGCGAAAGCTCTCTCTAAACGGGCGGGCGGGCATTTTTTACACCTCTTTCAGAATAACCCAAGCCAAAAGCGGCTAGCACCTTCTCCTGCTTTGTACGCATAAGCTCTTCACTTTGCAACGTTTGATGATCATAGCCTAAAAGATGCAGTATTCCGTGGGAAAGAAGAAAAGCTAACTCGCGTTCTATGCTATGGCCATATTCTATAGCCTGCAGCCGCGCCAAAGGAACAGAAATTATTACATCACCGAGTAGCTCTGGTTGATCGTCGGTCATGGGCTGCATAGAATCCTCTGTGTCACGCAAAGCAAAGGATAAAACATCCGTTGGTGAGTTGATTCCTCGCCACTTTTTGTTTAGCTCCCAAATACGGTTGTTATCCACCAGTACAACACTAACTTCACTGGCAGCTGCCCCTTCTTGGTGTAATATTTCTTCCCCGACCTTAGCGAGCAGGTCGATCCATTCAGGAACAATACCCAGTTCTTCCCCATCAATACTTATAACCAACGGCATTACGTTTCCTCCTGCAGTGCAAGTTGGTCCTTTGTTGTGTCGGGATAAGGTACACGGTGATGATAGATACCAGTTAATACCTTGGCAAACGACACAGCTATCTTATCAAGATCCCTCAGAGTTAAATCGCTTTGATCTAATTGGCCATCATTTAGACGATCCTTAATTATTTTCCTAATTAGACCTTCAATGTTTTCAGGTGTTGGCTCAGTCAATGACCGAACAGCGGCCTCGACCGCATCAGCTAACATCACTATGGCTGCCTCTTTTGTCTGAGGAGTAGGCCCATCATAGCGAAAATTGTCTTCCGGCACTGTATCCTCGGCCTTAGCAGCAGCTTGATGGTAGAAATAAGAAACTAAGGTGGTGCCATGATGCTGCCTTAAAATATCGGTAATTGCCGAGGGTAACTTATATTCCCGTGCTAATTCTAGACCTTCCTTAATGTGGGAAGTAATTACCAATGTAGAGAGACTAGGACTCATTTTGTCATGGGGGTTACTGGCTAGCATCTGATTCTCAATAAAAAACTCAGGGCGTTTTATCTTTCCCACATCATGATAGTAACTTGCGACTCGTACCATTAGTGTGTCCGCTCCAACCACGTCTGCAGCCGCCTCTGTTAGATTACCGACCAAAATACTGTGATGGTATGTCCCAGGCGCTTCTAACAACAAACGTCTCAGCAACGGGTGATTCGGATTGGCTAACTCAAGCAAACGCACTGGCGTAGTAATTCCAAATACAGTCTCCACAAAAGGCAAAAGACCAATCGCCAACACCGCCGCCAATAAGCCGCTTACAATTCCGGCAAAGCCATCTACCATTATGGCAAGTGGTTTGGTGCTGGCCATAAGTCCCAGCCCCCAGGCCACACATAAATTAGCCCCACCTATAAACAATCCAGCACGTGCTAAATCACTACGCTGGCTCACCTTTTGCACAGCCAAAATACCAGCCAAACTACCGGCTATTGCTTCAAAGGCGAGACCAAGTTCCGCCCCAGCCATAATAGCAAACATAAGAGCTAGCTCGGCTGCTGTAAGTACAGCTAGCCGGCTATCTAACAAAATAGCTACTAGTAAAGGCCCAGCCGCTGCCGGGAAAAATTTAGCAGCTGCCGCTAGTGGAATCGACAAAAAAATGCGTCCTAAGGCCAATGTTCCTATCGCCATTAGTGAAAGCAGAAGTAGTAGCTTATAGCTTTTTAGAATCTTCGGCGATAAAAACTCCAGGTAAGCCCAAGTAAGCCCTACAAAAAAGGCCACCAGCAAAGCCACTCCCAGCATCGATGTCCAATGAACACGTTGCTGAAGCAGACCCAAAGCCTCTAAGGTTTTTAAGTGCTCCGGGGTTATGGGATCCCCTTCCCGTACAATGACTGTGTTTTGCCAGATAGTTTTCTCCACCGGTTGGATGCTAGATCTAGCTTCCTCACGCCGACGCTCGGTAGCCTCTTCATTGTAGACTAGATTAGGCTGAAGAACGGCTTCAACAAGGGCGTGCAGTACCTGTTTAAACGTAGCGGAACCACTTTCCGTCCCTATCTTGTCAGCTAACGTCACTTTGGCCAAAGGTAGCTCGCTCTCGCGTACTCCCTTCTCCATTAAGACGCCCACCAACTCTTTAGACCTAACCTTTAGCAGCGTAAATTCTTCGTCGTTAATATCAATTAAAGCCTGCGCAATAGCAGCCGACAAAGGCAAATTAAGATCGGCTGCCAGTTGCTCTGCCTTTTCTTCCGGAGGTAAGGAAGTGCCGCGGGCAAGCTCTGCTATCTCCAAAGCTACACGCAAACTGTCCACCGATTCCTCCATCACACTAATATCGGGATCATAAACGGCCTCAACAAGCTCGGCCATACTGGACCTAAGTTGCTCCGTTTTCTCCTCGTCCTCGTACTTAACTGTTTTGTCGGCCAAAATAGTGCGTGGAGCCGGCTGTCCCACCGTAAGTTGCATCTTTCTTGGTACCCACTGCAGACTAGCCAGTAAAGTAAGTACAAGAAAAGTAGCCACCATCAGGATAAGGCGTCGTCCAAATTCAGCCGTTACAAAAGCTGGGGGTCCCGAACTTCGGCGCTGCGATAAATGAGGCGTCCCCATCCTTATCCCTCCCCATCGCCCTACTCAGCCGGCTGTTCTTCGGCCTGCTGGCTTTTTTCCCATTCTTCGTAAGCGGTAATAATGCGTTGCACTAACTCATGCCGCACCACATCTTGAGGGGTAAAATAAACCAAGTCAATACCTCTTACATCTTTGAGAATAAACCGGACTTCTTCTAAGCCGGAAAAATGTCCGCGGGGCAAGTCCACTTGCGTAATATCACCGGTTATCACCGCTTTGGAACCAAAACCAAGCCGAGTCAGGAACATTTTCATCTGTTCCGGCGTAGTATTTTGGGCTTCATCTAATAAAATAAACGCGTCATCTAACGTCCGTCCCCGCATGTAAGCCAGTGGTGCAATCTCGATGATGCCGCGCTCAGCATATTTCTGATACGTATCCATGCCCAAAAAGTCGTACAAGGCATCGTGCAGCGGCCGCAAGTACGGATCCACCTTCTCCTGCAAGTCACCGGGTAAGAAACCTAGCTTTTCTCCAGCTTCGACTGCTGGCCGTGTAAGTACAATCCGGCTGATCTCCCTTTTGCGTAGTGCTTTTACTCCCATAGCCATTGCTAAATATGTTTTTCCAGTTCCTGCTGGACCAATGCCAAACACAACATCATGCCTGTTTATGGCCTCTATATAGCGCTTTTGCCCCATTGTCTTGGGCTTCACTGCTTTACCCCGGTGAGTAACTAAAATAGTATCTTCTTGCATTGGGTCTAGGGCCACCCCAGGCCCACGTTTAACCATACTAGCTGTAAACTGAACGTCTTGTGGCGTAACCAAATTGCCCTGCTGTACCAACGTCTTAATTTGCTCCATTACTTGCGCTGCCTGTTCAACTGCAACTGAATCTCCTAATATAGTGACCTCCGTACCCCGTGGTACTAATCGTACTGGAAACTCCTTTTCCAAGCATCTTAGGTTAGCATCAAATTGTCCGAATAACCTAAGAGCCTCGTCATGATCCGTTACCTGAATCTTTCTCTCCATTTGTTCCCCCAACAGCTGGACCTCCTTCACTATTCTGGGGGTAATACGGTATCAATATAGCGATATCCTCTACCGCTTCTATTCTCACCCATACCCGGACTATACTATCCCCCGGCAGAGACAAAACCTTCTTGTCAACTTGGGTTACTTCTGAACCATCGCTAAGGTTCTGCTTTAACTCAGCTAACGCTTGATCAATCAGACGCCGAGCATACTCATCGGGTGATAGTGAACGTTTAACTTCCTTCAGTTCAAAGTACGTTCTATCTATAATTTCGACAGCACCGCCGCTATTCCTCCAGAGCAATATGCTTTTACGATTTTCTTCCTTGTCAAACCGGACAAACGGCGTTTCTTTCACACCGCTCAGCACCACTTCATGACCGAATATTGTAAGGACCCTGGCCGTAGCGGTACTGCCCGAACGCAATATGTGCCGCTCAAAGGGTTCGCCTTCCTTATATGTTTCATGCCATACCCGGGCCAAGACTCGCCCCTTAGCCTGCACCGGACG
>JBMNSQ010000131.1:0-4458 GCA_050945275.1 bacterium | reverse complement strand
TAGACTTTCTATCCTTATGCAGTATTTCACCTGCAATATCTCTTGATCTTGCGTCCAAGCTTCCCCTTAGAACTTTTTCAGCCATATTAACACCTTGGGTTTCTCCTTTAATAGCCTTTTCTATAATTTCAGCTGCATCTGCATGCGAACCTAAATCCATGTTAATTTTAACATCTCCCATTATTCCCTTCATTCCAAGATTCTCTTCTGGCCGCCCACCTATATCTTGAATATAGCTTGCAAGTTTATCAACATTTTCTCTATGTTGTTTCTGTACTTCTTGAAAAACTTGCTTCACACTCTCATCTTCCAACTTAGATATAAAGTTATTGAAGCTCTCAACCGCCATATATTCTCCCTGTAAAAGTTGATTAAGGGATTGTATTGTTTCTTTATTATCTGCCACCTTTTTGCCTCCCTCACGATAGGTTATTTTTTCACCTATCCAGAGAAAAATACAAAGAAAGAGCTCGATAGGAAATTAAAATAAACCCGGTAAACAAGCCGGGTTTATATGCTAGTGGTAGCGGCGAAGGGATTTGAACCCCTGACACTGCGGGTATGAACCGCATGCTCTGACCATCTGAGCTACGCCGCCATGTATTTGCTTTTTGGTTGCGGGGGCTGGATTTGAACCAGCGACCTCCGGGTTATGAGCCCGACGAGCTACCGGACTGCTCCACCCCGCGTTATTTATTGGTCCCGAGGGACAATAGTATTATACCTGGAGTAAAGCGAGAAGTCAATAGGAGTGCTATTGGTAGAAATTATCGCTAATATGTCAATTACGGAGAGTGTGCTTCGGATGCTAGCTGCTCCCTGCCCAATTGATCCTTTGTGCTAACAACTCCGTACCCTGGCCCGCATGGTGCAAAAATACGGGCAGCCACAGAGGGCTGCCCTACCCAAGGTCTGCGAATTAACAACAAACAGGAAAACAGAGGAGGCTAATTAAGCTGTGCAGACGCGAAGCTCCGGAAGCACTTCCGCCCCTTGGGCTGTGGGGGTGGTGATTATGGTTTGAGCTTCTACGCCGTGATCTTGGAACGCCCGTTTCATAGCTGCTTCTATGGCTAAAGCATTATCTTTGGTAAAGGCAATCACCGATGGGCCAGCTCCACTTAGGGCTACTCCTAATGCCCCGGCTTCTTTGGCCGCCGTAAACACGGCCGGCATCCCCGGAACTAGAGACGACCGGTAGGGCTGATGCAATTTGTCATCTAAGGCCACCGATAGTACACTGAGGTCATTTGTTAGAAGCCCTGCCGTTAGCAAAGCAGTTCGGCTAAGATTAAACACCGCTTGCTCACGCGACAGGCTCTTGGGTAATACATCCCGAGCCTCTTTAGTAGATACCCTAAACTCTGGTACCGCCACAACTGACTTCACACCGGCTGGAAACTGAGTCTTGAAATAATGGGTCTTATCTTCGGCACTACAGGATATAACTAACCCACCGAGCAAGGCTGCACTCACGTTATCTGGATGCCCCTCCATCTTGGTAGCTAGCTCCAGCATCTCTTCTTGTTCCAAGGGAAGATTAAGCAGTTGATTAGCCGCCACCAAACCGCCCACAATAGCCGCCGCACTGCTACCTAAACCGCGAGCGATGGGGATGTTATTCACCAGCCTAAGGGAAAGAGCGGGAATAGCCTGCCCCCGATAGTCGAAAGCATTCTTTAGAGCTTTAAACACCAAGTTTTTTTCGTCCTGGGCTAAATCGGCAGCGCCCTCACCTTGTACCTCAATCTTAAGCGGCAGATTCACAGCAGGCCCAGCTTCAACTTCCACGTAATTATAAATAGAGAGTGCTAAGGCCAGAGCATCGAATCCAGGGCCTAGATTAGCACTTGTGCCCGGAACCCGTATGCAAACCATTACTTCACCCCCGCCGCCATAAGTTCACTCACCGCGTCAAAGTCGGACGGTACAGTTCTTGGCTCGGGACTTTCTTGAACAGCAATGTCAGGGTCTTTTAGCCCGTGACCGGTTAGAACACATACTACCTTATCTTCTTCATCGAACCGGTGCTCCTTGGACCATTTTAATATACCAGCCACAGACGCGGCTGATGCCGGTTCGACAAAGATTCCTTCCTTCTGGGCGAGCAGCTTTTGGGCTGACAGGATTTCGTCATCGGTCACGGCTTGAATACTCCCTTGAGATTCCGCAGCCGCTTGAACGGCTTTATCCCAGCTTGCTGGATTACCGATGCGAATAGCTGTGGCCACTGTCTCCGGATTCTCCACTACATGGCCGATGGTTAAGGGGGCTGCACCAGCCGCCTCAAAGCCCAGCATCAGAGGTAAAGATTTACTCTTCCCGGCCGCCTGGTATTCTTTAAATCCCATCCAGTAAGCGCTGATGTTACCCGCATTACCCACCGGTAGCGCCAGCGCGGCTGGCGCCTCCCCTAACGCATCACAAATTTCAAATGCGGCCGTTTTTTGCCCTTGTAGGCGCATGGGATTGACCGAATTCACTAGTTTTACCGGCAGCTTTTCGGCCAATTCTCTAACTAAGGTTAACGCCTGGTCAAAATTGCCCTCGATCGCTAGCACTTCGGCTCCATAAAACAGAGCTTGGGCGAGCTTACCCTTGGCTATTTTCCCAGCTGGCAGCAAAACCCAACACTTGATCCCGGCTCGGGCAGCATAAGCTGCCGCCGAGGCAGACGTATTGCCGGTAGAGGCACAGATTATAGCCTTGGCCCCTTCTTCAACTGCTTTGCTTACTGCCATGGTCATACCTCGGTCTTTGAATGACCCGGTGGGATTTAGTCCTTCGTATTTAGCAAACACTTGGCAGCCCACCTGGGCTGATACTTGTGGCAATTTAACCAACGGTGTATTGCCCTCATTTAGAGTAATGCGCGGGGTCGCCTCAGTTACCGGTAAATGGTCGGCATAACGCTCAATGATGCCCAGCCACATAAGCTTCATCTCCTTCAACAGTCATGGGTTGATGAATAGTAAAGGTTTCGGGGAAGGTTTTAAGAATATCAAGTGCCTGATAAAAGCTTTGGCTAGGCGCCGGGTGAGTAATAATAACTATTTCCGCTCCACGGTCAGTCTGCCGTTTTTGAATAACTGACCACAGACTAACACCAGCATTACCGAAGACTGTGGCCACCTTGGCCATAACCCCTGGTTTATCCAGCACCTCTATGCGAACAAAATAACTAGAGCACACTTTGTCTGGCGGGCAAAACGGCTTAGTACTAAAGCAGGTGCAACCGTTACGACCTTTAATTCCGCTTTTTATATTGTGGGCCACTTCGATAATATCACCCACTACCGCACTGGCCGTGGCCAGACGCCCTGCCCCCTGGCCAGAGAAAATAACTTCTCCCACCGCATCACCTTGGACAGCAATAGCATTAAGAACCCCGTCCACGGATGCTAGCGGATGCTCCTGGGCCACCAGCGACGGTTGTACCCGGACATCGATCGCACCGTTTACTTCCTGGGCCGAGGCTAGTAATTTTACCTTATACCCTAATTCGCGAGCATAAGCGAGATCGAGCGGCTCTAGGTCTTGGACACCGGTGCAAGTGACATCGGACTCTGTAACACGGGCGCTAAAAGCAATGGAAGCCAAAATTGCAATCTTGCGAGCTGCATCGAGGCCTAACACATCGGCCGATGGATCGGCTTCGGCGAAGCCCTTTTCCTGAGCCTGCTTTAGTGCCTTCTCGTAGGTGTTACCCCGGTCCATTTGCGTTAAAATATAATTAGTTGTACCGTTTACTATACCATAGACTTTTTGTATTCGATTACCGGCCAAACAGTCTTTCAGAGGCCGGATAATGGGAATACCGCCACCGACACTGGCTTCGAAGTAGATATCCACGCCGGCTTCCTTGGCCGCTGCAAACAGTTCTTTGCCTCGGGTGGCAATTAGATCTTTGTTGGCCGTCACCACATGCTTGCCGCGCCGCAAGGCTTCTATAATATAATTAAAAGCGGGCTTCAGGCCGCCCATTACTTCCACTACTAGCTGGATATCGGGATCCGACAGAATATCTTCAGCCTTAGTCGTTAAAGGAAGTGAATAATCCACTTGTCGTGCCCGGTTAACATCTCGCACTAATGCTTTTTTTACTTTGATGTTAAGTCCGGCTCGCCGGGTAATATGATCCTGATTGTCCACTAAAAGCTGAGCCACACCGGAACCGACTGTTCCTATTCCGAGCAAACCAACATTAATGCATTCCAGTCCCGCCTTACCTTGTTTATCATCCACTAACAATACCTCTTCCTGTTTTTTAACCATGTAGTCCCCAACTACATCACCGTCCCTTGTCTTTCTGTTGTGAACATGTATCTATGCACAAGAGACATTATAGCAGGTTCTTCTCTTTTTGACAAGAGGTAAAAAGAAAAGAAACGAAATGCCCGAAGGACATTCCGTAAGTCTCATGTACAGATGGAGCAAATCAATTCGTGTGTACAAAAT
>JBMNSQ010000130.1:0-4525 GCA_050945275.1 bacterium | reverse complement strand
CTCTCCAGCCGCACAAAGATCGGTCTACCTAGGAGCGAAATTGTCAGGCCCTATTATCCTCAAAGCGGAGCTTAGTCCCCATTAAAAAGAGCGGTCCCTACAATGCACCTACATCTTGTACTAAGGCCAAAAACGCGGCCGAGTTAACATCTCGGCCCAGCTCGGCCCGAAGACACCCTACCGTAATAGCTTTAAGTTCCCCTCGCATGGCATAAGGTACACGTAACCTTTTTGTTTGATCAAAGGGCGTTCTTAGCAGGTAATTTAACGTAGCCAATGTGCCACCGGTAACAGCAAAAGCATCCGGATCACTCGGCCGACAAGCAGGGCACAGCACTCCCCTCTGGGAAACGCTAAAAGACGCCGTCTCACCAATAGCTACACCACAATTCACGCACATTTCCAACTGAGGCAAATATCCTAAACGAGCCAGCAGCCCTACTTCCGCCGCCCTAAGCGTCAATTCCATATCGTCGGTATAAACGAGGGCTTTAAGTATTGCTAACAGAAACGGGAATAAATCTCCTCTTGGTTCCCCTTCCTCCGTTAGAACATCGAACAATTCTAGCACGTAAACTCCACCGGCAGATTTAATAAGATCTTCACGCAGCTGGCGGTGAGAAGTTATAATTTCGCATTGGCTAATTGTATCTAACCCCTGGTTGGCAAATAACAAATACTGACCATGGGTGAAAACTTCAGCTCCCGCTCGCAGGCGATTGCGGGGTCTTCGAGCTCCACGGGCAACAGCACGTATCTTTCCCCGTTCATGCGAATAAAACGTAACTATTTTATCGGCTTCTCCTAAGTTGCGGCTTCGGATTACCACAGCTTCCAACGTATATAATGCCACTTTCGGGACTCCCCTTAACTACTGATCGCTATAACCTAGCTCTTGCAAGGACCGTGCCCGGTCACGCCAGGCGTCCTTGACTTTAACCCATAAATCCAGATACACCCTTCGTTCGAGCATCTCCTCTATGCCAACGCGGGCCCGTTGCCCAATGTTTTTTAGTTGCTGACCACCCTGTCCAATAATAATGCCTTTTTGGTTGGGTTTCTCTACCATTACTGTAGCTCGGATATATATTACTCCCTGATCTTTTCGCTCCACCATCTCTTCTATCAAGACGCCCACGGCATGAGGCACTTCATCCCAAGTTAGTTCCAGAACCTGCTCCCGGATCAATTCGGCCACAGCAAACCTTTGGGTCTGATCAGTCACCATATCAGCCGGGTAAAACTGCGGTCCAGCCGGAAGATACTTAGCAATTACCTCTACCAACAGTGACAAGTTATCTCCCTTTAAGGCAGAAATTGGAACAACTTCGTTGTAATCGGCTAGCTTTGAATACTGGTCCAACGCTAAAACCGTCCGTGGACGATCCAAACTATCCACCTTATTTAAAGCTAACAGTACAGGCGTTGACAAATCTTTGAAGTAAGAAGCGATAAAACGGTCGCCTTGACCCACCGGAGCCTTACCATCCACTACATGTAGCACTACGTCTACCCCGGCCAGCGCCCCTTGGGCTACCTTTACCATGTACGATCCCAATCGGGTACGGGGCCGGTGAATACCTGGTGTATCAATAAATATGATTTGCCGCGTATCATCAGAGTAAATTCCTTGAATGCGGTTGCGCGTGGTCTGAGGCTTATCGGTGACAATGGCAATTTTCTCTCCCACTAACGTATTAAGAAGCGTCGATTTGCCCACGTTAGGTCGCCCCACCAAGGCTACAAAACCGCTACGGTACTCGCTCACTAGCATTCCTCCATAAAATATACCGGCCCGAAGGGGCGAGGTAAAAGATCCGCCAGCGGCACTTTTTCTACCCGCTTACCTTGAGCATCGGTTAAGTATAGTATGAGATCAGGGGCAAACTCATACAGCACCTGGCGACAAGTACCGCAAGGTGTAGCAATTTCATCGCCGGATGCTGCCACAGCCATAGCTACAAAGTCCCTGTCCCCTTCTGATACTGCCTTAAAGACAGCTACACGCTCGGCACAAACGGTGGCACTGTAGACTGCATTTTCAACGTTGCACCCAGTATAAACTCGCCCCGTAGCCGTAATGAGCGCCGCCCCTACTTGGTAATTAGAATAGGGAGCATAGGCCTGATTTCGAATTTGGAGAGCTTTATCCACTAACTGGCTTAGTTGCTCCATTGCCTATCCCTCCCTTTATTCCCAAATAATTTGTGTTTCCTGGGGCAAAATCTCAATCCAGGTTTGCCCCTTAACTAGGCGGATATCTTCACCGGCTTTATCTGTCCAGTTGGTGGGCTGGGTGCGGCTCGATTTGGACCACTTAAGTTCATAACTGACTCCCTGCTGGAATATCCGACCACTGCCTTGCCCCACCAGTTTCATATCTAGCCGTCCCTCGCTATCTAAAACGCGAGTGCCTTCCACCAGTTGGACCAATACATTCTTGGCTACCAAGGGCTGTTTACTCTCTTCATCCAACTGGGCCTTACCGTTCACTATTCGGGCATAGCCTTGTATAGTCTCATCCCATACGTAGTCTACCACATAATTTGGCGAAAACCGAAGTGTTACCTTCTGGGCAGCCGCACCCAAAGGGCTGCTGTCCCCATCGTAAAAATCGAATTGAACCGGGGATGGGGCTTCCATAAGACCGCGTCGATCTAGCTCGGCGTACAGGCGCTCGGTACTGGTGTAAACATTATGCGGTTCTTTCTTTGTTCGTACCCGCCAATATACCTGTGGCAGAAAGAATTCATTAAGAGCAATTACCTTTAACTTTGATATGTCCTGCTTGGCTTCCGGGCTATAGCCACAATGCCCAAAAGCCGCATTAAATTCCAGAGCTTTATCTAGAAAATAATGGCGAGCACTGCGTACGGATCCTACTACCTCGGCATCCTGATGCAAAAACACCGGCATGAGGCGGGTAATACCGCCTTCAGCTAGCATCTCATACACCAAACAGGCTTTATCCACACCGGAAACCTCGGCTAGTCCAGGAATGTTTCCGATAATTACCACGAGCGGACGCCGCCGGACAAGCTTGGGATCGGCAACAGCCGCCCCATCTAAGGGACAAAGAAACTGCTCAACATCTTCTTCGACCGCTACAGGCTGTATATCCTCGTCATCTGGCTCCGATATCACAGGCGGCTGCTTCTGACAGCCAGCAGCGACAGCCAAAAATACTATCAGTACTATAGCTAGCATTATCTGTTTTTGCCGATGCACCTCGCTACCCCCCTACACTACTGCTCTCTTCGTAAGCTGGTAAGGTAATATCTTCGGCTGGTTCAGCCTCTATCCGAACTCCGGAAGCAGTAAATTGAGCCCGGATTAGGTCTAAACTACTATCTAGTACCTCAGAATCACCTAAAGCGTAAATCGTGACTGGATTTACAGCAATGGGTTTTTGATTAACTAAGATTACTGGCCCGGCACAGCGGATAGATGAAGTAGTTATCAGACGCTGGTTGTTAACCGCAATGCCGGTAGCACCAGCTGCGAAGAGCTCGTTTACAATGTCGCGTACATCATAGTCATGCACAATTTCACCCATGCTACTACTACCCTCGGCATCGTACAACCGAATTATTAAGCCACTACCACTAAAGGGTGCCAAACCGGCGACCGAATTAACCTCTTGTAGCCTGGCCCTGAGAGTATCCACTTCTTTTTCGGCATGCTTCAAGCGCTCCAGCACCGACACCGGTGTAAGTAAAGTAGCCCGCCCATCTACCACCTTTACTTCTACAACTTGCCCTAACTGAGCCAGCGTCTTACTAGCGTTCATTTTTTCCTTTGTCTCCGGCGACAGCAGCCGGGCTGGATCAAGAATCTCTAGCCCTTTGTCTTCACTTCTGGTAACGGTGATCATGGCCTCTCCTAGCATGCTGGAAAGACGAGGTTCTTGGCGAATAAAGGATAGAATCTCTTCCCGGCGCAAGTTCTCCTGCTCTCTTAAGACGGTGTCCTGCGCCTCCCGGCCATGGCGCAAAATTACCTGTGCAACCTGCTCTGGATTAGCCGCCTGCTCAAGTTCAAACTTAAACTTAGCCAGAGTAGCCCGAACAGCCTGATTCTGATCGACACCCAAATCCCGAGCCATACGCTGGCTATAATCTACCAGCAAAGCACCGGCACTTTTGGCTACTTCCAGTGGTAACACCCGCTTAGGCAAACTTATTATACCGGTGAATAGAGCCAGCACAACACTATTGACCATAAATAAAAGCAGCACCAGCACTACCAAAACCTTTAATGTCGGTGAGGATCTCTGTTTGGTAGGGCGTGCTGTCTGCATGGCTGCCGGTTCCACCATAGCACGATACCCCCTCTCAGTGCCTAATTTTCTCTTGGTTATAATTCCTTATTTAGTAGGCCGTAGCCGATATGGCAGTGGCAAGCTGTAAAAGCGGCGGACCCAATAGATAAAGCCCTACTATAACCGCTGCCAAAGCTGCTGTTAACACAAAAGCTGCCGCTACATCCTTGGCCTGCTTAGCCAAAGGATGATACTCTGTTGTAC
>JBMNSQ010000129.1:0-4529 GCA_050945275.1 bacterium | reverse complement strand
ATACACGTCGGGATTCCTTTTTGCTCAAGAAAATGTCTCCTTTGTCCATGGTGACATTTTCTCAGTCCCGTTACAAGGTGACAATATCATAGTCCGGTGCAACATCGATTAAGTGACTTGACAACTGGCGATAACTCGGCTATAATGGCCAATGTAACAACAACCGAACATGCGACCTATGATGGGGAGTAGTAAGCATACTGTTTGGCTGTAGAGAATCGGTGGCTGGTGCAAACCGATGCTGGCAGTGGCTGAACTCGCCCCGGAGTGAAAATGCGAAGTGGGTAAAGATTGTGGGGCTGTGGCGCAGTGGGAGCGCGCTTCCTTGGCATGGAAGAGGTCACGGGTTCAATCCCCGTCAGCTCCACCAATTAGTATCTTTACCAAGCAGGGTGGTACCGCGGGTAGTACGTACATAACCTCTCGCCCCTGGGTTGTCCAGGGCGGGAGGTTTTATTATAGTTTAATATGGGTTTGGAAGGAGAGATTATTGTGGCCCACGAAGAACAATATGATTTTCAAGCCATAGAACGCAAATGGCAACAGACTTGGGAACGGGAGAATGTCTATAGCGTTCCCAACCGGTGCGACAAGCCCAATTACTATGTCCTTGAGATGTTCCCCTACCCATCAGGGGCACTTCACATGGGCCATATTCGCAATTATGCTATCGGTGACGTGGTGGCTCGCCTAAAAACCATGGAAGGGTACAATGTACTTCATCCTATGGGCTGGGATGCTTTTGGTTTGCCGGCGGAAAACGCGGCTATACAGCGCGGCATCCATCCGGTAAAGTGGACTAAGGATAACATTGCCAACATGCGAGAGCAGCAAAAGCGCTTAGGTACCAGTTATGACTGGGAGAGAGAAGTAGCCACTTGTAACCCTGACTACTATAAATGGACTGAGTGGATGTTCCTCTTGATGTACAAACGGGGATTAGCCTATAAAAAGAAAGCGCCCGTTAATTGGTGTTCTACCTGTCAAACAGTGCTAGCTAATGAGCAAGTGAGTGAGGGTGGGTGCTGGCGCTGTGGTAACGAGGTGGAAAAAAAGGATCTGGAACAATGGTTCTTTCGCACTACGGCTTATGCTGATCGGTTGTCAGAAGACCTGGAACTACTTCAAGGCTGGCCGCAGCGAGTGCGGATTATGCAGGACCACTGGATCGGCAAGAGTGTAGGGGCCGATGTTACTTTTGCTTTGCCTGGTCGTGAGGAAGGCATTACTGTGTTTACTACCCGTCCTGACACGCTCTACGGTGTGAGTTTCATGGCGTTGGCGCCGGAACATCCGTTAGTGCTGGAGCTGGTAAAAGGAAGTGAGCGCGAGCGGGAAATTAAGGATTTCATTGACAAATGCCGCCACGAAGATGCTACTTTGCGTACGGCTGACGATACCGACAAAGAAGGTCTGCCATTAGGGGCTGTCTGCATCAATCCGCTAAACGGTGAGCAGGTGCCAATCTGGGTGGCCAATTATGTTTTGATGGAATATGGTACCGGAGCGGTTATGGGAGTGCCGGCCCACGACCAGCGTGACTTTGAGTTTGCTCGGAAATATAATCTGCCTATTCGGATAGTAATTTCTTCGTCAGAAGTGGATCTTAAGGAAGAAGACATGACTGAAGCCTATGCCGAACCAGGTGTGCTCGTAAATTCAGGGCCGTTTAACGGCTTGCCTAATGAGGAAGCACAGGTTAAAATTGGCGAGTATCTCGAACAAAAAGGCTGGGGGAAACCTAGCGTTACCTATCGGTTGCGGGATTGGCTGGTGTCGCGCCAGCGTTATTGGGGTGCACCGATCCCTATTATTTATTGTTCAGATTGTGGCACGGTTCCGGTTCCGGAAAAAGATCTACCGGTGCTGCTGCCGGAAAATGCAAAGCTTGATCCCGGCGTGGTATCGCCACTAACTCATATGCCGGAGTTTGTAAATACTACCTGTCCCAAGTGTGGCCGGGAGGCCCGCCGCGAAACCGATACCATGGACACCTTTATTTGTTCCTCTTGGTACTTTTTCCGTTACACTGATCCCAAGAACGACGAGGAACCATTTAGCCTGGATGCCGCCGATGCTTGGATGCCGGTTGACCAGTATATTGGCGGAGTGGAGCACGCTGTAATGCATCTTTTGTATTCGCGCTTTTTCACCAAAGTGCTACACGACGAGGGCTTGGTGAAAACGGTAGAGCCTTTTACCAATTTGTTAACCCAAGGTATGGTTATTAAAGACGGCACCAAAATGTCTAAGTCCAAGGGGAACGTGGTGGATCCAGAAGAGATCTTTAGCCGCTATGGTGCCGATACGGCTCGGTTGTTTATCTTGTTTGCTGCACCGCCAGATAAAGATCTGGAGTGGTCTGATCGGGGTGTGGAAGGTTCGTGGCGCTTTTTGAACCGGGTGTGGCGATTGGTTAAGGCCTATCTGGATGTCTTTACCAAGGAAACCGAGGGCCAGAAGAAGCTAACCCGGGCTGAGCGCGACCTGAGGCGCAAACTCCACAGCACTATCAAGAAAGTAACCGAAGACGTTAAGGAACGTTTTAACTTTAATACCGCTATCGCCGCTATCATGGAATTGGTAAATGATACCTATCATTATGTAGACAGTGTGGTTGCAAATCAGCAAAATCGTGCCGTGATAAAAGAGGTATTAGAAAACGTACTGCTGCTCTTAGCGCCGTTCGCTCCTCATATTACCGAAGAGCTGTGGCGGCAAACAGGGCATCAAGGAAGCATCCATCAACAAAAGTGGCCCAAGTGGGACGAAGCTGCTTTGGTGGCGGAAGAGCTTACCATAGTCGTGCAAGTGGATGGACGTGTTCGTGATAGGCTAGTGGTTCCGGCCGACAGTGATGGCCAAGAGGTGGAAAAGCTGGCTATGGCAGCGCCTCGTGTACAGCCACAACTTGATGGTCGGCAAGTGGTTAAAGTAATCAATGTCCCGGGTAAACTCATTAATATCGTTACCCGATAAGTCGGTTGGTATAGACGTTAGTGAGCAAAACTAACTCTGGGATGGCGTAAAATCGCCAACTCAGAGTTTTTCTATATACTTTTACCATTATGGAAGGAAAACAGGGCTTTAAGGTCTAATACTGTAGAAAAGATGTGGGGGTGTTCCAGAGCAAGTGTTTAACCTCACTCGAATGCAGCAGTATTTGCTATTAGGGCTCGCAGCAGTATTGATTCTAGGGGCGTCGGTTGTTTACTGGCTAAAAGTAGCTCCGACACGCCAGGCGGTGAACATTGAACCGCCACCAGGAACCATAATTATCGCTGATGGCGCAGACACTATGTTATCTAAAGAAACAGAATCAGGGCCCCAAGAGATTGTAATCCACGTGGCGGGGGCGGTCGAAAAAAGCGGTGTTTACCATCTATTTGTAGGAGATCGAGTGGTGGATGCCATCACTGCCGCTGGTGGAGCCGATGCTGAAGCTGATCTGGATGCCATTAATTTAGCCCAACCGCTGATAGACGGGCAAAAAGTATGGATTCCCAGAGTGGGGGAAGAACCGACTGGTCAATATAATGGCGTTTCCAGTACCATGGGTGATAGCGGGAAAGTAAATATTAACACTGGTGATTTGACCGAGCTACAGATACTAAGTGGCATTGGGCCCTCGCTAGCCCAAAGAATAATTGATTATCGCACTAACAATGGACCGTTTCGGCAGATAGAGGATATCCAAAACGTATCCGGTATCGGTAGCAAACGGTTTGAGCAGTTGAAGGACTACATAACTGTCTATTAAAGAGGTGAGTATGCGTCTCCACAAGCGGGGAAGCTATATCTAGCATCCCTGCTTATTTATATTTTGCGGTGGCTCTTAAGGAGGTTAGGGTGCAAATTAACCAGAACAAGACACCAATACTTGACGCTTTACGACGTTATGCACAGGATCATATTACTTCCTTTCATGTGCCTGGGCACAAACATGGTCGTGGTCTAAAAGAACTTAGGCAGTATTTGGGACGCAAAATATTTAACATAGACCTTACTTTGATGCCGGAACTAGATAGCATCTTTGCTCCGCAAGGAGTTATTAAAGAAGCAGAGGAGCTCACGGCCGGGGCGTTTGGGGCCGATGCGGCTTATTTTATCGTCAACGGAACCACGGCCGGGATTCAAGGGATGATTATGGCTGCTTGCCATCCCGATGACAAAATTATTGTCCCCCGAAATGTGCACAAGTCCGTGTTTGGAGCTCTAATTCTAAGCGGGGCCGAGCCTATTTATGTACCGGCTGAGCTTAACTCAGAGCTGGGTATTGCTATGGGTGTGGAGCTAGAACAGGTAGAGCATGCCATGCGGGACTACCCAGAAGCTAAGGCCGTGTTTCTCCTTAATCCAACGTATTACGGCATGGCGTCTGATTTATCTGCTATTGTAGCTACGGCTCATGACTATGACATGGCCGTGTTGGTGGATGAAGCCCATGGCGCTCACTTTTCGTTTCATCCATTGTTTCCACTGTCGTCCATGGAGGCCGGGGCAGATTTGGCCGCGCTTAGTATTCACAA
>JBMNSQ010000128.1:0-4545 GCA_050945275.1 bacterium | reverse complement strand
ATCCACGACAGCGATGTTTGGATCCCGCTCTTATACTGCCACAACCCCAGCAGTGCCGAGAGCGCCCCGGCCAAAAGCAAGCCACCCAATAGCCAAGATATGTCACGTGGGCGCGGCAATACCGATGCTAGATAAAAAGCAATAAAGTACAGGCCGTATAAGGGAAGCACACTCAGACTTCCACTTCGGGCCACCGAGAACAAAGCTGCTAGCAGCACCAAAACGAAAAACGCTATCGTCGGTATATCCACGCCGGTGGATACCAACACTTTCTTCTGAGCCAGTAAACCTTTACCCACCGCTACCGCTATGGTGCCTATTAAAAGCAGGCCCAATAGCGTAGTCGGAAAAAAGGGAAGTCCGGCCAGAACCAAATACAGTCCCCAAAGCGGTTGTAGCCAGATAACGTACGCCACAATAACCGCCGCCACGTATTTGGCCATTTCTCTTGCTGGCAGCAAGGTTAAGAGCAAAGCCAACACCAGCCCGCAAACTAGGCCCAGGACAGCCAACCGAAGATCCATCTGTTTGTCCTTAGTAGTTGCCTCCATGAGCCAGCCCCCTTTCCCTCGCTCACGTGTCTTCGCCTGCTCCTTGGTTAATCACAACGTAGGCTAATTGTAGCAGCCGGCTGTTTCTTATCCAAAGCGAGAAATCAACCGGTACCATGAAAAGTAGCAGGCCGACAGGAATAAGTCCCATGGCAGCCATGCGGCGACGAACGGTTAGCGTACCAGTAATGCCTCCCAAAGCTACCATTCCTATTGCTAAACCCAACATGAACCCGGCCCAAAAGCGGGCGGTCCTTGTCTGATTCGCCTGCCACCAGCGAACTCCTTGCCCCACCCGGCTAGCCACACACGCCTGTTGCAGCTTGCTAGCTCCGGCGATACCTATCTTTTCTAGAGTAACACCAGCCAAAGTCAGCCCTTGCGCTAGTCGGCTGCTAGCTAGCCACCGGGCAGCCCCCCAGTCCACCTGAATCATTCTGGCCACCAAACTGCCTCGTCCCAGCTGCAAAAAGCTCTGACTAAGCCAGGCTAATACTTTAGCTGTAGCAGACCTAGGGGCCGCAAAAAGCAACGCTGTCGCCGCACGCCCCACCAAACTGGCCTGCCAGAAACTCTGTAGTGACTTCATATCATTCGGCCACCTTCACACTATACACTGTACTTATCACAGCGAATTTTAAGCCCTTTATCTGGGTTGTAGCACCTACTCGCATTTCGTACCCACCCAGGATAATCACATTACCTGTTACTTGCCCCTGGCCGCGAACAGTTATATATACATCCTTGCGAAAGGGCGACTCTGCTTGTACTAAGCGGCCGTCGCTGGTTTCAACCTCTTTTGCTGCGGGTACAACTTCTTTTTTTACCAGCTGGCCTAGTGTGGCATTGGACTTAGTGTTAAGAACGGTATCTCCCTCTGCCATAGCGTCAGCCGTAGCCGAACGCACGTCTTCCACTAGAAACACCACTTCTACTTCTTTAAGCGTGCTCGGGTTTACCGCACTTAGGACCTTCGATCTTAGCCCTACTCTGGCTGCCACGGCAACGATAATAAGTAGTACCGCCAAATCGATGACATTTACTAGCCCAAATAAGCGTCCTTTGTCATCTATAATCTGCATTGTCTTTCCTCCTTAGGGCCTTGAAGTATACTTCTTCCACCTTAGATGCCATCTGGCTTAAGGAAAACTCCTGCTCTACCACTCGGCGACCAAAGTCTCCCCATTCTCGAGCTTGTTCCTTTTGGGCTAAGACCTTGTCCACAGCTGCAGTAATAGTTGGCGCATTAGTCACCAAGTTGCTCCCACGTCCGCTAAAATTATGTCGTTTGGCCTCGGCCAGAAGCTCCGGGGTCAGAACACCCATAAAACCGGCTTCACCGGCGATTACCACCGGCTTAGCTGATGCCATGCCCTCAAGAATTACCCGCCCCACTCCAATAACCACTGATGCCGGAGCAATAATAGCCGCTGTATCGGTCCTGGCACCGGTAACCAAAATAGCAGGTCGGCGAAAATCTTCGTTCACCTTTTGGGCCCAGCGCGCCACTTCAGCCAATTTGTCCCCCTCTCCAACAATAAAAGTAGACAGTTGTGGATAACGGCGGAGAAGTTCCGGTACAGCCTCGATTACCTTAAGAGCAACCTCACCCCTGGCTCCGCTTAAGCGACTTATGTACACCAGTTTGGGGTGTTCAGGGTCTAATCCAAACTCGGCTAGTACTGGCCCGGCATCCACATCGGGCGAAAACCGGTTCGTGTCCACACCATTGGGAATAACAGTAACCCGATCGGTCGGTACACCAAAGTTGTGAAGCAAATGAGATTTCACATCCTGGCTAACAGCGACCACGTGATCACCCCAAGCAGTTAATGCCTTAAGCCCCAAATTGGCACTGTAGATTCCATGGGCGGTAGTGACCAAGGGACGACGAGTCCACAAAGAAACAAAGTGCCCCACCCACGATGGAATCCGGGCATGGGTATGAATTAAGTCGATACTATGTTCATTAACCAGCTGGACCATTTGGCTAAATCCTCTCAATAGATCCCAAGGGGCACGACTATGCAAGGGCACCTGGAAATGTTTAATTCCCGCTGCCCTAAGTTCTTGCTCCAGACACCCGCCTTGTGAAGCGACAATAACGTTGTGCCCAGATCTTTTAAGTTCTTGAGCTAAACCCACCACATGGGTTTCTGCGCCCCCTGTCTCTAGGGCCATCAGGGCCAGCAGCACATTTAGGCTGGGCATCTTCGTTCCCCTTTCCTCACTGCCAAGTTCATTACTCTAATACTGCACACCGCCACGTACCAGCACCACTATATTGGTCAATGCTCTTAGCCCACGACCGTCACTACGAGGTATAAGCAGCAGGTGATTGGCCGGTACTGCCTCGCCGTTTTGGATATCACGACCGGCCGTCAAATCGGAAATTCCGCCTTGAGAAGTAGTAATAGCCGCTGCCTGACCGGACCGCAGGACAATCTCTGTTCCTGCTTCACCTCTAAGAACTTCTCCGGCTTCCAGTTCCACTACTTGCAAGCAAACTAATTGGTCCACATAGCTTTTAGCCACCAGCGGATCCTCTTCCGTTCCCGGATCCGCTCCAGAGGCCGGCATTACAGCCAAGACAATCCCCATGAGCATAATCAGACTCAGGTATAAAAAGCGCTTCATACTTATTCCCCTCCCTACTGCAAGCTGGCCTTTAAGTAAGCCGAAATAAAGACATCAATTTCTCCATCCATTACGGCCTGCACATTGCCGGTCTGTTCGTCGGTACGGTGGTCTTTGATTAGCGTGTAAGGTTCAAAAACATAGGATCGAATCTGGCTACCCCAAGCTATTTCTCGTTGCTGTCCGCGCAAAGCCGCAATTTTGTCTTCTTCTTCCTTGCGTTTAAGATCGAACAGTCTCGCTCTCAAAATCCGCATCGCTGTAGTGCGGTTAGTATGCTGCGAGCGTTCGTTCTGACACGTCACTACAATACCGGTCGGCAAATGAGTTATCCTTACCGCTGAGTCCGTCTTGTTTACATGTTGGCCACCGGCGCCACCGGCTCGGTACGTGTCTATTTTCAGGTCTTCCGGCCTTATCTCCACTTCCACATCCTGATTTACCTCCGGGATTACGTCTACCGATGCAAACGACGTATGGCGCCGTCCGGCCGCATCAAACGGCGAGTGTCGCACTAGTCGGTGAACACCCCGTTCACCTTTAAGATAACCATAGGTGTTAGGGCCCACCACCAAGAAGGTAGCACTCTTTACCCCTGCTTCATCACCCGGTAGCAAATCCCACATCTCTACTTTATAATTACTTTTCTCGGCCCAACGAGTATACATCCGAAGGAGCATACTCACCCAGTCTTGGGCTTCTGTACCACCAGCACCGGCATGCAAAGATACAATGGCATTTCGGCGGTCGTACGGACCCGATAATAAGGCCGCCAGTTCCATGGCCTCATAGGATTGTTTAAGTACCTCTAAAGCAGCCGCCACCTCTTTGGCGGTTTCAGCATCGTCGGCTTCCCGCCCTAGTTCACACAAAACTAGTAAGTCTTCCGCTTCCTTCTCCTGCTGGGCAAATTGGTGTACTTCGTCCTTTAAGGATGTTAGCTCAGGCATAATCTTTTCAGCCTGTGCCGGGTCATCCCAAAAACCCGGCTGGGCAATTTCAGTCTCCAGCTCTTCTATCCTCGCCCTCTTGCCGGCGATGTCAAAGAGAGACCCCCATTTCTTTAAACTTGTCCACCAAGTCCGTTACCTGGCGGTATAGATCTTCATATGCTAACATGTTTTCACCCCATTTAGTTTTAACGAATGAACGGGATTACCATCCCGGACTCTTCATTTGTCATCCCAAGCTCCTCCATTTGCCATCCGGGCTCCTTAATTTTTCATCCCAGGCTCCGCCATTTGTCTTACCGAGCTTCTTCATTTGTCATCCCGAGCGAAGCGAGGGATCTTTCCCTCTTTAACCCGCCCCACCAAGATCATCCTCTAACGTCCGCAACATCTCTTATATTTTTTTC
>JBMNSQ010000127.1:0-4577 GCA_050945275.1 bacterium | reverse complement strand
GATTACATTTAACCCGATTGAGGTTGCAAATAATCTAAAGCAGTATGGTGGATTTGTACAGGGAATCAGGCCGGGGAGACCCACTGCAGAATATCTTATGCGTATTTCAAACCGTATGACTCTTGTGGGGGCTCTGTTCCTTGCAGCAGTAGCCATTGTTCCCATAGCGGCATCGGGTGCATCAGGGATACCAATGTATTTCGGTGGAACGGCTGTATTAATCGTTGTAGGTGTAGCCCTTGAATCAGTTAAACAACTGGAAGCCCAGATGCTTATGAGGCACTACAGGGGATTCCTGAAATAAGGGTTGTGTACAATGATAATACTAAAATCAAAAGCCGAACTGGAGATAATGAAGATTGCTGGAAGGATAGTCGCCGGAGCCCATGCACTGGTTGCCAGGAGTATAAGGGTTGGAATAACTACCATGGAGCTGGATAGGCTGGTTGAGGAATATATCCATAGTCATAATGCTATCCCTTCATTTAAAGGATATAATGGTTTTCCGGCAAGCATATGTACTTCAATAAATGAACAGGTTATCCATGGTATTCCCGGACCTATTCCTCTTCGGAACGGTGATATTGTCAGCGTTGATATAGGCGCCATATACAACGGGTATCACGGAGATGCGGCTAAAACCTATCCCGTTGGAGATGTGAAGCCTAACGCTAAACGTCTTATAGAAGTCTCAGAGGAGGCATTTTATGCCGGACTGAAATATGCCAGACCGGGGTACCGTCTCTCAGATATATCTCATGCAATCGGAGCTTATGTAGAAGAGAACGGCTATTCGGTGGTTAAGGCTTTTGTCGGGCATGGAATTGGCCAGAATATGCACGAGGAACCTCAAATACCCAATTACGGTCCCCCTGGAAAAGGTGTCCGGCTACGGCCGGGCATGACTCTGGCAATTGAACCGATGATAAATGAGGGCACCGACCAGGTTGTCATATTGGATGATGGGTGGACCGTTGTTACGCAGGATGGCAGTTTGTCGGCTCACTTCGAGCATACTATAGCCATTACCGACGGAGACCCTATCATTTTAACTACTGAGGAAGAGTAGGTGTGTACCATGGGTAATAACGGTGAATTCCAGATAGGAAGAGTTGTGAGAGCCAAAGCAGGGAGAGACAAAGGTAAGTTTTTTGTAATAGTAGATCGGATTGATCATGAGTATGTATTGATTGTTAATGGAAGGACCAGACGAATTGATAAACCAAAGAAGAAAAAGATAAAACATCTGGAACCTAAACCGGATGTGATATATAATTTGAGAGATAAAATAATAAACGGCATACAAATTTTTGATGCCGAGATACGAAAAAACCTGGAAACGTTGGGATACGAATAGGAGGGTGAACTGTTGGCCAGGGAAGATGTAATTGAGGTTGAGGGTACTGTGGTTGAGGCGCTGCCCAATGCTATGTTCCAAGTAGAACTGGAAAATGGGCACAAAATATTGGCGCATATTTCTGGAAAACTTCGTATGAATTATATCCGGATTTTACCCGGAGATAAAGTAACAGTAGAGCTGTCGCCTTACGATTTGACTCGTGGCCGGATAACTTGGCGCGTTAAATGACAAGGAGGGATACTGTATGAAGGTACGGCCGTCAGTTAAGGTTATATGCGAAAAATGTAAAATAATAAAGAGAAAAGGGAAAATAATGGTTATTTGCGAAAATCCCAGACACAAGCAAAAACAAGGATAAACTAATTGTTTGGAAATTGAGAAAAGTTGGAATAATGGGAATATAAAGCATGGAGGTGTGAAAATGGCACGTATTGCCGGTGTTGATCTTCCTCGTGAAAAACGAGTAGAAATTGGTTTAACTTACATCTACGGTATAGGGCGAGCAAAGGCAAATGAAATTTTAGCTGCAACAGGCATTAACCCGGATACACGGGTAAGGGATTTAACCGAAGCTGAAGTTTCTAAATTAAGGGAATATATTGATAGAAATGTTACAGTTGAAGGTGATTTACGAAGGGAAGTTGCCTTAAACATCAAGCGTTTGATGGAGATTGGATGTTATCGTGGAATCCGTCACAGACGGGGTCTGCCGGTTCGCGGACAAAGTACAAAACAAAATGCAAGAACTCGAAAAGGACCCAGACGGGGTGTAGGTATCAAAAAGAAGAAATAAGGAGGGACATGAATGGCAAGACAAGTTCGGCGATCAAGGAAGCGTCGTGAAAAAAAGAATATTGAGCGTGGTGCTGCACATATTCGCTCTACTTTTAACAATACTATTGTAACTATAACTGATGTTAACGGTAATGCAATATCCTGGTCCAGTGCCGGTGCGCTCGGATTCAGAGGTTCAAGGAAGAGTACTCCTTTTGCAGCTCAGATGGCGGCTGAGACAGCAGCAAAAGCCGCTATGGAACACGGTTTAAAGTCAGTTGAGGTTTATGTAAAGGGACCCGGTGCAGGACGTGAAGCCGCTATCCGTTCATTACAGGCTGCCGGCTTGGAAGTAAGCCTTATAAAGGATGTTACTCCAATACCTCACAACGGATGCAGGCCACCTAAACGCAGAAGGGTATAAATTATTCAAATATTTGGAGGTGTAAATATCTAATGGCGAGATATACAGGTTCGGTATGTCGACTTTGCCGAAGAGAGGGTATAAAACTGTATTTAAAAGGTGATCGCTGTTATTCAGATAAATGCGCTATTACTCGAAGACAGTATGCCCCCGGACAGCATGGAAGAAACAGAAGAAAGCTTTCTGAGTATGGTCTTCAGCTGAGAGAAAAACAAAAGGCCAGAAGATTGTATGGTGTACTGGAGCGGCAATTTGAAAGATATTTCGAGATGGCTGAGCGCATGAGAGGGGTTACCGGTGAAAATCTTTTGATTTTACTGGAGAGAAGATTGGACAATGTGGTGTATCGTATGGGTTTTGCCAAATCAAGGGCTCAGGCACGCCAATTGGTTACCCACGGGCATTTTACCGTAAACGGGAAAAGGGTTAACATTCCCTCATACCTGGTTAATATTGGTGAAACAATAGCTGTTGCGGAAAAGAGTGCCTCAAAAATGGATTATTTTAAGGCTCTGAGGGAAGAAGGTCCTGCGGGTACGGTAGTTCCATGGCTGCAGGTTGATTATGATAAGCTGGAAGGTACGGTAACTGCATTCCCAACTCGTGAAGAGATCGATGTACCGATACAGGAACATTTAATTGTTGAGCTATATTCCAGGTAATACAATATAGTATATGTATGTTACCCTCGTAATAGATGTGTGTTCAATAATATTATGAGGAGGGTTAGTCTGAATGATCGAAATTGAAAAGCCTAAAATTGAGATTGTTGAGATTAGTGAAGACAACCGGTATGGAAAATTTGTGATAGAACCTCTGGAAAGAGGATTTGGCATCACATTGGGTAATTCATTAAGGAGGGTACTCTTATCCTCTTTACCAGGAGCAGCCGTTACATCAATAAAAGTAGACGGTGTTCTTCATGAATTTTCAGTTATACCCGGAGTAAAAGAGGATCTTGTGGAAATAATACTCAATCTCAAAGAACTGTGCATTAAAATGGATGGGGATAAACCCAGAGTAATGACCATTAATGCTCAGGGACCTGGTGAAATAACTGCCGGGGATATTATCCCGGATGCAGATATAGAGATATTGAACCCTGATCTGCATATTGCAACGTTAAACGAGGATGCAAAATTGTATATGGAAATAAATGTGGAAAAGGGCAGGGGTTATGTTCCGGCCGAAAGAAACAAACAGCCGGGTCAACCAATAGGAATTATTCCTGTTGATTCCATATTTACTCCTATACGGAAAGTGAATTTCAATGTAGAGGATACCCGTGTGGGACAGGTTACGGATTACGATAAGCTTACTCTTGAGGTTTGGACAAACGGGTCACTAAAGCCTGATGAGGCAACAAGTTTGGCTGCCAAAATTTTGAGTGAGCACTTGATGCTGTTTATCGACTTAACGGATCATGTGAATGACGTAGAGATAATGGTTGAAAAAGAAGAAGACAAGAAAGAGAAAGTGCTTGAAATGACCATTGAAGAACTGGATCTTTCCGTACGTTCGTATAACTGTCTGAAACGAGCAGGTATAAATACAGTTGACGAACTGATCCAAAGAACCCCTGAAGATATGATGAAGGTAAGAAACCTGGGTAAAAAATCTCTGGAAGAGGTACAGCAAAAGCTTGCTGCTCTCGGACTGAGCTTGAAAAAAGGCGAAGACTGATCAAATATGAAAGTTTATTGTAACAGGAGGGGATATTATGGCTAGACGCAGAAAGCTGGGCAGACCTGGCGATCAAAGGCGGGCGCTGCTTCGCAATCAGGTCTCCGCGCTTTTATGGCATGGCAAGATTGTTACAACTGAAGCAAGGGCCAAGGAAGTAAGACGTATTGCTGAAAAGCTTATAACACTGGCTGTAAACGAGTATGATAAATCTATAAAAGTAAAGAAAGATGTTAATAACGAAAAGGGTCAGACAATTACTATAGAAGTAACCAACGATGCTCCTTCAAAGTTAAATGCCAGAAGAAAGATGATGTCGTATCTGTACGATCTTCG
>JBMNSQ010000126.1:0-4667 GCA_050945275.1 bacterium | reverse complement strand
CCGGTAGTAGCAGCCCACTTTCCTATTATTAATGATCTTAAACAGGCGTTGCTGGAAAATGGAGCTTTAGCGGCCCTCATGTCCGGCAGTGGTCCAACGGTATTTGGAGTGTTTACTACCGAGCAGCAGGCCGAGCGAGCCGCAGTTAATCTTAAGCCACTTGTTGTCACCCACCTGGTCCGGCCTGTGTCTGTGGGCGCCGGTCGGTTTTCCGAGGAGTGAAATATGTGTGAAAAAATTATTAAACGTTAGTCTCAGTCCAGGCCACTACTTACCGCTATGGGAAGGAGTATATCAGGTTGTCCGGGAAGCCATTGTGGAAGGGGATTTGGTCCCGGGACAGCGGTTGGCGGAACAACAGTTAGCTGAGGAACTAGGGGTTAGCCGTACACCTGTTCGTGAAGCTCTTAGACGGTTGGCACTGGAAGGTTTTGTCGTAATGGTTCCACGCCGTGGAGCCTACGTGGCCGGAATGTCCCTTAAAGATATGAACGATGTGTTTGAACTTCGAATGGCCCTAGAAGGACTAGGCGCGTACTTGGCCGCTCAAAGAATAACACCACAAGAACAGACTGCTTTGCGGGAGGTGCTTGGGCAACTGGAAGCGGCCACTATAGCTGATGATAAAGAACAAGTCATAAGTATGGATACCCGTTTTCATACACTTATTTATACAGCCAGTCGTAATCGCCGTCTTATTCAGATTGTAGGAAACCTAGCCGATCAGATCCAAGGCTTTCGGCTAGAGTCTCTGTTTGCTCCTGGCCGGCTTAAAGATACCATGAAGGAGCATCGGCGACTGATAGCGGCCATTGAACGTCGCGATGCCAACAAAGCCCGGAGGTTGGCCGAAGAGCATGTTCGTCAGGCCGAAGCCAGTCTTCTAAAGAATCGAGATAAGGCGACATGTACAGGCGAAAGGAGTAATACAGGTGGTGGATGCGTTGATTCTGGCGGGGGCGCCGAACACCAAAAAACTAGCGGCGGTGAGTCCGGAATCATATGAGGCCTTAATTCCTTTGGCGGGGCGTCCTATGGTGGATTTTGTGGTGACAGCTTTAAACGAAAGCCCGTCTGTGGGTAAAGTAGTGATTGTGGGGCCCAGTGGGCTAGACTATCTGCAAGGTAACAACAAGGTAACAGCTATTGTTCCTTGCGGTGATACGCTCATGGCTAATCTTCGCCGAGGATTAGATACCCTTGGGACCTCGGGCTTAGTACTAGTGGCCACGGCCGACATTCCCTTGCTTACAGCTCTGGCGGTGGAAGATTTTTTGGCCCAGGCCAATAAATACCCGGCTGACTTTTATTATTCCATTGTGGAAAAGAGTGTAGGTGATGCCAAGTACCCCGAGGTTAAACGCACTTATGTTCGCTTAAAAGAAGGGACGTTTACCGGCGGCAATTTGCTGCTTCTTAATCCTCGGATATTAGACCGCGGATGGAAATGGGCCGAGGATATGTTTCGCCTACGTAAAGAGCCCCTTAAGATGTGCCGTTTGCTGGGATGGGGGTTTTTTGTTCGGCTGCTTTTAGGGCAGCTTACTATCACCGCAGTGGAACAACGATTTGAACAGCTATTTGAAGCTAAAGGGAAAGCTGTTATTTCTCCTTATCCCGAAGTAGGTATCGATGTGGATAAACCGGCTGACTATGAGTTGGCAGCCAAATACATTGGCCAATGTAATAACATAGCCATGTGAGAATGGGTTTCCTAATTTATTCTTCGGCAGGGAACAGACCCTTAAGAAGAGAAATATAGGTTTTAGTAGAATGGGGGGATGACGTTGGAGAGGCGACGCCGGGTAGAGAGACTGATTGCCCTGACCCGTTTCCTGGTAGAACATCCATGCCAACTGGTTCCCTTAAGTTCGTTTACAGACGAACTTAAGGCGGCCAAGTCTAGCTTAAGCGAAGATGTGGCCCTAATTAAAAGAATGTTAGATGAGCTAGGAGGCGGCTTTGTAGAGACTGTGGCCGGAGCAGCCGGTGGGGTCCGTTATGTGCCGGAACTGACAGGAGCCAAAGCTCACAGTCTTGTTCTTAAGTTGGCAGCTGAGTTGGCCCAAAAAAAACGCTACCTACCCGGTGGTTTTGTATACTTAACCGATTTGTTGTTTGAACCGAAACTTATGGAAGATGTCGGGCAGATTTTTGCTGCTCGGTTTCGCCCTCTTGGGCCCGAATGGGTAGTGACAGTAGAGACAAAGGGCATTCCGGTGGCTTTGTTTACCGCGCGAGCCTTGGGGATACCGGCCGTAATAATCCGGCGAGAAAGTAGGGTTACCGAGGGACCGGCAGTTAGTATCAATTATATATCTGGTTCCACCCGGCGTATACAAACCATGTCTCTGCCGCGCCGAGCACTACCAGCTGGGGCGCGGGTAGTGTTGGTGGACGATTTTATGCGCGCTGGCGGTACCGCTCGGGGCATGATGGATTTAATGGCCGAGTTTGGTGCCACTGTACTAGGTACAGGGATGCTAGTGACAATGAAAGAGCCGGAATCTAAACTCGTGCCCGATTACTTTTCTTTATTGACGCTCGAAGAAGCATCAGAGGCCGGGCAGGAGTTAGTGGTAGAGCCGGCAGCCTGGCTGGGAGGAGGCTAGTTGTGCGGGTAGGAATTGTGGGTCTACCTAACGTAGGGAAATCCACCCTGTTCAACGCTTTGACAAAGGCCTCTGCATTAGCCGAGAACTATCCCTTTTGTACCATCGAGCCTAATGTGGGTCGGGCGGCAGTGTCGGACGAACGTTTAACCAAGCTGGCTGAGCTCATTTCGCCGGAAAAAGTAGTACCGGCTACCGTGGAGTTTGTGGACATAGCCGGTCTGGTAAAGGGGGCCAGCCGTGGTGAAGGCTTAGGCAATCAGTTTTTAGGGCATATCCGTGATGTGGATGCTATTGTGGAGGTAGTTCGCTGTTTTGAGGATCCTGATGTGGCCCATGTAAGCGCGAAGCTTGATCCGACAACTGATATAGAAACCATAGAGCTAGAGCTCATTTTAGCTGATTTAGAAGTATTAAACCGGCGTCAGGACAAAATAGAACGACAAAAAAAGAGCGGCGACCCGAAATATATAAAAGCCTACGACTATCTGGCAACCTTACGCCATCATCTGGAAGCAGGTGGCCTGGCCCGAGGCGCCCCTGGTATACCTGCTGGGCTAGAAAGTGAGCTGGGCGATCTAAATCTGCTCACCGCCAAGCCTCTGCTTATGGTGGCCAATGTTGGTGACACAGGCTTAACCGGCCAAGCGGCAGACTATTGGCATCAGGTAAAAATAGCGGCCGATCAGCGGGGGGCCGCTGCTCTATGGCTGTCGGCCCAATTAGAAGTAGAACTTTGGGAGTTACCACCGGACGAACGGACAATATTCTTGAGGGAAATAGGTTTAGATCAGTTGGGGCTACACCGGCTGGTACAGGAAAGTTTTAAGCTGCTTAACTTAATTACATTTTTTACAACCACTGGCAACCATGAAGTTCGTGCCTGGCCGGTGAAGCGGGGTACGCTGGCTGCAGAGGCAGCAGGCAAGATTCACAGTGACATGGAAAAAGGATTTATTCGGGCGGAGGTAGTGTCGTACGACGATTTGATGGCGGCAGGCTCGTTTGCCGCCGTACCCAAGCTAGGACTGATGCGGCTCCAAGGCCGTGATTACCAAGTACAAGATGGCGATATCATTCATTTCCGGTTCAATGTCTAACATAAGGGAGGTTTTTTTATGAAACAGGAAGTATCAACCACTAGCGCACCGGTGGCTATTGGACCTTATTCCCAGGCTATTCGGATAGGTGACCTCATTTTTACTTCCGGTCAGCTTCCTATGGACCCAGTTTCCGGCCAGTTAGTAGAGGGTGATGTTAAAGCTCAAACACGGCAGGTCTTAACCAATGTCAAGGCTGTGTTAGAAGCTGCTGGTACCTCCTTAGACAATGTGGTCAAAACCACAGTCTTTCTAAAGGACATGGCCGATTTTGCCGCCATGAATGAGGTATATGCCGAATTTTTTAGCGAGCCTTTCCCTGCTCGGTCAGCGGTTCAAGTTGTAGCTTTACCTAATAAAGATGCGGCCGTGGAAATAGAAACTGTGGCTGCATTAGGCTAAGAATAATTAAATTATTTAAGAGGGGCCTGGGGCCCTTCTTCTACATTTTATTGTGGTAAGAGGTGACAGCTATGAGCCGGCTCACGGCAATTATTCTCGCTGCCGGCAAAGGCACGCGCATGAAATCATCTCGGTCCAAGGTGCTGCATGAAGTGTGCGGACGGCCCATGTTATCTTATGTGGTTGATGCAGCTCGCTCGGCTGGGGCCGAAGATATCGTATTGGTGATTAATCCCGAGATGATTGCTGTAAAGGATTTATTTCAGGATACAGTACAATACGTTTTTCAAGAGCAACAATTAGGTACCGGACATGCGGTACAAATGGCCGAAGGTTTAATCGGGAATCAACCCGGGGAAGTATTGGTACTTTGTGGCGATACACCTTTGCTCACCGGGGACCTTCTTACGGATATGATCGGGCTTCATCACCAGACCCAAGCAGCGGCTACAGTACTTACAGCTAAATTAGATGACCCCACTGGTTACGGCCGCATCATTCGCTCTGCCACCGGCAGTGTAGAGCGTATTGTGGAAGAAAGGGATGCTACTTT
>JBMNSQ010000125.1:0-4784 GCA_050945275.1 bacterium | reverse complement strand
CGTTACTGTTCACTATTTGAATAAAAGCAGATGCAGTAAAAGTAGACAGCACTGCCTGCGCCGTCCGTGGACCGATGCCACCCACACCCAGCAGATGGACAAATACTGTTCGTTCTAATAAAGAATTAAACCCGTACAAGGCCAGATTATCTTCACGTACAACAAGATACGTATAAACTTTAGCTATTTCTCCCACCGAAGGTAGTTCGCCTGATGTTGTAGAAGTTATGCTTATATCAAAGCCCAAACCGCCCACTTCTAGCACAGCTCGGTTAGGCTCTTTTTGGATCACTAAACCGCGGATATAATCAAACAGCAATCTCACCCCCCTTTCTGTAACCGCTGCTCAAACCTTGCCACATGAGAATGGCAAAGAGCTATGGCTAGCGCATCAGCTGCGTCATCCGGCCGAGGTAAATCTTTCAATCCTAAAGTCCTCTGCAGCATTATTTGAACCTGCCGTTTGTCGGCACGACCGTAACCAACAACCGCCATTTTTACTTCTGGTGGTGTATATTCAAATACGGGTATATCGCGCTGTGCGCATAAAAGCAGTACTACCCCTCGAGCCTCAGCTACGGAAAGAGCCGTTTTTACGTTCTTATTAAAGAACAACTTCTCTATAGCTACCGCCTTAGGTTGGGCAGTCAGTATCTTTTCCATCCCTTGGTACAAACTAAACAGTCGTTGTGGTAATGGCATGTTAGAAGGGGTCTCTAGACAACCGAGCTCAATTGCCTCTGATTTCCCAGACTCCTGTTGTTCCAATAAAGCATAACCTAACCTACCAATTCCAGGATCGATGCCACAAACAAGCATGTTCTCGTCCCCCTCCCTCCAGCATTTTTCTACATCTTCCCAACAAAACCCTGCTACCGAAAAAAATAGAGCCTGATTTAATTCATCAGGCCTTCCAAAACATGAAGTAGTTCCTCTTGATCAGATATCGGGATACCAGACTTAAGGTCTACCACTACCTGCGGTGGCAACCTTTCTGCTTGTATTTGTGTTCTTTCCTTCAGTTGCTGCGGCCCTCCCGGTGTCCCATAAAAAATGGCCACCTCGCCCTCGTATAGCCCTACAACAATATTGTTCTTGCATTCTGGGCAAAGCCCTGTCTGGTCGCTAAATATCTGCAGCTTCTCCTGGCTAACTTGATAAGTATTCGCATTGTATAGCCGAGCCAACTCCTTCGGGCTAAGTAATCTAACATCTGCCTCCAACTCGTGGCTTTGTTCGATCGTATGACCGCATAGTTCATAGCGACGATCTTCGATCAACAGCGGTGGGGATTGAGGCAAAGTAGCCACTTGTCGACTATCAGAATGGTTCTTAAGCAAGCCCGACCACCGAATGCCAACAACTAGCAAAATTATACCCATAAATACCATTACGAGATAAAGATAACCCAAAGGTCGAGAATTAGATTCTGAGGAACGCATAGAATCCCCCATTACCATTATTTATCACTATAGTATCTCCGTTCCTCATCACATGTATACAAAAAAGAAGTGCCCCTTAAGAGCACTTCTTACACCTCTAATGAAGCTAACACATCATCCGGAATATCGAAATTGGCATATACCTCCTGAACATCATCTTGTTCTTCCAACTCGTCCATTAGCTTAAGGACACTTTCGGCTGCATCACGTCCGAGCTCCACTGTATTTTGTGGAACACGGGCAACTTTTGCTTCGGCAAATTTATAGCCTTTCTTTGCTAAAGCCTCCTCTACATCGGCAAAGTCGGCCGGATCAGTTAAAATCTCTATCGTATCCTCTTCTTCGTTAATATCCTCAGCCCCAACCTCTAAAGCATCCATCATCACTTCATCTATGCTTTTATCTAATGTTTCTCGCTCTAAAACTAAGCTACCTCTTTGAGAGAACATCCAAGCTACACAGCCATTTTCTCCTAGGTTCCCGCCATGTCGGGAAAAAATATGGCGAATCTCGGACGCTGTTCGATTCCTATTGTCGGTAAGAATTTCTAGCATGACGGCCACACCCCCCGGGCCGTAGCCTTCATACACGATTTCTTCCAAATTAGCACCTTCTTGAGAACCACTGGCTCGCTGAATTGCGCGCATAATATTGTCATTCGGCATATTGGCTGCCCGAGCCCTATCAATTGCCATTTTCAAGCGGAAGTTCACTTCCGGATCAGGACCTCCATGGCGCACCGCCACCATTAGCTCTCGTCCAATACGAGTAAATATTCGTCCTTTCACCGCATCTGCTTTAGCTTTCTTGTGCTTAATATTAGACCATTTGGAATGTCCTGCCATTTTCTCCACCCCTCTTTATCTTTTATTTTACCACGAACGAGACAACTATTAAAGAAATCTCTGTCAAAAATCCGGGCGTGCAGCTAATTGTCGTTTATGCTGGCTACGCTCCTTAAGATTTAATATGCGCTTAGCAACGCTGGGCGATGCCTGTCCATTCAGAATAAAGGAATCCAGTTCATCATAGCCAAACCCCATCTCGGCCTCATCAGTTTGCCCCACCCACAAGCCAGCAGAAGGCGGCTTAATAATTATCTCTTCCGGGACCTCTAAATAGCAAGCCAACTCTTTAACCTGACTCTTCACCAAATTAGCTAAGGGAAGAATATCACCTACATCACCATACTTAGTAAAATAACCAACTGTAAGTTCGCTCTTGTTACTACTCCCCACTACTAGATATTGGTATTGCGCCGCTAGATAATACAATGTTACCATCCGCAATCTAGACTTTAAATTGGCTTTCGCCATCCGCTTGGGCGAAGTTGTGTCTACACTTGATAAAACACTCACCATATTATCATAGACCTTATCCAAAACCACCTCGTATGCTGATAGCCCAAAATGTTCTATAACCCGCCTACCGTGCTCGGCATCCTCAGATATGCTGTGACAGGGCATAATAACTGCTAGAGAGTTACCGGGACATGCCCGCTTTGCTAAACCAGCCACCACAGCTGAATCCAATCCACCGCTAAGGCCAAATACAACACCATTTGCCCGAGCCGATTCTATCTGTTGTTTCATCCAGCCAGTGAGTTTGTCTGCTAAAGTAGCCACGTTCATTAAAGTTTCGCCCTCCCTGCACTTCTAACATTACCAACGTCACTATAACACTGTGCATAAGATCCGGTCAACTTATCACTCATCGGTAACAGGTCTTTTATCACAGTAACAAACGGAGGCTAGCACAAATAGTGGCATTTGGGGTATCATATAGTAGTGGGGATACATACGGGGAAAGGAGGACTACTAATGCAAAAAATAGCGGGCCTTGTAGAACAAAACCTATATACAAAAGCCCGAGCAGAACTTCTATCATTAAACCCTGTCGACATCGCTAACATTTTAGAAGAAATTCCTCGGGATAAGTCGTTGATATTATTTAGGATTTTGCCTAAAGACATTGGAGCCAATGTCTTCTCCTATCTATCCCCGGAACAGCAGAAATATGTGGTGGGTAATATCACTGACAAAGAAATTCGCTCCATCATAGACCAACTTTATTTTGACGATACCATAGATTTTTTGGAAGAGATGCCGGCGAACTTTGTCAAGAAGGTACTTAGAAACGCCGATGAAAAGACACGGCAATTGCTGAACCAGTTTCTCAATTATCCAGAAAACTCTGCTGGCAGCCTAATGACTATTGAGTTTGTCGATCTAAAAAAAGAGATGACTGTCAAACAAGCTCTACGACACATCAAAAAAACTGGTTTCGATAAGGAAACTATTGATACCTGCTATATAATTAACAACCAGCGCATGTTGGAAGGTATAGTCAATATAAGACGTATAATCCTTAGCGACGATGAGGTTTTAGTCAAAGACATCATGGAAACAAATATAACCTTTGTTCACACTCTTGACGACCAAGAAGACGTCGCTGCCAAATTTATAAAGTATGATCTTTTATCCATCCCGGTCGTCGATAATGAAAATCGTTTAGTAGGTATAATTACAGTTGACGACATCCTAGACATTATTGAAGAAGAAGCAACCGAAGACTTTCAAATCATGGCTGGTATCGCCCCGGTTGAAGATGCTTACTTAAAAACTAATATTTTTATACTAGCCAAGCACCGTATGGGATGGCTCCTCATACTTATGATCTCCGCTACCTTTACTTCTAACATCGTCCAACGCTTTGAGGATATACTGCAATCTTCGGTACTGCTGGCAGCTTTTATCCCCATGCTAATGGATACCGGAGGTAATGCCGGCTCCCAGTCTTCTACTCTCGTTATACGAGGCATCGCTTTAGGAGAAATAAGCTCTGATGATCTCTGGAAAATCATAGTAAAAGAGTTGTCCGTGGGCATTATCGTCGGTGGCGTACTGGCCGGCGTCAACCTACTACGCCTTTACTATATTACAAAAATACCATTCGCCTTAGCAGCCACAGTATGTTTTAGTCTCTTTTTTACTGTTCTATTGGCCAAAGTTGTGGGTGGCGTATTGCCTATGGCTGCTAAAAGGTTCAATGTCGATCCTGCCATCATGGCCAGTCCCCTCATCACCACCATCGTCGACGCCGGCGCGTTGTCCATATATTTTTATCTCGCCTCTATGCTTCTAAATTTATAGGCCGCACGGAACGAGACAAATGCATAGATCACAATATAGTAACCTTCGACCGCAAGCTGAGCCCTGTCTCGTTCCCTACCCAATACCCAGGGGTTGCTAGGCCCAACCGTTAAAGCCGAGCTTAACCCCATTCAAAAGAGCGAAGCGATTAAAGGAAACCGCCAATGTATCTCCCATTTTGTAGAGTGGA
>JBMNSQ010000124.1:0-4797 GCA_050945275.1 bacterium | reverse complement strand
TTAATATAGCAAGTCTGTGGCAGGAATTTATCGGTAAGCTGTCTATGGTTTCTCCGGCAGCTGATCCTAGAACAAGGGTATTTCCGCTTCAAGTGACTCTATCTAATGATGATCTTTTAATCAAGCCGGGGATGTTTGCTGAAGTAGAGCTCAAGACCGAAGCAGTGTCTGATGTGCTGGTTATCCCCCGCTCGGCTATTATGCAAGAGGGGAGCCGCCAGGTGGTGTATACCGTCAAGGAAGATAAGGCTTATGTACAGGAAATAAGTCTGGGGCTAGTAAATGATCGTATTGCTGAAGTAACAGCAGGACTCGATGAGGGTGATTTGCTAGTGGTAAAGGGCCAGCAATACCTGCGTGATGGCATGCCGGTGTCGGTGGTAGCCGGGGGTGAGGGACAATGAACTTAGCAGGGTTCTCTATTCGTCGTCCGGTAACGGTATGCATGGGTATATTGGTGCTGTTGGCCTTAGGGGGAGTATCTCTTAGCCGACTGCCGATCGATTTATTGCCGGAAATGAACATGCCTATAGCTGTAGCTATGGCTTCCTATAGCGGTGCTGGTCCGGAGGAAATAGAAAAATTAGTGACCCGACCGTTAGAGTCGGTATTAACCACTGTTAGCAATGTTAAAAATGTGCGGTCTATAAGTTCGCCTGGCAGCTCCCTGGTGATAGTGGAATTTAATTGGGGCACGGATATGGATTTGGCGGCTTTGGATATGAGAGAAAAAATCGACCTGGTATCGGCGGCATTGCCATCTGGGGTTAAGCGGCCGTCTGTCTATAGGTTCGATCCGTCGATGGTGCCGGTTATGTCTATCGGAATATCAGCCGAAGGGCGGGATATGGCCGCCCAGAAAAGCTTACTAGAAGATAGGGTCATTAACCGGCTAGAAAGATTAGATGGGGTAGCCTATGCTGTTTTGACCGGGGGGCCAATACGAGAGATTAAGGTATCCGTAGATCAAGCTTGCCTTAGCGGCTACGGTGTTACCCTGAACCAATTAGTTCAGTTACTGCAGAGCGAAAACCTAAACTTGCCCGGTGGCATTATTGAAGAGGGTGGGCTGGAATATGTAGTACGTACGACGGGTGAATTTAAAAGCATAGACGAAATCCGCAATCTTAGCTTGGTAACACCGGCGGGCACTGTGATCCGTTTATGCGATGTAGCCACAGTAGATGAAGTGGAAGACCAAAGTGGGGCCTATTCGTTACTAAATGGTCAACAGAGCCTAAGTATTACTATTCAAAAGGAAACGGGAGCCAACACTGTCCAGGTAGCATCTAGGGTGAGAAACGAAATGGCACAAATTGCCCAGAGCATACCTAATCTCAACTATGATTATATTTTTGACCAGTCGGAATTTATTGAACTATCCATCGCCAACTTAAAAAGTAGTGCCCTGCTGGGTGCTCTGCTAGCGGTGTTCGTTTTGTATGTGTTTTTGCGCAATTTCAGAAGCACCTTGATTATTTCGCTCTCCATTCCTATTTCCATTATCATTACTTTTACGCTGGTTTATTTTAATAAACTTACCCTTAATATGATGTCTCTAGGCGGTTTGGCGTTGGGAGTAGGTATGTTGGTGGACAATTCTATTGTGGTGCTGGAAAGCATTTATCGGTATTCTGAACTGGGAGAAGACAGAGTTTCAGCGGCCCAGTTGGGGACGTCGGAAGTTGGGATGGCTATCACAGCTTCTACTTTGACTACTATTGCTGTGTTTGTACCTATTGTGTATATTCAAGGTTTGGTAGCTGAGATCTTTCGGCAACTGGCACTTACAGTAACTTTTTCACTGTTGTCATCTTTACTCGTGGCTTTAACGCTGGTCCCTCTGCTTTCTAGTCGATTACTTAAGGTAGAAGATAAAGTATCTGCGCACCCAACAAACAACAAACTGGGAACACTGCCGCGCCGGTTAGCTGATCGTATAGGGCAGGCATTGTCTAAGCTAAACCATAGTTACTGTTACCTCTTGACGTGGAGTTTGGATCACCGGAGGTTAGTGTTAACTGTGGCTGTAGGGGCTTTTGTACTCAGTCTGGTCGCGATCCCGTTTTGTGGCCGAGAGTTTATTCCCAAGACTGATTCCGGTCAAGTTAGTATTAATATTAAGCTACCACTCGGCTCTACAATTGAGGAAACAGGTGAGGTAGCTCAGCGAGTAGAACAGGTGCTGACGGATATACCCGAAGTGGATACTATCTTTACTTCGGTAGGGGGCAGCGACCTAATGGCTGCCGGTGGCATGGGTACTAACGCTGAACAGGCAACAATTGAGGTTGGCCTGGTGTCGAAACGAGAGCGAAAGCAGAGCGATGTACAGGTGGCTGAAAGAGTGCGCCAACTTGTGCAAGACGTTGCCGGTGCGGAAATAGCGGTGTCGGCCCAGGATATGGTTGGTATGCACGGCGGAGGGAATAGTCCTATAAGTATACAGATTCATGGCGATGATATCGAGGTTCTTCATTCATTGGCTGATGATATTGCGGCCACTGTTAAGGATGTTCCGGGGACACGTGAGGTAGAGACTAGCTTTGAAGAAGGTCGACCGGAGATTCAGGTGCAGCTAAATCGCAGTAAGGCTGCTTCCTTAGGCTTGTCGGCGGGACAGGTGGCCCAAGCGGTGGATATGGCGGTGAACGGCCAAGTAGCTACCCGCTACCGTGTTGGTGGCGATGAGGTGGATATAATTGTCCAGTTAACCGAAGAGCAGCGGCAAAACCTGACTGATATCAGGGGGATGGTTATTACCTCGCCGCTTGGTATTCAAGTTACCTTAGGGGATGTGGCTGAACTAGTACTAACTGAAGGGCCAAGCAGCATTTATCGGGAGAATCAGTCACGGGTAGCTACAGTGTCGGCTGATGTTGTTGGTCGCTCCTTAGGCACTGTGAGTAACGACATTTCTCGTGAGCTTCAAGAAATGCAGTTGCCAGAAGGCTACAGTGTACAATTTGGTGGCGAGAACAAAGAAATGATGGAGGCTTTTGCCGATTTGAGCTTGGTACTGGTGTTTGCCGTGGTACTGGTGTATATGGTGATGGCGGCTCAGTTTGAGTCACTGCTTCATCCGTTAGTAATCATGTTCTCCATGCCGTTGGGTTTAATCGGTGTAGTCTTTGGTTTGGCTATTACCGGTAAGCCGATATCTATACTAGTGGCTATTGGTATTATTGTTCTTTCCGGCGTGGTGGTTAACAATGCCATCGTTTTGGTGGATTATATCAATACCTTGAGAAGAAGGGGCCTTAGTATTCGTGAAGCAATTTTAGAGGCCGGACCGACCAGACTAAGACCTATTCTCATGACTACCCTGACAACGGTGTTAGGGTTGGTCCCAATGGCCCTAGGGCTGGGGGAAGGCGGCGAGCTAGAGGCCCCGCTGGCAGTAACGATAATCTTCGGCCTTAGCATGTCCACTATTTTAACGTTGGTAGTGGTTCCTCTGGTCTATACCTTGTTTGAAGATATTGGTGCAGTATTAACTCGGCGTTTACCGTGGCTAAAAATGGGCCGAGCAAAAGAGGAAGGGGTAGTGAATAATGGTTAAACGTAGGCACGACAGATTGTGTAAGAACTGTCACTCTGAGCGAAGCGAATGGGTCTTTGGGCGCATTTTCACACGACCTTCTGTGTTGGCAGTTGCTATTGTGTTAACGCTACTAGTAACTGCTGTCCCGGTACAGGCGGCAGCAAGTAAGGAAGCGGTAGAGCTAAGCTTAGCCGAATGCCTTGGCTTGGCAGCTAAGAACAATGCGCAGTTGAAACTGGCGGCGGTGGCGCTGGATCAGGCGAAGCTCGGATTAAAGGAAGCTAAGAGTGGGGTTCGGAAGATAGAAGATCTAGAAGAAATGCCAGGGATGTCAGTTCCATTGGATTTTGACGGACGTTTTTTTAAAGATCACGGTGTTTGGATGGCCGAGCAGCAGGTTTCCCTGGCTCAAGCATCGTATGATTTGGCTGGTGAGGGTGTACGGCTGATGGTAATAAATGCTTATTACGACTTCCTAAAAGCCGAGGCTGACCTTAAGGCGGCGCAGGCAGCGGAGAAAGAAGCCAACGAGGCCCGGCGCTCTGTAGCGGCTCAAGCCAAGGTGGGCCTGGCTACTCCGGCCCAAGATTTGGCGGCTGAAACGGGCTTAGCCCAGGCGCGGGCCGGGCTGCTAGGTGCAGCCAGCGCTCGCGAGTCAAAACGTCTGATCTTATTAAAAGAGATCGGCTTAGATAGTGATACCAATATAAAACTAGCTGTGCCAGCGGAGACGGCAACTGAGTTTGTTCTTGAAGAAATAGTAAAAACAGCTCTTAATTCCAGCATAGACATAAAAGGTGCACAGTTTGAGCACGACGTAGCTGAAAAGAAGTTTGAGCTTACGAAAAAGTGGTATCCTGATATCACTCATCAATATAAAGAGGCTGAATACGCTTGGTTACAAAGTGAGCTTAAGTTGGCCGATACCAAACTAGCGGTGGAAACCAGCGTGCGTAGCAGTTATAATATGCATCTGGCCGCTAAAGAACAGCTACTGCCAGCTGAGCGGGCAATAGACCAGGCTAAGGAGAATTTACGGCTAGCCCAAGCAAAGCTCAAGGTGGGTGCAGCTACAGATCTAGATGTACTGCAAGCTTGGCGGACCTTATCTCAGGCTGAAAGTAATCTTATTGGTATCAAGCAAGGCTATGCTTTGGCTCTAGCCAGTTTGCAGGCAGCGGAAAAAGGTCTCACCACCGGTACCTCCGCGGCGCGCGGAGGTGGCAGTTTGTAGTGTCAACTAGAGCGGATAA
>JBMNSQ010000123.1:0-4885 GCA_050945275.1 bacterium | reverse complement strand
CATGGCTGAGAGATTAGGGTTGATAATCATGTTTTTGTTGTTCCTCCTTAAGGTAAGGTTTTCGTCTGCTTCCTTGCAGATGAATTGTTTGCAACCAAGGCTCTTTAGCCTTGTGGTTACGGGGGCGTCCGTGCCCCGTACGAAAACCGGTAGCGTGTATTTCCAGGCATCACTCCTTTCGATAAATGACTTGTCCCCCGTGTCCCAGTCAGGCTGTGCTCGGCTGGGGTTTGACCTTGCGCGATGAGTGCGCTGTTTTGAGTTTCTATGTTATTTATCGGCGATTAATGGCAAAACTTTAGCTTGGCCCAAAATGAATTTTGTCGTGAGGGCTAAAGATTGTACCTGTTTTGTCCGATTGATAGGAGAGGAGCATTGAATTTAGTACCTATGAAGATAATTATGTAGCGAATGGAAGGAGGACACGAGTTTGGCGCTAGATGCAATTAACCGATTGGGAAATGCGAGTTCGGTGGGGCTGGGGGATCGGGCCCAGGCGGTGCGAGCGGGGAAGGAAGTAGCTGGGGTAAATCCTAAAAAGCTTGACGGCAATGAGGAACAAAGGAAAGATATAGTGACAGTTCCAACGCAAGAAGATGTAGAGCAAGCTGCACTGGTACTAGAAGACACGGTGCAGGCTTTTAACCAGCGCCTGAGCTTTGTGCTTCATACTGATAGTGGCCGGATGCAGGTGCAGGTGATAGACAACCAGACGCAGGAAGTGGTGAAGGAGCTGCCGCCGACGGAGGTTTTGGAGACGGTGGCGAGGATAAGGCAGGCGGTGGGGCTATTGCTGGATAAGAAAGTGTGAGCGGGGGACACAAGGGGATGTAGGAAGATGGAGGTTTGATAGTATGGCTGGTTCGATTAGTTTTGATGGACTTATTTCGGGGATAAATTCGTCGGAGATTGTGGCCCAACTGATGGCGGTGGAGCGGCAGACGAAGATTTTGCCGCTACAGCGGCAAGAGGCACAGCTGACGGCGAAGCAGGCAGCATGGCGCGATGTGCGCTCGGGGCTGGCGAGTTTGCAAAGCAAGTTGATGGACTTGAAGCTTACGGGTACTTATACTGGGATGAAAGCTACTTCGGCCAATGACGAGGTGGCCACTGCTACGACAAAGGCCGGGGCGGGGACGGCTACATACATAATAAAAGTGGAGCAGCTAGCCACGGCGAAGCAGATGTGGTCGATACGGGTGGATAATCCAGAGGCTACTTTAAAGGACTTGGAGGTACTTGGAAATAACCCGGGGCTGGAAAGTGGCACGGTGCAAATAAATGATGTAGAGATAGAGTACAGTGGGGATGATACGCTGGCTAGTTTGGCTCAGAAAATCAATGAAGCTATAAAGCAGGCCGAGAATGTGAACGAAAATGGTAAGGTAAGTGCTAGTGTGGTGGATGGGCGGCTGGTGCTGTCGTCGCAGGAAACTGGAGCAGCTTCAACGATTGAGCTCGGCGGTGACGAGGCGGGACAGGCTCTATGGCAAGAACTAGGCCTAGATAGCATAGACACAGAAGGATACCCGGACCCGGAGATAAACGGAAGCGCTTATGTGAACGGACAAGATGCGATCTTTTATGTGGACGGAGTTCAAATAAAGCGCAACAGTAATAAAGTAGATGACGCTATCTCCGGGGTGACGCTGGAGCTTACAGGAGTGAGCAAAAAGGTAGGGGAGGGTACTGGCTGGGAGGGTTTCGAGGGTACAAGGCTAACGGTAGAGCAGGACGTGGACAAAGCGGTCAAGGCGATTAAGGCGTTTGTGGATGAATACAATCGTGTGTGGCAGGCGAATCGGGGTAAGCAGTCGTGGGATAAGGATACGAAGCAGGGAGCTATTCTTTTTGGCGATAGCACTCTAAACGGAATTCAGTATCGGCTGCGGGGATTGGTAACAGGTTCCATTGATGGAGTTTTAGGGCCGTGGTCAACTTTAGCGCAGATAGGTATTACCACAGGTACGTTGGGGACAGGTGTTTCCGCTGATGGCACATTGCATTTGGATGAGGCGAAGCTAAGGGAAGCCTTGCAGGAAGATCCGGAGGCGGTGGCGGAGCTGTTTACCGGGGAGCAAGGTGTGGCTGGCCGTTTGGATGAATACTTAAAAGAGACGCTTACTAAAGACAAGACGGGGCTGTTTACGGCGAAAGATGAGGCTATTTCCGGCCAGATAAGGGATTTGCAGAATCAGACAGAGCGGATGGAAGAGCGGTTGCTGCGCCGGGAGGAACAGCTGAAGCGGCAGTATGTGCAGCTGGAGCTAGCGCTGGCGAAGATGCAATCGCAAAGTAACTGGCTAACCATGCAGATAGCGGGTTTTAATACCGGTAGCGGGAATTAAGCATAGAGAAAGTTAGGAGAATGTTTTATGTACGGAGCTAGGGCCTATAGCCAATATCAGAAGATGCAGGTGAACACGGCGTCGCCGGGGCAGCTTATTTTAATGTTGTATGATGCCGCTATCCGGTGGGCTGAGGAGGGGGCGGCGGCTTTTAGGGTGAGGGAACTGGAAAGGGGGCACGGCCTACTCGTTAGGGCGCAGGAGGCGATATCGGAGCTAGCCACGGGACTGAATATGGAAGCTGGTGGCGCTATCGCGGAAAATCTAGCACAGCTTTATGATTATGCGTATCGGCGGTTGGTGGAGGCTAATGTGAAAAAAGATCCAGGGGCAGCGGATGAAACGGCGGAGCTGCTATCTTCTTTACGCGATGCGTGGGAACAAATAATTGGTAGGGATGCTGGGCGCAAGAAAGCAGCAGGTGGTCTAAATGTCGGAGGTTAAGGGAGGCGGAGAACGGCTGGTAAAATTGGTTCAGGCGCAAGGGGCTTTATACAAGGAAATGTTGGAAACTACTAAAGAGGCCCTTGTGGCCGCGGAAGCGGGCGATATCGACATTGTGGAGGTGGCGCTAGCTCGGCGTGAGGGCCTTATCAAACAAATTGACAAACTTCAGGATGAGGAGCGTGAGCTGAGGGGCAAAGTTCCCAACGAACAAGCAGCTAGGTTAAATGCGGACAAGGAACTTCATTGCAAGCAGTTGCAACAGATAAACGAACTCGGTGAAAGACTGAAAAAAGAACTGTCGACTTTAAAACAACGGACGGCTGACAAGATTAATCAGATAACAAAACTAAAGCAAACTGCCAAGGGTTATCGCCCGAAAGACGCATCCTCTGAGGGGCTTTTCGTTGATTGGAGGCGGTGAAGAAAGATTTTAGGAGAATAGCTCCACAATCTTCTTAAAACCGCTTGCTTTTTCTTTCCAACGAGAATATAATAAGTCTACCATTGGCTTAGGTCTGTGGTTGAAAATCGATGCCAGCCGCGGGCAAAGCGATCCACGTAAGGCAGTTTAGAGGCTGCTGAGCATGGTGCGGTTTAGGGGTAAGCCCTGCCTAGGGACAGAAGGTGCGAGGCCATGGGTGGTGGCTAAACACGTTTCGCCTAGAGAGAAGGAGTAGTGATGGGTCTAAAAGCCCGGAGCAAGACTTCCAGCAGGCGAGTGTGGGGGCAAAGACCAGGTCAGCTAAGCGATGGCAAAACTTCAAAGAGTGAGGGATTTTTTCGTATGGCCTTTGAGGACAAAGTGCTAACATGTCGGGATTGCGGCAAGGAGTTTGTGTTTACCGTTGGGGAACAGGAGTTTTATGAAGAGAAAGGTTTCACTAATGAGCCTTCGCGCTGCCGCGAGTGCCGACAGGCACGCAAACAGGCCCAGGGCAACAGATCTGGGAGAGCCCCGCGAGAGATGTTCGATGCAGTTTGCGCCAGCTGCGGCCAGGCCACCCAAGTGCCGTTTAAGCCGCGCGAGGATCGTCCGGTATATTGCCGGGAGTGCTATCAAGCCCAAAGAATGGCTGGCGGCCAGTTCTAACTAGGAAGATAGCCAGGGGACAGCGAGTTGCTGTCCTCTGTTTTTTTATAACTTTGTCATGTATATGACTAACATGGTGTGTAAGCTATGCTGGCTCAGTAATAGGAAGATGGTCCAAAGCTATTAGGTGGGACTTTCTGACTTATTTCGACAAGCGTCGGACGTCGTCCCCAAAATTATCCACAGGAAAAGTGGACTAAATAGGAGTTGTCAACAGCTTTATCCACATTATCCACAGATAGAGGCTGGTCCTAGGTGGGGAAAAGTTGTAACAAAAAAGGTGCTAAAAAGTGCTTGCAATAATATACTAAGGTATGTATAATAATGAGCATGAAACATTACTTAACTGATTGGGGGATCTTTCAATGAAAAAATGGCTAGTATGGAGCTTGGCTTTGGTGTTGGCCCTGGCTCTAGTGGTAACTGGTTGCACTTCTAAGCAGGAGGAATCAGCTGGGGGCGACCAGACGGAGGACAAAAAAGTGTTGACATGGGGAACCAATGCTGCCTTCCCGCCTTTTGAGAGTGTTAATGCTAAAGGCGAAGTAGAAGGCTTTGACAAAGATCTAGCAGATGTTATTGGCGAAGAGCTAGGGGTCGAAATGCAAGTTATAGATACCGCTTTTGAAACTTTGTTTGCGGGATTAGAAGCCAAGAAGTTTGATATGGTAATTGCGGGTGTGACTATTACCTCTGAACGTATGGATAAAATGGATTTCTCCGATCCTTACTTTGAGGCCGGTCAGCTGATCACAGTTCGTGTTGACTATGATGAAATACAAGATGAAAACGACTTTGCCGGTAAGGTCCTCGGTGTTCAGATCGGTACTACGGCCGACGAGATTGTAAGCCGTATGCAAGCCGGCGAGGATGAATACGAAGGCAAAGCGGTGGACATTAAGGAAATCAAGCGTTATGACAATTATCCTCAGGCGTTTTTAGACTTACAGCATGGCAATTTGGACGCAGTTATAGTGGATGAGCCGGTGGGTAAGGCTTA
>JBMNSQ010000122.1:0-4909 GCA_050945275.1 bacterium | reverse complement strand
ATAATAAGTACTTCGTCGCCGTGCTTTAATTCGGTGTTTCTGTCCGCCCGAGCTTTATTTACCATGAAGGTAGCAGCTTCTAGTAACCTCCTATCTTTATCTTCTAATTTTTCGTTGATTAAGCAGAGTAATTGTTCAATAGTAGCCGCAGCGGGCAGCTCAATATGTTTTGCCTCTGTACCTAGATTGGCTATCGGTGTGCCGAAGTATTTTACTGTTATAAGCATCTTATCGCCTCCGTAAGCCCCTGCCGGTATATATCAGTAGAGCGGGCAGCCACAGAGGGCTGCCTCTATCCAAAAATAGGCACTTTTGCAAAATCAGCCTGGGCAAAATCTTAGGGACACCCTAATATGAGAAAACCTGCCAATCTATGTTTTATGTCACTCTAAGCGAAGCAAAAAGTCTTGCTTGGATCATTTGGCGTCTCCATAAAGGTCTACGATCACCTCATCCAGGTAACCGAGTCTCTGCAATGATTCCAAAGATGGTTTGCCGGTTTCCAGGTCCCAGCCGGCAGCGGCAAAGAAATTACGGCCCAGTTGGTCGTTATCCACGGTGACACCAGCCAGGGGCCCGGCGGTAAGGGGAGGCTTGCCGACAGCACGATCGGAAATGGTACAATCGGCCGGTGTTATCCCTTCTCTAATATTGAACGCCTGTCGCATATTAAGAATGCGCAGACCAGTGTTAAAGCTATCCTCAGCGGTAAAAGGCAGGCCTGTTATGGCTTCGGCATAATCATGAAACGCTGACGGCGAAACACCGACAATGGTAGCGAACATGCAAAACCCAAGGCAGTTGAGAACCTCTTGAAAAGTAGTGGCAGCAAGGTCAGCCTCTCCGGTCCCCTGATAGTTATATTTCATCTCTGCCGGTTGGCCTAATTGCCTGAGCCCAATGCCACCCTTAACGTGACGCCCCGGGGTGGGGTCGTACTGGTAAGTCCGAGCTAAACCAGGGCCCAACCGAGGGTCGTGCATGGGAAGTTCGATACCAGAGGCCGTCTGGAGATATTCACTACCCTTGCCCCACGTCTTGGCGGCATAGGCAGAACCGTTAGCCAGCACAGCCCCACAACCTTCCCCGTCGGCCATCTTTTGTAGCAAAGCCACAATAGCCTCACCATTGCCCCAGGTCAAATTTATACCGTCCAGTTCTTCTCGGCTAAGTACTCCATTATCGTAACACTCCATAGCCCAAGCTATGGTCATCCCAGCCGAAATGGTATCCAAACCATAGCGATTACAGATTTCATTGGCCTTAAAAAGGGCGTCTTCTTCATCGCAAAGGAGTGTGGAACCAAAAGCGGCAACCGTTTCGTATTCGGGACGTTCTGTCGGCCCCAGAGGCCAACGGCCAGTGGTTACCTCATACTCTGCTCCACAGCCCAAGGGACAGTTATGGCAATTGTATTTCCTTGTTTTGTGCTTATCTAAAGTAGGAGCTGATAACTTATTGGCACTCTCTTCGCCAAAATCGATAATGCCAACACCACCCCAGTTCTTTACTGGGGAGTCACCGCTTAAAGCTGAACCAGCCGTTCCAACACCGGTTCCATAGGCGGACCAAGCAGGTGTCGCTGGACTGTTTCTCATCATAGCTCTTACGGCCTTGTTGATCTCGATAATTCTATCTGGATCGGCCACAGTTATCTCTCTGCTGCCGCGTACGGCTATGGCCTTAAGCTTTTTGGAGCCCATCACCGCACCGCCGCCACCACGACCGGGAGCCCGATGACCATCGTTTATCGGGCATGAGATTAGGGCTTTCCTCTCTCCAGCCGGTCCAATTGTTACTACCCGTATCCTGTCATCCCCAATTTCCTCCTGCAGAGCAGTCCATGTCTCTTTGGTATCTTTGCTCCATAGGTGAGAAGCGTCTCTGATCTCTGCTTGGCCATCGTTAATCCATAAATACACCGGTCTGTCGGCGATACCGGAGATAAACACCGCATCATACCCAGCTTTTTTGAGCTCGGGTCCAAAATAGCCGCCGGAGTTGGCGTCGTTCCAACCGCCGGTTACCGGTGACTTATGAACGATGGTGTAGCGACCACTAAACAATGCCTTTGTACCTGGGGCTGGCCCAGGAATAAAACCCAACACGCTGTCCGGACCCAAAGGGTCGGTCCCCGCTGGCATCATCTCATAGAGAATCTTAGCCCCCAGCCCGTAACCGCCAAGAAAGTTTTGAGCTAGTTGTGCTGTAAGCTCCCTATCTTCTACTATACCAGCAGTTAAATCTACGAACAGCATTTTGCCGATATACCCACCGATCATCTCCTCTTCCCTCCATCTGTAATGTTATGACTTCAGGAAATGCTGCCTACTCTATTGAGTCTAAAACATAAATCTTCCGATATTTTGGCTGCTATGTAGGTATAGTTGAGCAAAGATAATAGCAGAAACACCTAGGACAAGCTATCTCTATGATGATTATTCAATCCTGGACTATGAGATTCCTTCATAAAAAGAGCCAATCCTTTTGGCCTTTTCTTTGCTAACTGGACTTTCGTGAAATAAACCTTTTGGTTACATCGCAACACAAGGAGCACAATAACGCTGTGCTAATAAAAGTAGCAAATTTGCTCAAAAGGCGAGTGTGAGATTTACAGGGACGGTATCAAACCGTCCCTGTAAATCTCACCTGAATTCATTATCCCTAATCAAAATACCACAGGGGATCCCTATATTGTCTGGACTATGCTGCCGCTCGTTCCGGTGGTCGGTAACCAAGAAGGCGCATAGCGTTGATGATTACAAGCAGAACGCTAGCTTCGTGTACAAGCATGCCGGAGGCCAGGACCACAGTTTGACCAAGGACACCAGCTAAAAGAGCAACTACAACCACGATGGCAAATACTACATTTTGTTTAATATTACCTAAAGTAGCTCGACTAAGAGAGATGGCATACGGCAATTTATCTAAGCGATCAGCCATTAAAACCAGATCAGCTGTCTCTAAGGCTACATCGGTACCAGCGGCACCCATGGCAATACCTACATCGGCCGAAGCCAATGCCGGCGCGTCGTTGATACCGTCACCCACCATGGCTACTATCTGACCGCCCTGACGCAGTTTCTTAATGACGTTTACTTTATCCTCTGGTAGCATTTCAGCATAAAACTCATCTAAATTCAGCTCAGTGGAAATAGCCTCAGCAGTACGGGCATTGTCACCTGTGAGCATAACCACTTTTCGAATACCGCTCCTTTTAAGTTGGGCTACCAGCCGATAAGCTTCCGGCCGAGGTGTATCCGCTAAGAACACAGCTCCAGCAATCTTTTTGTCCACCGCTACCAGTACAGCTGTACGCCCGCGAGCTTCTTCATCTTGCAGACGTTCGGTAGCTTCTTGGTCCACTGCTACACCCAGCTCAGCCATGAGTCTTGGTGTTCCCACGGCCACTTGCTGCCCTTCCACCTCGGCTACCACGCCGCGACCGGTTAGTACCTGAAACGATGAAGCCTCAGGCAATGACCCCTCTTTTTCAGCTGCTGCCACCACTGGTTTGGCTAGCGGGTGCTCCGACAGTTTTTCCACCGCTCCAGCTAAGCATAACATCTCGGCTTCATTACCAGACCGAGCCCATAGGCCCACCAATTCAGGACGGCCCACGGTGAGGGTTCCAGTTTTGTCAAGTACCAATGTTTGAATGCGCCCGATTTTTTCCAGATGTTCGCCACCCTTAATGAGCACGCCATGGCGAGCAGCGTTGCCGATACCGGCCACAATCGATACTGGAGTAGCGATCACTAGTGCTCCCGGACAGGCAATAACTAGCAGTGTGAGGGCGGTAATGGCATTTCTGGTTATAACAAAAGTAAGAAGAGAAATTATCATGATAGCGGGAGTGTAATAATGAGCGAATCGTTCCAGTAATTCCTGTGTATGGGCCTTTTCCTGCTGAGCGGCATCCACCAGCGCAATAATGCGGGCAAAAGTGGTATCTTCGCCTGCTTTTTCGGTAACTACCTCCAGGTAACCTGCTTCGTTAATAGTCCCACCAAAAACTTTATCCCCGATAGCTTTCTCTATCGGTACCGATTCGCCGGTGATAGCCGCCTGATTCACTGTAGCTTCGCCGGTGATAACCTCGCCATCCACAGGGATTTTCTCTCCGGGGCGAACAATGACTACATCCCCAACTTTTACGTCAGCGGCTGGGATCTCTTCTTCTTCCGATTCGCGCTTAACCCGAGCTACTTGGGGGGCTAGCTCCAACAGCTCCCGCAAGGCTCCACGAGTCTTATCCAGTGTGCGAGCTTCCAAGTAAGAACCAAAGGCAAACAAGAAAGTTACCACCGCTGCCTCCCAATATTCACCGATGGCGATGGCACCTAAAGACGCTAGTGTTACCAAAGCCGGAATACCAAGTACCCGAAAACGCAAGGCCTGCCAAGCACTCAAAGCAATGCGCCAGCCAGCTAAAACCGCAGCTACTAACATCAATATGTCCGTAATCCTATTTTGAGGGGAAAGTCGCCCTAGGCCCCAGCCTAGGGCGATTAAGGCTCCTGATAAAAAAGTGTGGTTCATAGCTTTCACCCTTTATAAACGGGCTTTAACTTTGTAGCCGGTCTTTTCGATGGCCTTTTCAATCTGCTCTAGGGTTATAACCTCAGGATCAAAAACAACTTTGACTCGACTGCTGGTAAAGGCAACCGATGCGTCCTGGACTCCTTTTTGCCTCTTTAGTATTTGACCGATGGTTTGGGCACAACTAGGGCAAGCTAGATCTCCCAACTGTAATGTAACCTCTTTCATTTTTCTTCCTCCTCCCGGCAGATAAGCCGCCTTGTTTAATTTGCCATTCATTCGGCATGCTTAGGATAACACGCCGGGAGGGAATTAAACCTTGATCTAAATCAAAATAAATCAGAATTTATGACTTTACGTTTATATC
>JBMNSQ010000121.1:0-4969 GCA_050945275.1 bacterium | reverse complement strand
AGAAGTGATACCGTTTATGGAGAAACAGGGTCTAATCGGTACGTCGCCGGAGCCGGCTGAGCTAGAGTTACTAAAAAGGGCTGTCGATTTGACCCGTGACCGGGCTAAGACATTGGTCGAGCTGGTGGACGTAGTTAGCTACTTTTTCCGGGACGATTTTGATTACGAAGAAAAAGGAATGCGTAAGCATTTTGTACCCGAAGGCGCAGCCGATTTGCTCAGCCAAGCTAGGGAGATTATTGCTAGTGTAGATCCTTTTGACCATCAGACGTTGGAGAATGCTTACCGTGCCTACGCCGACAAGGTAGGTATGAAGCCGGCCAAGCTTATACATCCTACGCGCTTGGCACTCAGCGGGCGCACCATCGGCCCCGGCTTATTTGAACTAATTGAGCTGGTCGGGCGCGAAAAGAGCTTGGAACGGATCGATCGGGCTGTGAAATTTATTAAGGAAGAGTTGCCGGCCAAGCTGGCAGCTGCTGAAGAAGCAACAGAATAGATAACAGGGGCCTAGTGTCACCAAAACTAGGTTTTGCCATAACATGAACTAAGGCAGGGATATCAACCTGTCACTAACCCCGTAAAGGGGGAGACTATTTATGACGGTGGATGAGTGTTTGGAGAGGTTTTTCGAAACCGGTGTCACCAGTTTTCTGCCATCGGCAGTAGCTAAGGCTACCGGTTTGGATCAAGATACTGTTTGCAAACGATTAAACTGTTTGGTACAAGAAGGGGATTTAAATCTAAAGCAAAAGGCGCTATGCTCAGTATGTACAGAGTGCGTAGGAGTATTTGAACAAGAACTTATCGTACCGGATATTATGTTTTGTCGCTATTGCCAACAAAACAGGATAGTGGTGATAGCACCACTACTTTGTTTTCCTGGTACTGACCTAACGGCAAACGAGGATTAAAGCTGCCTGGATAAACCAACTCCTATCGGCATAAAGGCGGGAAGTCATAAGGATAATTTATGAACCAACCTGAAAGGCAAACCGAATACGGGATTAAAGCGCCTTATTTTAAGTGGGGCGCTTTAATTGTATTTGTATGGGGGGGACACAATCCATACGACATAAAACAACAAATGCGCCACCGTTTCGCTTTATTATGGTATAATCATACAGTATAAACCATAAAGAGCATACCGACAAAGTGAATGTCGAAGAGAGGTAGCTGCTGTGCCCTTAAGCCATTTCGTTTCATGACCGCAGACATTGACGAATCGGTGAGTGACGGAGCAGCTTCCGATAAGCGTGAGGTGATAGAATGAACAATTGTAAAGCCATGAGTGATCGCATTATTTCTATCACTGGGTTTTCCTTTCTCTTTGCCCATCTCCTGTCTTTTCTGTTTGAAGGTCAGGTGCTTTACAGCATGCTGGCTTACTACGATGTACAGGATTCTGCTTACATACTTACTGCTATCGTTGCGCATTTTGTAGGACTGTTCTCCTGCGGCTATCTAGTGAAGTCTCCAACAGGGGCAAAATATACGATGTTGGGTAGCATGGGCGTATGCTTGATGGCTACTGTACCGTTCTTTTTTACTCCGTCCGCGCTGTGGGCAGTGGGGTTGATTGTCAGCGGGTATGTAGGAGGCTGTGCAGTGGCGTCGTGGGGATATTTTCTTAAAGCCTTTACGCCCAAGAATCAACGCATCAAATCTTGCGCGGACGTTCTGATCTACTCCAATATCATTATGATTGCTGTCAATGTGGTGGCTATAAACTGGTCGCCTTTTATCGGGCTTACTCTCGCTATGCTTTGCCTTGTGGCAGGTATGGTGTGCATTTGGATGCTGCCGGCTGACACGAAGAAAGTATGGCGAGAGGAAACAGAGAGTAATCCGCATGGCGACATTAAGAAATCGCTAATGCTGCTGTGCCTGTTTGTTTTTGTCATTACCATCAATTCCGGCCTTATGTATCAGGTCATAAACCCGGCTTTCAAACATCTTACAGGACTGACAAGTTGGTATTGGGCGGTGCCGTATATTATTGCGCTTGCTATTATGCGGAATCTGCCGTCGAAGGCGAAGCGTTCAAGGACTTTATATCTTGGTATGGCAATGATCATGGGAGCGTTCATCAGTTTCATGCTGCTGAGACGAAACGCTTTCGACTACTTAGTTGTGGATACCCTGATGCTTGGCGCCTGCGGTATTTTTGATTTGTTTTGGTGGAGCATCATCGGGGAGATGTTGGACTATACTGGAAACCCGGTTAAAGTATTTGGAATTGGCCTTTCCGCCAATGTGTTCGGCGTCCTATGCGGCGGCGTTGTTGGAATGGCGGTAACCTCCATTCAACTTCCCGGTGCGGAGGTGGCGGTTATGGCCCTCACGGTTGTATGCATCACGTTGGTTATGCTGCCGCCGCTTAATGGGCAGCTTGTTATGCTGCTCAAGAATCACGCCTATCTTGCTGCCTATGATCGTATGAGTGAGACGCAACAGACAGATATCATCCGGCAGACGAAGACACTCGAAGAACTGACTGTCAGGGAAAAGGAGGTACTTCAGCATATTTTGTCCGGCGAGGCCAACCGCGAGATAGCCGCCGCGCTATTTATCAGCGAAAGTACTGTTAAAACCCATGCCAGAAATATCTTTTCCAAATATGATGTCAGCAGCCGTGCCGAGCTTATCAGTACCCTGCTCAAAAATCAATCCGATTTTTAACTGCAAAGCCTGATAAATACTGACAAATCCGCCCTCTCATACTTAAGTATGAGAGGTTTTTTTGTGGTTTCATACTTTAGGTTGATGACTTTCCCCTAATTTCGCCATAAATTTTATTATGAAGAAGGCGTTATGCATATGAAAGCGATCCATAAATGGCGCGATGGCTATGCCGCGTTGCTTATCATCGGCATGATTTTGACGGCGGGGTTTACCGTGAGGTTGCGGACAAATAATCGGGAGGTGATCCTTCCAAGAAACAAGTGGGGGGCGTTTCAGACAATAATCTACTACAATAAATAAATTTAAGGGGGACTTATAATTGACTAGTCGATCCCATCGTTGTGTCGCTGTATTGACTGTGTTGGCGTTGCTGCTAACTGTTGTTCCGGCGGTGACGGCATTTGCAGCGGCCGATATTGAGGGCCATTGGGCACAAGACGCCATTGAACAACTAGTGGAGAAGGGGGCGGTATCCGGGCTGCCCGATGGTACTTTCCGGCCAGATCTCACTGTTACCCGGGCCGAATTCGTAAGCATGGTCAACAGGAGCCTAGGGATTGCACCAGTAACCGCTAGCAGCCGCTTCAATGATGTCAAACCGAACGATTGGTTTGCCGGCCAAGTGGAAGCGGCGGCAGCCTACGGTTATGTATCGGGCAATCCTGATGGGACCTTTGGCCCCTACCGTCCTATCACGAGAGAACAAGCGGCCGCCATGCTAGTACGAGCCTTCGCTCTTAGTAAACTAGCTACTGAAGCAGAACAAAATGCCGCCTTAGCATCCTTTGTTGATAACGATAACGTGAGTGTCTGGGCCAAGACCGATATGGCTACTGCTGTAAGCTTAGGATTGCTGAGTGGTTATACGCCTACCACTTTGGCACCCCAACCGGTTGACCTAACTACAACTGGGTGGCAGCGGTGGGAGGAGGCTCGCACTACTGAACAAAGAGAAGCAGTGCTAATGCAGCTGGGGAGCCATGGTCTTATCACCCGGGGCCAGATAGCTGCTGTTCTGGTACGAGTCCTGGCCCTGGAACCGGAAATTGCAGTTACAGTGTTTGATGAGGCTGGAACTTACGGACCCGAAGAAGGCGTAGAAACCATAGAAACCATTAACAGCGACGTTATTATTAAAGCTGACGGTGTCACCCTTCAGAATTTGATTATCACCGGCGATCTTATTATCGATGCAAGCGTTGGCGACGGTACCGTCGTACTAGAAAATGTAACCGTTAAGGGTAATGCAGAGGTCAAAGGCGGCGGTACCGACAGCGTTATCTTCCGCGACTGCGCCTTGCACGGTATCGTTACCGTGGAGAAAGTAGACGGCAAGATTAGGATCGTGGCCGAAGGATCCACTTCCATTCCTAAAGTAGTGCTTCAATCCGGAGCCATCTTAATTAGCCAAGACGATGGATCCTTTGAGCGGGTAGAACTGCCCAAGGAGTTAGCGAAAGGCACCGAAGTTGTTTTAACTGGCAGTTTTGCCGAGGTCGAAATAGCAGCCGAAAATGCCAACGTAACAGTAGGAGAAGGCTCTACCATAGATGAACTAGTTCTATCTAAAAACGCAAGCGAAACCCAGGTGGAGCTGGACAAAAAGGCCAGTGTCAACACAGTCATTGCCAATGCCAAAGTAGAGATCACCGGCCAAGGCAGCATCGCTACAGCCGAAATAAATATCGACGGGGTAGTCATCGAGCAAAAGCCCGATAAGATCGTCCTAGAAGAAGGCATCAAAGCCAATGTCGATGGTAAAGACGTCTCCGAACCCAAAAAGTCCACCGGTGGTGGATCGTCCAAGCCACCCAAAGTTCCCGTAAGTGGTATTAGCGTGGATGAGACTGTTATGTTGGTGAGAGCCGATGAAAACGAACCAACAGGTGTTCGAACAATAAAAGTAACAGTAAGCCCTGCAAATGCTTCTAATAAGAGAGTAACATGGTCATCAGACAATGAAGCTGTAGCAATTGTTGATGCCAATGGTGTCGTAACAGGAATAAAAGGCGGAACAGCAACCATTACAGTAACATCTGTTGCTGATGGCAGCAAAAAGGCAGCAGTGCAGGTTATTGTTGGGAATTTGCTAGTTCCTGCTGGTGAGAATATACAAGAAGTAATTGATAGAGCAACAGAAGGACAAGTAATAGCGGTGGGTCCAGGGGAATATAAAGAACAGTTGACTATTGATAAGTCATTGACATTGCTGGGGCCAAACGCAGCTATTACGGGAGTAGGGGAAAGAAACCCCGAAGCGGTTATCAGTTATTCGGAAGGAAAG
>JBMNSQ010000120.1:0-4988 GCA_050945275.1 bacterium | reverse complement strand
CTGGCTACAAGCACGGATGCCAGCTCTGACGGGGCCGCAATCGGGACGTTTATGGATAAAGCAAGTCCTTAGAGGAATTGCTGAAGCCGGACTGGTGTCTTAATAATTACCATCAACTATTTTTATGGGTGTCTTGCCTACTAGATCTTGACACAGACAATGTTAGAGCGAGGGTTGCAAAAGATAGGCCAAGGGAGTATAATCATGTTGACGAGCGGAAGTAGCTCAGTGGTAGAGCATCGGCTTCCCAAGCCGAGGGTCGCGGGTTCGAATCCCGTTTTCCGCTCCATTTTATATTTTAGCAAACGAAATCTTCCCGGTATTTTTAGCGACCAGGAAGATTTTTATTTTGCCTTCCGCACTTATATTTTAAAACAGTACAAGCAGCAGCTAGTGCTGCTATCCCTTGACCCGCCAGCAACTCAATTAGTACAATAAAGTTGTGTGACTATAGCTATAGGGAGGTATTAGATTGATTATTCGTCCAATTGAAAGTGTGGCTGAATTAGAATCTGCTGTTGCTATCTTTCGCTCTTTGCCACATTATTTTTACGATCGGGATATCAAACGCGTCTACGCTGATATAAAGGATTGGTTAAACAACCGGCCCGCTGGGGTTAAATATTTCGCTGGTTTTTTAGAAGATCAGCTAGTGTCCTGCCTAGGTTACAGGCAAGATCTTGGGGCCCATCAAGTGTACCATCTGTCTCACTTTGCAGTAACTTCTAGCCTCCGCGGCCAAGGGATAGGTAGTAAAATGCTTGGATTTGTAGAAGACCATCTGACTCAAATAGGCGCCCGTGTCATTGTCGTATGGACGTCCCCTCTCGCCTATACACAAGATACTAGGGCTTTTTACAATGCCAAAGGGTACCAGCACACAGCAAATATCCCCGACTATTGGCAAGACGGTGACCCATTGGCCTTTTACATTAAAAAAATATAAAAACACACATCCCGGTATCTGGTCAGATGCCGGGAAATTAAATTAGTTTAGGAAAACCCGAAAGGATTTGCCCACAACTGCGGATAATTCATTAAATATGCTTTGATATCTAAAAGGAAGGTGAGGTTGCCATGAGTATTGGGGTTATCGGAGGCGCCGACGGACCTACGGCAATTTACGTCACTTCATCTGTTAACTGGCCATTATTAATAGGTGTAATAACTATCGTATTAGCTGGGAGCATAACTGGGTTTTTGTTATGGAGAAAGACAAAACAGTAATCCCCATATGTTGAAAAATCAGGTGCTGTTGCTAGTTTCTCTGAGGAGGGTTAACCATGCAGTTTGATCCGTTAGCCTATCAATATCCGGCACGAAGAAATGTAGTTTATGCAAAGAAAGGCATGGTAGCCACCGGCCAACCGTTGGCAGCTCAAGCCGGACTAGAGATTCTACGGCAAGGAGGCAATGCTATTGACGCCGCTGTAGCTACAGCCGCCTGTCTTACTGTGGTGGAGCCCACAGGAACAGGTATCGGCGGTGATGCATTTTGTCTGGCCTGGTTTAAGGGGCAGCTTTATGGCCTCAACGCCAGCGGTCCGGCACCACTTTCCTTATCTATTGAAAAACTGCGACAACAAGGATGCAACGAAATCCCCCCTTAGGCTGGTTGCCGGTAACAGTGCCGGGAGCCCCGTCTGCCTGGGCAAAATTGATTGAAAGGTTTGGCCGACTACCGCTAACCACAGTGTTGACCCCGGCTATCACCTACGCCGAAGAGGGGTACCCCGTAGCTCCGGGTACCGCTGATAACTGGGATAAACTCTATCGGCGCTATGCTAAGGAAGCCACCAGAGACGAGTTTAAGTTTTGGTTTGATACCTTTTCTCCCCTGAGACGGGCTCCCCTTCCAGGAGAGATATGGCGCTGCTCCGATATGGCGCGAACGCTTCAACTAATTGCCGAGACAGGTGGCGAAGCCTTTTATCGCGGTGAGCTAGCGGAAAAAATAGATGCCTTCTCCCGCTCCTACGGCGGCTATATTCGTGAGCAAGATCTGGCCGGCTTTTATCCCGAGTGGGTGGAGCCTATTAGTATAAACTATCGTGGCTGGGACGTGTGGGAGCTTCCCCCTAACGGCCAAGGATTGGTAGCGCTACTAGCTCTTAATATTCTTAACGGCTTTGATTTTGAACAGAAAGACTGCGCGGGCACCTATCACCGGCAGATTGAAGCTATAAAGTTAGCTTTTGTTGATGGAAGAAAGCATATTGGTGATCCTAATAAAGTGCCGATTACCATAAACAATCTTCTAACGCCTGAGTACGCCTGTGCCCGCCGCCAGCTAATCGGCGACCGGGCCCGGTTACCGCAAGCCAGCAACGCTTTTCCCGGCGGCACAGTTTATTTGGCCACCGCCGACGAAGAGGGGAACATGGTATCATATATCCAAAGTAACTATATTGGCTTTGGCTCCGCGTTAGTAGTACCAGACACTGGTATTGCCCTTCACAGCCGCGGACAATCCTTCTCCCTGGATCCAGAGCATGTAAACTCACTGCAGCCAGGAAAACGGCCATATCATACTATTATACCGGGCTTCCTGACTAAAGACGGTACGCCCATTGGCCCATTTGGCATTATGGGCGGACAGATGCAGCCGCAAGCCCATGTTCAGGTGCTGATGAATGCCATTGACTTTGGCCTCAATCCACAAACTGCCTTGGACGCTCCGCGCTGGCAGTGGACTCAGGACAATGTGGTGGAAATAGAGCCGCAATTCCCCGAACATTTGGCCCACCAACTTAGGCGGCGCGGCCACGAAGTGCGTGTTGGTCTGGACCCAGCTCCGTTTGGGCGCGGTCAAATAATTTGGCGCACCAAAGACGGTGTTTACTCTGGCGGCACCGAATCGCGCACCGACGGCTGCATTGCTGCTTGGTAAACAAAAAGGAGCTGATCTATTGAAACCACGAGCTGCTGTTCTCTTAGGAGTACTGGCTGTTTCCTTTGCTGCCCCGTTAATTAAATTGTCTACTGCCCCAGCACCAGTGATTGCTTTTTATCGCATGTTTCTGGCTGCCGGAGCTACTTTATTACTGGCGAAAGGAAGTCTGGAACCTGTACCGCGCCCACTTTGGTGGCCCATTGCTCTGGCCGGAGTTTTTCTTGGGCTCCACTTTGTAGTATGGATAGCATCTCTTAGCTTTACCAGTGTGCTTAGCTCCGTAGCCTTGGTTACCTTGCAGCCGGTAATAGTAGCTTTAGCATCGCGCTGCTTTTTCCGCGAGCACTTACCTACTAAAGCTTACGGTGGCATCGCTCTAGCGGTAGTCGGTGGCCTGGTTTTGGCCATGGCTGATATTAATGGTCCTAGCGGCAGCTTATTTGGTGATCTGCTGGCCCTTCTCGGAGCCGTGTTCATATCTGGATATTTAATATTAGGCCGCGTTATCCGTCGTAGTGTTGACACTTTGACTTATACTTTTTGGGTCTATACCTGCGCCGCCTTGGCAATTTTCCCGGTTATACTGCTTAACGGAGCAGCAATAACAGGCTACTTAGCACGTGAGTTACTAATCTTTCTAGCCTTGGCTGTGATCTGCACGTTGCTCGGTCATTCGGTATTCAATTGGGCCTTAGCCTATCTCTCCCCTACCATAGTTACAGTAGCCATACTCGGCGAGCCAATCGGAGCTTGCCTGTGGGACTACCTACTGTTTGGCCAAATACCGGGCTTACTTCAACTTACAGCCGGGACTTTGCTCTTAACGGGCGTCGCTCTGTTCTTGTTGGCAACAGAAACACAAAGTCGCGCCTCACAAGCCAAGGCGCAAAAACAGACCACTGGAATTGATCTGTAAAAAAATTGCGCTTATAGAAGGATTTTGCGGCTTAATGTCGAAACTCAAAACAAACGAAAAAGGCAAACTTGCTGAAAGGCAAGGACGCAAAGCTATGGGTCTAAAGCTCCCTGGAGCCACGATTGCCAAGCTGCCGAATAGCCTAGAGAAGAACTTTAGTCTCAAGGAGGCAGCTATATGCTGCCTCCTTAGTTTTGTTTCTGAAGCAGGTGTAATTAATGGATCAAGACAAAATTAGAAAACTAATTGAGGAATACTTCGGGCCGTTACCACCCGATGAACAACGCCGCATCATGTCGTCGGTACAAAAGCAGTTAGATATGTACACATTTGATGTTTTGCGTGAACTAAGAGATGTATACAACGCCAATAACCTCAGCCCCTAAAACAAATCCTAATAACAGGCACGATAAATAATAATCGCTTCTGGATAATAAATCTTAACAACCCACTTGGGTCCAACCCAAGGATTCTAACTCTTGCTGAAGTAGACAGACAATGCCTCTACCCGCTACAATGGGGTAGAGGTTTTTTCTATGCCTAGCTCAATCTTAACAATATAGACGTAATCATTTGGTAAGGCTAAGCGCGTAAGTATTAGTATGCAAGATGGCAATGAGATAATCTGATGTCTCGCGAAAGGATGAACCATAATTTGTTCAGGCTATACAAATTTCTCCGACCCCATTGGAAGGTTGCTTTTTCTGCTCCCCTCCTTATGCTCATAGAGGTCCTAACTAATCTTAAGCAACCGTCTCTCATGGCTGCCATAATCGATAAAGGAATTGCCACCGGGGACGTCCCTTTTATCCTAAGCACTGGCCTTAAGATGATCGGTGTTGCCCTGTTGGGAGTCCTAGGAGGGATAGGCTGCACAATAGCGGCCAGCATTGCCAGCCAAAATTTTGGGGCCGATTTAAGGGCCGCTCTGTTTGAAAAAGTGCAGACCTTCTCTTTTGCCAACTTAAATAAATTTAAAACCTCATCGTTAATCACCAGACTTACTCACGATGTGGTGCAAATACAAAATGCGGTGTTAATGTCACTACGCATGCTCATCCGCGCTCCGCTCATGTCTATTGGCGCCATGTTCATGGCCATTACCATAAATCCCCGCCTAGCAGCCATCTTGCTGGTGGCTATACCTGTTTTGGTGGTGCTACTTTTTATTGTTGCCAA
>JBMNSQ010000119.1:0-5024 GCA_050945275.1 bacterium | reverse complement strand
AAGTGGTACTGCAAGTAAGGCCGGTAAAAGATGATTGGCAAACAGAAAAACCTACGGAACAAAATGATTGGCAAGAGTCTCCAGCTGTTCCACAAACGGAGCTTACTTATCAAGCCCAGCTCCAAATCTCACCTGATGAAAACTACGAATATCGGCTAGTCAGCTGGAGCCAAGATGCCATCTCGGCCAGCTCAATAAAGCAAGTACCACCGGAACTATACCGTCGTCCGTCGCTTGTGGCACAAATGTCCTGGGGAGCAGAGGGAACAGACGGTAACCGCAAGCTTACTTCAGCCACCATTGAGCTTGTCTACCAGTATAAACCGCCCCAATTTCCTGATTTCAAACCGGTGAAAGCTACTCTGAAAATAATGCAGGAAAACGGGGCTGTAACTACGCATGAATTTACCCCTGGCCCCTACCAAAGAAAGCTGCCCTTTGTGCTAGAAGACATTACCGACCTGCCGCCTAATGCTCAACTGATGGCCACCGTCCGGTACGCTGATGGCTATGTAATGAACGTGAATGTTGGCGGGACCGACCACAATGGCATTCCGCGCCTCTGACATAAGGCCAAACAAGAATGATCTGTTTACCATTGACCTTGGCAAAGGACCCGTTCCATTACCGCCACGATAGCCGTAGTAACCACATTGGCGATTAAGGCAACATTGAGCAGATTTTTCGGCCGGTCCGTATGTTGTTTCAACGTGCAGTACACCATTGGCACTTCCACAGCCAAAGTCAGGAACAGGTAGCCTAGCCGAACCATGTAATACGGACCCGCGTTAAAAGCAGCTGGCCAAGCATCCAAAAAACTGCCTTTGGTGGCCCGGAACAAACGTGCCCGCAAGACATAAGGCGTCACAAAAGAAAGCACATTAGCCAACGCCACCATGGTAACAGCTTTCCTTGTTGTGATTACCTTTCCGAAAGATACCACTGCCCCCGTTTCCACCATCAGCGTTAGCACCACTGCTAGGGGCAAGATCTGCCGCGGACTACGCGTTAACCAGTGCCAAGACGAATTGGCGTAAGCCGGTTGTGTAGCAAGCAGAAAAAATATACATGCCCACCAAAGCACCCTACCTCTACTACAACTCGTGGGCCCATTTGTGATCATCGAACCATCACCTTTCCAAGGGACTTATGGCCAGCTACTTAGTAAGACGTAACTGCCAGCAGTTTGTTCCAAACGGGCAAAAGAGACCGCCATTAAGCCCTTCTGCGTACAATCTCCAATCTTCAATTGCCAGTCTATTTAGGATATAATAGAAATACCAATCCTGCGAAAAGAAACAGGTGATAATTATGTTAGACTCGAACCTAGCACAGGCGTTAACAGCCAAAATATTGAAAAACCTTACCCACCTTAACCCGATAGCAATTTATCTATTCGGTTCACGAGCCAAAAATGAGGAACGGCCTGGCAGTGACATTGATTTAGCTATTCTTCTACCCCAAGGATCTTCACTTAATTATCTCGACCGCCTTTGTCTAATTGACGAACTTGAAAGCATAACCCAATGCAGAGTGGATTTAGTTGCTGTTAACCAAGTCAACATACCACTCAAGTTTGAAATTGTACACAGCGGAAAGGTACTGTTCGAGGCCAGCTTTGACACGCGTACCGATGCAGAAGACATAATCCTCAGAGACTACTTTGATTTGGAGCCCATGTATCGCCAAAACTACCGCGAAATCATGGAAAGCGTGTTAGGAGGTGTAATCCATGTATAACCGGCAATTTCTAGCTGAACGTACACAAATCATCCGTGCCTCTATCGCCCGATTGCAGGAGTTATCCTCCTTAACCAAAGAAGACTTTACGGGTAATCTCGACAACTATGCTATTGCCGAACACCACCTCCGGCGCGCTTTACAAGCTTTACTAGACTTAGGAAGGCATATTGTGGTTAAAAACAATTTCGGCAATCCGGCCAGTTATCGAGAGGTACTTGATCTATTGGGTCAGCATTCGGTCCTAGATCCTGACTTTGCTCGCAAAATTCGAGCAATGGCCAGCTACAGAAACAGATTAGTTCATGATTATGCCGAAGTAACAAACGAGGAAATGATTAATATCCTTAAAAACGAACTAGGTGATCTTACACAACTTCTTAATCTACTGTTAGCTTTCACCGTTAATAAGTAAGTACCAACAGGAGGAATACAACAGTTTATTCCCATAAAAACCCCCGTATAGCCCAAAACCACTCGTTTTCTTGGACTATACTGGGGTTGCCTTTCGTCAAAGATAGTTTATACCCACTTAGTCGTCCAGACAGTAGGAACCTATGGGCTAACCTTTTTGTTCGTTTATATCTTCCAGATCATCCCCAGCAAACCCGATCTTAGCTTAGGGTTGAGCTTCGCTTTTTCCGAACGAGGAAGCCTATTGCTACAGGCCGCTACCATGGGTTCCCTAAACATCCCCCACGCGGCCGCTCCAGGTATTGGGATTCTTTGGCAGATAACAAGCGTTCTACTGGTTATCGAAGTAATAATAACGGCCCTTTACCTAGCTGGCGTCTCTTATATTTATGATACAAAATTAGAATTGTAGCGGGGGGTGCAGGCACCCTCGAGCGAAGCTTGGCTCTGATTAAATGCACTACAACTTCACGTAGAGGCGCCCCTCCATGGGCGCCCGGTTCCGGTGGAGCGCACCCTTCAGGGCATTCACATCCCTAAGGCTTGCCGTTTCTTATTGATATGCTCTTCGATACCGTCGGCTGCCTCTCTGGGCTGATCGCCCAGAGCAATTTTGCCACCGGTGATTTCCTCTAGCTCTTCGGTCAGCAGTTTTACCAGTTTCTCGCCGCCGATAACAGGCGGTGCTGGCGACAGATGGGTATACGTTCCATAAGCCAGCGCGAAGAGCGCATCAATAGTAGCCTTTTGCTCTAGGTATTGCGGTGCGGTCACCGCTATGGGTAGGTCAGGGATATCTAAACCAAGATGATTAGCCAAAGCCGTTACCAGTAGCGATATGCGCCCGGTATCGGTACAAGTACCAAACGACAGCACCGGCGGTATCCCTAGCACAGAGCCTACTTCTTTAAGTCCCGGTCCCGCCTGCCCTAAGGCCTCTAGGTTACAAAGCCCAGCTACCTCCAGGGCATGGTTGCCACAGCCCGCAGCCACAATGAGGATGTCGCGACTAATTAGCTCTTTAGCCAGATTTACCGTCATATAGTCGTGCGGTCCATTAGACAAGGTGGTGCAGTTGATCAGCGCCACCACGCCTTTGATCTTGCCGTCTTTGATTACCTCAACCAACGGATCAAGACCGCCTCCCAGTGCCTTCAGCACCGCTTCTGGCGAAAAGCCCGCGATAGCTTTTTGGATCCGGGCTGGAACTACCGGTTTAATCTTCCCATGCCTCTTACCGAAATTTCTCACAGCTAAGTCAATAAGCTGCTCGGCAATATAGGTCGCTTCAGTAGGCTTATAATCCAAATGCTTATCAACGCCAGGCATACGCACTAGGTCACTCACTGCCACCAACGTCACCTGATATTTGTCGGCATAGGGGGTCAAGTTCGGTGGCGAGCAGTTTTCGTCCATGGCAAAAACATCCACGGTTCCAGTAGCCAAAAGCGGTTCGATAGTCAGCCAGTTGCCGGTAAGGCCGCGAAAGACCTCGTCTTGCTCAAAGCGCTGCAGCACCTCCTGACCGCTCTCGATAGAACCGATAACCCTGAGCCCTTTAGCACCTGCAGCCTTGGCCTTCTCCTGCATAGCAGGCTTTTTGGCAGCCAAATAAGTAGCCACCCCAACCCATGGTTCGTGTCCATTAAAGACAATGTTTACATAATCCGGATCCATAATCCCTAAGTCTACATCCACTTCATGCGGCATTGGAGTACCAAATAAAATATCTTGCACCATTTCCAGGGGCAACTGGGCCCCATAAATACAGGCTATACCCAGACGCATAGCTTTTCGGGCTAAAGAGAAATAATCTCCGTCTACGTTGGTGAGACAGCTGGCGGTGGAATCTTTTATCTCGTGCATTACACCCGCTGGATAAATGGCTAAATCCTGCCACAGTTTGCGCCGTGGTTCGGGAGCAAACAATTCAATTAACGGGGTCGGCTCATCATAACTGTGACTTAGCTGGTCGATAAGAAAATCGGCTAGCTGAACAGCAGTGCCATTGGTGTCGCTGCCGGGGGACAAACCGAGCTGATCGGCATACTTATTAAGCTTGTCGATATCGGTGATAGAAAATGGCGTTTTCCCCTCAGCGGTGGATTTTAGCGTGCGAAAAGCCTCATAGGCATGGTGGGCATAAGTAGACGTCCCCATAACATTTCGCAGCAGCATGTTGCGCATGGCCATGGCATCGGCATCAATGCCACAAACACCTAGCTCGGCGTCTGCCTTGGTGGAAATGCGGCAAGGGCCGTTGCTACACAATTGACAGCTGATACCTTCCCGGCAAAAGTTACAGCGGATTTTGGCCTGGGGATTGTAGCGATTAAACGTACTGCTTAGACCATCAGCCGAGATACGCTCGTGCATCTCCTGCACCGATTCATGAACACTTACCGGCCCATGTAAAACATCTCGTTTGAGCACATGTATCCTCCTAACAAAGTGTCTTGTTCAAGGATAGTATGCCCGCCGCTAAGGAGCGAATTCGAGAAGAGAAACCAACCTAAATATTAGCCCCAAAGGAACCGCTATCTGTATCCATTTTGTCCCAAGTCATTGCTCGAGTAGAAGTCACATAATTACTTTCAGCCCAAAATTCATCCAAATGATTAACTAGAATTTCTCCGGTATTAAGATCAACTTTTAACAAAATTTTGGTTGAATTGCTAAAACCTTTTCCCAAGCGCCACACTTACCTTCACCTCCTGCTAAAAAGATTATAAAAAAACAGGCCTTGTTTTTCTGCTTGAGGCCCATCAGAATAACGATAACGACTAGTTATAATAAAGAAAAATATCTCCTCTAACGCCTGCCAGGAACAAAAAATTGCTAGAGCCACTATAATAAGGGTTCTTAACTTT
>JBMNSQ010000118.1:0-5046 GCA_050945275.1 bacterium | reverse complement strand
TGCTCATCCGCGCTCCGCTCATGTCTATTGGCGCCATGTTCATGGCCATTACCATAAATCCCCGCCTAGCAGCCATCTTGCTGGTGGCTATACCTGTTTTGGTGGTGCTACTTTTTATTGTTGCCAATCGAGCTTTGCCTCTGTTTACCAAATCTCAGCAGAGCTTGGATCGGGTTAATGCCGTCATGCAAGAAAACCTGGCCGGGATTCGTGTAGTTAAGGCCTATGTACAGGCGGATCAGGAACAAGCCCGCTTTGGCCAAGCTAGCCGCCGATTGCGCGACATTACTGTGCAAGCCTCGCGGATTATAGCCCTAGCCATGCCTATTATGATGCTGGTTATGAACCTTAGCATTGTCGCTGTTATTTGGTTTGGAGGGATTGAGGTAAATCAAGGGCACATGGAAATAGGTCAAATTATGGCCTATATCAATTACATGACCCAGATTTTATTTTCCCTTCTCATGGTAGGAATGCTATTTGTGATGTTTTCCCGAGCCCAAGTATCCGCCACCAGAGTAAACGAAGTACTGACCACCGAAGTTGATATTGCCGATAAGCCCGCTGCTATTGATAAATCTATTTCGGCCGGCCGAGTGGAGTTTGACAATGTCTCTTTCCGCTACCCAGGAATGGGAGGCCCACCGGTACTAAAAAACATATCGTTTACAGTCGAACCCGGGAGTACCGTGGCCATTCTAGGCGCAACTGGAGCCGGTAAATCCACCTTGGTGCATTTAATACCTCGTCTGTATGACCCGACAACAGGGAAAATACTAATCGATGGCCAGGACGTAAAAGATATTAAATTAGAGACACTTAGAGGCGGTATTGGGGTGGTACTGCAGGAGACCACCTTATTTTCCGGCTCCATAAAAGATAATATTAAGTGGGGACAACAACAAGCCTCCGACGAGGAAGTAACAGCCGCTGCCAAAGCCGCTCAAGCCCATGACTTTATTATGAGTTTACCTGATAAATACGGTACCCAACTTGGGCAACGGGGGGTTAACTTGTCCGGAGGACAAAAACAAAGAATCGCCATTGCCCGGGCGCTTATCAAGAAGCCGGCCATCCTTATTTTAGACGACAGCACCAGTGCTGTGGATATGGGGACCGAAGCTCGGATCCGCCAAGCGCTGGCGAATCTACCGACGAAAAGTACCCGCCTTATTATTGCGCAACGAATTAGCACTGTACTTCACGCTGACAAAATCATTGTACTAGAGGACGGGCAGATTGAAGCCATGGGCACCCACGAGGAGCTTCTTAAAACCAGCGTCATTTACCAAGACATCTACCGTTCACAAGTGAGAGAGGGAGCGGATGTCAGTGCCTAATGATAACAACCAGCACCGCCCGCCACAAAAACCCGGCCCCGGCTGGGGTGCACGGCATCGAATGATGTTTGGGCCCCAGGGCAAAGCCAAGGATATAAAAGGAACGGGACGCAGATTGTGGGCCTACCTGCGTCAGCAACAAAAAGCATTAGTCATGGTGTTTGCTCTGGTTATAGTAGCATCGGCGGCAAATTTGACCGGGCCATTTTTGATCGGCCGGGCTATTGACAATCATATTAAAATAAGAGACTTTGCCGGGCTTGGGCGAATTTCTTTGGTAATGGTAGCCGTTTATGCCCTGGCCAGTCTAACAACGTGGCTGCAACAATATCTAATTGCCAGCGTCGCGCAAGACACCGTACTTCGGCTTAGAACTGATCTATTCAGTAAGATTCAGACCCTTCCACTGCGGTTTTTTGATCGTCAGGCCCACGGTGAGCTGATGAGCCGTATAACCAATGATATCGAGAATGTTAACCTCGCCTTGAGCACTGGCCTCACCCAGCTATTTTCCGGAACAATAACGGTAATAGGAACATTTCTGGCCATGTTATGGCTAAGCCCGCTGCTCACCGTTATTACTTTGTTGGTGGTGCCTTTAATTATGATTACCATCAGACAAATAGCGCAGCGAACGAGACGCTTTTTCCTAAGCCATCAGAAAAAACTAGGGCAGCTAAACGGAATTGTAGAAGAGACATTAACCGGGCAGCGGACAGTTAAGGTATTTGGCCGCGAAGAAAACGTATTGGAGGAATTTGCTGCTGTCAGCTCAGAACTTCGTCAAGCAGGGATCCAGGCCCAAATCTTTTCCGGAATAATACCTCCGCTGATGCACATGTTTGGCAGTCTCAGTTTTGGCATTGTAGCCGGTGCTGGAGGACTTCTAGCAGCGAGAGGAATTATCACTGTGGGTGTAATCGCCAGTTTTATACAATACTCCCGGCAATTTACCCGTCCCTTGAGCGAACTGGCCAACCTGTTTAATACGGTGCAGTCCGCCCTGGCTGGTGCTGAACGGGTATTTGAAATCATGGACGAACAACCAGAAGAAGATGCCCAGCCGGGTATGCTTCAGCTTAAGGATATACAAGGGAAAGTTCAGTTTGATCATGTAACCTTCGGCTATCAACCCGGCATTTGGGTGCTCAAAGATATCAATCTCACCGCCCATCCGGGACAACTCATTGCTTTAGTAGGGCCTACCGGTGCTGGCAAAACTACTTTCGTTAACCTGTTGGCACGGTTTTACGAGCTGGATCAAGGTAAGATCTATATCGACGGCCAAGATATAAGCATGGTAGGAAAAGAATCAATTCGCTCAGCCCTGGGAATTGTACTACAAGATACCTACCTTTTCTCGGAAACAGTGCGCGATAATATACGCTACGGAAAGCTGCAAGCCACCGACGCCGAGGTAGAGTATGCTGCCCGCTTAGCCCATGCCGAACCATTTATACTAAGGCTACCGGAGCAGTATGATACCGTGCTGTCCCAAGATGGCGACAACTTAAGCCAGGGCGAGCGGCAGCTATTGTCTATTGCCCGTGCGATACTGGCCGACCCGGCCATATTGATCCTGGACGAGGCCACCAGCAATGTAGATACTCGCACCGAGCTTCAGATCCAGAAGGCCATGGTCAATTTAATGCAGGATAGGACCACCTTTGTAATCGCCCATCGCTTAAGTACCATCCAAAACGCTGACCTAATCTTAGTTATAGATGATGGTAAGATCATTGAAAGGGGAACTCATAAAGAGCTCCTCCGGGCCAAAGGGTTTTATTTCAACCTTTATCAGAACCAGTTTCAATCCCAAGCCTCTTAAAAAACCTTAGCAAAGCACTCCACTCGTAGGGACAGGCCTCTGTGCCTGTCCGTCCCACATTTTCCGGTCCGGTACGGCCTGTATCAGGAGGATGAGACCGGCCCCTACCGCTTGTAGGAGCGCTCTTGGCTTCTGTGAAATCATCCGGTTTTTAACTTTTAGGCAAGCTTGTTAAAGGGTAAGACCAGGTATTGGCGAATAATTCTAATAAGGAATGCCAAACCAAGGAGGTATTGTCATGGGAATAAAGGTTTCAGACTTGGATCATGTAGGTGTACAAGTGGCTAACCTGGAACAGTCCATTTCGTTTTATCAGGAAATACTGGGCCTTAAGCTGCAAAGTAAAGACGATCTGTCGTCCAGAGGATTGAAGAAAGCCATGCTTGCAGCTGGCTCGGGAACAGTAGAACTCTTAGAGTACATTGGCCAGCCAGTTCCCAGCAGCGACGGACCGATTGCCCACATAGCGTTTAAGGTAAGCGATATTGATAATGCCTGGGCCGAACTTAGGATCGCAGGGGTGAAGCTGGAAGATGAATCTCCCCGCGAACTCGAGGGTGGACTCAAAATTGCTTTTTTACGCGGGCCAGATAACGAGTTAATTGAACTAGTGCAGTTCTAGCAAAACACAGAAATGTATAGAAGCCTCCCATCTATCGAGAGGCTTCTATATAAATCCAAGTAACTTCTGTTGACTACACCTCTAGCGCTGCCCACTGCCGACCGCGAAAATGGATCACAAGTAGCACCGCCCGGATAAACCAGTCAACTACGGTAATTATCCAGATCGACCATATTGGCCAACCAAAAACCAGTACAGCTGAAGCCACCAGCGGCAACCGCAGCACCCAGTTACCTAGTGATGCCACTAGAAACGGATAGCGGGTATCACCGGCCCCACGAAGCGATCCCGCCAATACCTGCTCTAACGCGATGGGCATTTGCTCCAAAGCAGCTATGCGAATACAAATCGCTGCTAACTCTGCAACGCTGGCATCGCTGGTGAAAAGTTGTGCTAATAAGCGAGGGAAAAAGAAGAATATAGCCCCCATAATCCCCATTACCGTTAGGCTATAACGGGCCGTCAGCCAACCGCTGTTAAAAGCGCCCTCCCTATCTTTAGCTCCTAGATGCTGACCAGTAAGGGTAGAGGCGGCAATGGCAAAACCAAAACCAGGCATGTAGGAAAATGATTCTGCCGTTATGGCTACCTGATGGGCAGCTAGCGCTGTCGTACCAAGACGCCCTATCAAAAAAAATACCGTTAAACCGCTTATTGTATAAGTTAATTCCTCCAGTGCTGCCGGGGTACTTAGACGAATTATCCGCCGCACCAGACTAGAATCCCAGGCTAGCAGTTGCTGGAGTGACACCTTAAGTGCTACTCCCCCAGAGAAAATCAATACTAACCCCACCACAGCACCGATAATCTGGGCCCCAGCGGTAGCCCAGGCTGCACCCGCTACTCCCAATGCCGGTACCTTACCCCACCCGAAAATCAGGACATAGTCACCAATAATATTTAGGATATTAGTAAACAGCGCCAGGGCAAGAGGTGTGCGTGTATCCCCTGCCCCCCGTAGCAAGGCGTTACCAACAAATAAAGGCAACATAAATAAGGTGGACACGCTAACAATTCTAAGATATTTTGCAGCTAAGTGTTGCACCATTGGCTCCGTCTGGCTAAGAATAAACAACGGTCTAGCCGATAAATAGCCAAAAACAGCCATAACCATGCCCAGTAAAAAAGCCAGCGTTAAAGCCTGAGCCGCCACTCGATCAGCCTCGTCCTGATCCTGAGCCCCAACAGATCGACTCACCAGTGCAGCCGCACCCGTGCCTAACGCAGGGATAAGAATAATAGTAGAAAAGTCTAGA
>JBMNSQ010000117.1:0-5070 GCA_050945275.1 bacterium | reverse complement strand
GATGAACCCGACGCAGTCGCCATGCTACGGCAGCTCTCCGGTCGTTGGCATCAGGTGTTTACTGGGGTAGCGGTTACCGAAGTACCGTCCGGCCACACTATGCATTGTCATGAAACAACAGCAGTGAAATTCCGTGCTCTGAGGGCTTCCGAGATTGACGCCTACGTTAGGACCAAAGAGCCGCTGGACAAAGCCGGTGCCTATGGAATTCAGGGGAAAGGCGCTTTGTTGGTGGAACGTATTGATGGGTGTTACTTTAATGTGGTAGGACTGCCTTTGGTAAAACTAGCTAGGCTTCTTGCCCGTTTTGGTGTTGATGTCTGGGAAGAGGGAGAGAGAACTGGGCATGAAGTACCATCTGACCTTGAAAGAACTACCCCCCGATAGCAGACCACGGGAACGACTAAGAGAGTTAGGAGCAGAAAACTTAGCTACGGCAGAACTATTAGCTATTATACTTGGCACTGGCAGCCAGGGGCGTACTGCTATTCAATTGGCCGAGCAATTGCTTACAGTCGGTAGTGGCAGCGGTGTTTTGCGCTATCTAGCCACAGCGGATATTGATGAACTTACTGTTTTTCCAGGTATAGGACCGGCCAAAGTGGCTCAGATAAAAGCTGCTCTAGAGCTAGGTAAACGGCTCGTTCAAGAAGAGTGGGGCCAAAGTGATTATATTCGCTCGCCAGAAGACGCCTATTTTCTGGTAAAAAACGATATGCGCTACTTGGACCGTGAGCACTTTCGTACAATAATGTTAAGTATAAAGAACCAGGTCCTAGCTCAAGAAACAGTTGCTATCGGAAGCCTGAGCGCAGCGCTAGTTCATCCAAGGGAATTGTTCAAAAACTGCATTCGAAAAAGTGCAGCTGCAATTATATTAGTTCACAATCATCCCAGCGGTGATCCGGACCCTAGCCCGGAGGATATAAAACTTACCGATCGGCTAGTGCAAGCTGGGGCGCTACTTGGAATTCAAGTGGTAGATCATATAATAGTCGGTGACAGTCGTTATGTTAGCCTACGGGAAAGAGGTTTCATTGGGGCGGCGTCGCACCCGGTTCAGATGTCGGGTGAAGGCTCAAATAAATCAACAGGCAAGCAAATCATCAAATAAACAAGGAATGCTGAAAGGAGTCTCGGGGTAGATGGTGTTAAGCTTCATCCTCAACCAGTTTTCTCGTGATATGGGTATTGACTTAGGTACGGCCAACACATTGGCGTTTGTAAAAAATAGGGGTGTTGTTCTTCAGGAACCGTCGGTAGTGGCTATCCAACGAGACTCCGGGGCTGTATTGGCGGTAGGTGAAGAGGCCAAGCGCATGATAGGTCGAACCCCAGGTAACATTATCGCTATTCGTCCGATGAAGGACGGCGTTATTGCTGACTTTGATGTAACCCAGGCTATGATGCGCCACTTTCTTACCATTTCCGGCAGATCCCGGCGATTAGTTAAGCCGCGGGTTATTGTTAGTATCCCGTCCGGTGTTACCGAGGTGGAAAAGCGGGCAGTGCTGGATGCTACGCTGCAAGCTGGGGCCAGAGAGGCCTTTCTTATTGAAGAGCCTATGGCAGCTGCCATAGGGGCGGAATTACCGGTGCATGAACCTACCGGTAATATGATTGTTGATATTGGTGGCGGTACGACGGAAGTAGCTGTAATTTCATTGGGTGGTATTGTAACCAGTCGCTCAATCCGAATTGGTGGCGATGAGATGGATGAAGCTATTGTGCAGTACATTAAGCGCACTTATAATTTAATGATCGGTGAACGCACAGCTGAAGAAGTGAAGATTAATCTCGGTTCAGCCTTTTTAGGAGATGAATTGGCTGATGCTGAACGGGAGATCCGTGGTCGTGATTTAGTGACGGGCCTTCCTAAGACCATCCGAATTACGGCCGTGGAAATACACGAGGCCTTAGCTGAGCCGGTAACTGCTATTGTTGAGGCGGTTAAGGTTACTCTTGAGAAAACACCGCCGGAGCTGGCAGCTGATATTATGGATCGGGGTATTGTTATGACCGGCGGCGGTTCTCTGTTACATGGTGTAGATACGTTGTTGCAAAAAGAAACCGGTATGCCGGTGTACGTAGCGGAAAACGCTCTTACCTCGGTAGCGATGGGTACAGGAAAGGCCTTGGATGAAATCGATGTCTTAGGCCGGGTACTGATTGCGCCTAAGCGCGGTTAAGGAAGGCGGAATTGCCATGCCTGAGCAGGCCCGAAATAATAAATACCTGCTTTTGGCTGTGGCCACGGTGCTCCTGACTTTGCTTATGAGTATTGCGGCCAAGCACGGACAAAATGTTGACCCCACAAAAGGGTTTTTAAGGGATGTACTGGCTCCAGGTCAAAAGGTAATGTTAGCTCTTACTAACAAGATAGGCCAGGCAGTACATTCTGTGAAAGAAATTCGGCGACTTGGGATAGAGAATGAACGTCTAAGAACAGAATTGGATAAGGCTAAGGCACGAGAGAACTTAATGAAAAACATTTGGAACGAAAATGTACGCCTTAGGCAATTGTTACAGCTACCGCCCGAAACAGACGAGTTTGATTTGCTAGCGGCTCGGGTGGTAGCTCGTGATCCTAGTAATTGGTATGAGACTATGATTATTGATCAGGGTACACAGGCAGGGGTCGAGGTTGGCAGTGTAATTATAACTAACCAGGGCGTAGTAGGCCGGGTAAACAAGGTCTCGGCTAAAAGTGCCGAGGTGCTTCTCATTAGTGACCAGCGTAGCGCTGTAGGGGCTATGGGACAAAGTAGTCGTGATGTAGGTGTACTCGGCGGTGGCGATGTTGAAGGGACCTGTCGGCTTATTTACCTTCCTCGAACTGCTACTATAAGAACCGGGGAAACAGTAATAACTTCAGGCTTAGGTGGCGTGTACCCTAAGGGATTGGTGCTCGGCCACGTGGTGGAGGTTAGCAAAGAAGATTATGGGCTCGGCAAGTTTGCCCGTGTTAAACCAGCGGTGAATTTGGATCACCTTGAGGAAGTGTTGGTGATTATCGGACCCAAAAGCTAGGGGAGAAGAAGATGGGATTTTCCGGCAAACGCTTAACCATAATAGTCGGGAGCATGATTATTATCCTAGTACTGCAAAGCACTTTGTTTCATGGGTTCAGATTGCTAGGAGCTAGGCCAGATTTGGTATTGGCTATTGTAGGTTCGATAGCACTACTTCGCGGTTGGACAGAAGGTTTGTTATGGGGCATTATTGGCGGTTTACTTCAGGATGTTATGACTGGTAGTTTGCCGGGGAGTCATGCTCTGGCTAAAGGTATAGCAGGATTTACATTGGGCTTACTGGAAGGAAAAGTATTTCGCGAAAATACGCTACTTCCGGCAGTGGTCATATTCATAGGTGCCTTGATAGAGGGGATTGTTTTCTTTCTGGCGGCCGGTGCTTTTGGTCAAACAAAGTGGAGGTTTGTTTTTGCTTTTCGAATAGCTGTACTACCGTCGGCCATTGTTACCGCTACATTTGCACCTCTTATTTATCACTTGTATAAACGCCTGTATGACCCACCCCGTTTTGGTTCCTTATGAGGTGAAATACATGAATCCTAAATTGTTAGATCAGCGTTTAACATATATGACCATTATTGCGGTGTTAATTTTTATTTCACTCATTGGCCGATTGGGATATTTGCAATTAGTGGAAGGCGAAAAGTTCGAAGTAATGGCGACGCAAAATCGTATTCGCTTGTTGCCGCTGGCAGCACCGCGGGGAGATATTTTAGACCGGAAAGGGCGGCCACTGGTAACTAGCCGTTTGGCCCCAGTGGTTAGTGCCGTCCCTATGGACATGAATGATCCACAGCGGGTACTGGGGCGCCTAAGCGAGATATTAGGTTACGATGTAAACACCATAGTCAGCGATGCAACCCGGCGATTAAAGGAACGCAACGAATACCGGCCATACACGCCAATTCGTATCGCTACCGATGCTGATATTGAGACGCTAACAAAAATTGCCGAGCATCAGTTAGAGCTGCCCGGTGTTATGGTGGAAGAGCAACCGGTACGCGATTACCTGCTAGGTGATATTGGCGCCCATATATTTGGCTACGTACGAGAAATATCGAAGGAAGAGTTGGATGCTTGGCGGGACAAAGGCTATAAGATGGGCGACATTGTTGGCAAGACTGGCTTAGAGCGCGTTTATGATGAGTATTTAAGAGGGATACCGGGTGGCCAGCAAGTTGAAGTGGATGCTGATGGTCGTCCGATAAAAGTGATACCGGGACGAAAAATGCCTATACCGGGACGCAGTCTTAAGTTGACCTTGGACCGTGATGTGCAAGAGGCGGCTGTCTTGGGACTTAGAGCAGCCATGAAAAGTATCGAAAAAGAGTTTCCTACAAAGGCTGGGTCAGCGGTAGCTATTGATGTCAAAACCGGTGGTATTTTAGCTATGGCTAGTGAACCATCGTTCGATCCTAATATATTTACCAAAGAGACTATTCCCCCTGATATTTGGACCAGTCTCAACGACTCTAAATGGCAGCCACAGCTCAATCGCGCCATTCGCGGGATTTATCCGCCGGGTTCTACGTTTAAAATGGTTACCGCCACCGCTGGTGTGGAATCAGGGACCATTAGCCCCGAAGATACCATCGTGGACCGGGGTGTTTATTGGCGCGTGGAACCAAAAAAATGCTGGAAAGCTGGCGGGCATGGGGTGGTTAACCTTACTCGGGCAATAGCAGTCTCTTGTAATGTTTATTTTTATGATTTGGGTTACCGCACTGGTATTGAAAACCTTAATAAATATGCAAAATCGTACGGCTTAGGCCAAGCCACCGGTGTGGATCTTTATCCGGAGGAGGCTAGTGGCTTATTGGCTACTCCGGAATGGAAGCTGGAGAATTATAAAACACTAGGTCTTAGACAACCGGAGCCATGGCAGCCAGGGGAGACTTTGAGCGCTGCTATTGGGCAAGGCTTTTCGGCCTTTACACCGCTACAAATGGCAAATTACATTGCTACGTTGGCCAATGGCGGTACACGCTATCGACCTCATTTTGCCAGCGAAATTATTGAAAACGATGGAGAGATTAAG
>JBMNSQ010000116.1:0-5150 GCA_050945275.1 bacterium | reverse complement strand
TGGCTACCACTTTTTCCTGAAATTCGCTCGGGGCAGCCTCTTCCCGGCGTTCTCGCCTACGTCTCGGTTGCTCACGTCTTTGCAAGTTTTATTTCCCTCCTTTGCCCTAGAATTCTAGCCCTGCACTCCGTGCTGCTTCAGCCAGAGCGGCTATCCGTCCATGATATATATATCCACCCCGGTCAAAAACGACTGTCCGAATTCCACCTGCCAGTGCCCTTTTTGCAATAAGCTCCCCCACCGCCTGAGCAGCTTCTTTATTGCTGCCATGAGCTACCTGGCCGCGGATTTCCGGGTCTAAACTAGAAGCCGACATCAAGGTGGTTCCTGTGTCATCATTAATTATTTGAACGTAGATGTGCTTAAGGCTTCTGTACACTGCCAGCCGCGGCCGGTCTGAAGTACCGGCTACCTTCTTGCGCACTCGCAGGTGGCGCAGCTGACGCCTTTTTTTGCGATCTTCTTTCTTAATCACCTGCGCACCTCTCCTTTCCGGGCACTATTTTATTTACCCGTCTTGCCCACTTTGCGCCGCACCTGCTCACCTTCATAATGGATACCCTTGTCATTATAGGGCTCAGGTGGACGTTGCCGGCGAACCCGAGCGGCAATTTCGCCGACCATCTGCTTGTCGGTCCCGCGAACAATAATCTTCGTCGGTGCCGGCACTTCAAAATCCACCCCTTGTGGTGGATCTATTTCTACTGGGTGCGAATAACCAAGCTGCATTACCAGCTTACGACCCTGGAGCGCTGCGCGGTAACCTACACCTTTTATCTCCAGCACTTTACTATAGCCTGTGGTAACACCTTGGACCATGTTGGCAAGTAAAGCACGGGTAAGACCGTGCAATGCACGATGCCGGCCAGCGTCGGAGGGGCGCTTTATAACAATCGCATCGTCTTCTCTTGTAATGATCATTTCCGGGTGCAAATCGCGTACCAGTTCACCTTTAGGCCCTTTGACTCGCACTTTGCTACCGTCAATGGTCACATCCACTCCAGCCGGCACCTCAATGGGCTTCCTTCCAATTCTGGACATTACAAATTCCTCCTCACTACCACACGTAGCAGAGGACTTCGCCGCCCACACCTTTTTTCCGGGCTTCTTTATCACTCATGACACCCTGGGGTGTAGACATAATGGCGATGCCAAGTCCCCGAAGAACCTTGGGTATATCTTGCCGGCCCACATATACCCTTAGTCCTGGTCTGCTAATGCGTTTTAGGCCGGTGAGAACCCGTTCTTTATTCGGCCCGTACTTGAGGTAGATCTTAATGATCCCCTGCTTTTGATTATCGACAAATTCGCAGTCACGAATAAAGCCTTCCGCCTTCAGTATCTGCGCCATAGACCACTTCATTTGTGATCCGGGAATCTCCACCATTTCATGGCGGCCAATATTGGCGTTCCTGATGCGGGTCAGCATGTCAGCAATTGGGTCCGTCATGCTCACCTTTGTTGCCTCCCTTCTGGCCTTACCAGCTGGCCTTCCTTACTCCAGGGATCTCACCACGATAAGCTCGCTCGCGGAAACAAATACGGCAGATCCCGAACTTTCGGAGGTAGGCATGGGGACGACCGCAGATGCGGCACCGATTGTGGCGGCGCACCTTGTACTTTGGCTCGCGCTTCCACTTCTCAATCTTGCTTTTTTTTGCCACTACCTTTTCCCTCCTTTGTTTAATCCTCCCTAAGCGGCAACCCCATAAGCTTGAGCAGCTCCCTAGCTTCCTCATCAGTTTCAGCCGATGTTACGATATTAATATCCATTCCACGTACCTTGGCTACTTTATCATAATCTATCTCTGGGAAAATAAGCTGCTCTTTAATACCTAGGGTATAATTGCCACGGCCATCGAAACCTTTGGCCGATACACCACGGAAATCTCGAACTCGGGGCAATGCTACATTAAACAGTTTCTGCAGAAAGTCATACATCCGTTCCCCTCTAAGAGTAACCTTGCACCCGATAGCCGCACCTTCGCGTAATTTGAAGTTAGCAATGGACTTCTTGGCCCTAGTAACCACCGGCCTTTGCCCAGCAATAATGGTCAAATCTTCCACTGCGGCATCTAGAAGCTTGGCGTCCTGCAGAGCATCGCCCACACCCATATTAATGGTTACTTTCTCTAGTTTGGGTACTTGCATAACATTTTTATAGCCAAAGCGCTTTCTTAGCGCCGGTACTACCTCAGCTTGGTACTTTTCCTTCAAGTCCACAGGCCCCTACCTCCTTTCCCCGCTTATTTATCGAGCGTCTCGCCGCACCGGTGGCAATAGCGCACGCTCCGTCCATCAGCGAGGAGCTTCTTCCCCGTTCGGGCCGGTTTGCCGCAGCGACTGCACACAAGCTGCACATTGCTTGCATGAAGCGGCGCTTCACGAGTAATAATCCCGCCCTGCTGTAGCTCTGGAGTCGGACGCATGTGCTTCTTGATCAAATTAACGCCTTCCACCAAAACCCTATTTTTAGCAGGGAAGACGCGAAGTACTTTACCTTTTTTGCCTCGGTCCCGACCAGCAATCACCAGGACCATGTCGCCCTTTTTTACGTGTACTTTGGGCTGCAACTATAACGCCTCCTTCCCTACAGCACTTCCGGGGCTAACGAAATAATTTTCATATATTCCTTTTCCCGAAGTTCACGAGCCACTGGACCGAAAATACGCGTCCCTCGTGGCTCCTTATTCTCTTCCTTGATAATAACAGCGGCGTTCTCATCGAACCGGATGTAAGATCCGTCCGACCGCCGTACGCCCTTTTTGGAGCGTACTACCACAGCTCTTACCAGGTCGCCCTTCTTAACAACACCGCCGGGCGTTGCTTGTTTAACGCTGCAAACAATAACATCTCCCACGTTGGCATAGCGACGCCTTGAGCCGCCGAGCACTCGGATGCACATTAGCTCCTTGGCCCCCGTGTTATCAGCGACGTTAAGCCTGGTCTGAACTTGAATCATGTTCTAACCCCCTTTCGCCAAGGGTGCCTTAGCGGGCTTTTTCGATGATATCAACCACGCGCCATCTTTTCTCTTTAGAAAGGGGGCGCGTAGCACTAATACGTACCCTGTCGCCCTCTCGGCAGACGTTTTCAGGGTCATGTGCCTTAAAGCGATCCGTTCGCCGCATGTAGCGGTTGTACCGCGGATGTTTCACAATCCTACTAACCTCAACGACAACAGTTTTTTCCATTTTATCACTAACAACCAAACCCACCCTGGTCTTACGTTGCCCTCTTTTGACTTCCAAACTTATGGCCTCCCTTCTTAGGCCTTTTCAGCCGCCAGTTCCCGCTCACGCAGAACTGTTTTCACTCTGGCAATGGATTTTCTGACATCCCGAATACGCATCGGGTTATCCAATTGCCTCGTGGCCAGTTGAAATCGCAGGTTGAAAAGCTCTTCTTTGAAGCCGGATAGTTTCTCCTTCAACTCACCATCTGAGAGCTCCTTCAATTCTTTAGCTTTCACCGGCCTCACCACCTATCTCCAAGCGCTTAACGAAGCGCGTCTTAATGGGCAGCTTTTGGGCCGCCAAACGCATGGCCTCTTTTGCCACTTCCTCATTAACACCAGCCAGTTCAAACATAATCCGTCCTGGTTTGACTACCGCCACCCAATACTCGGGAGTGCCTTTTCCACTTCCCATACGAGTCTCGGCAGGTTTAGCTGTGATGGGCTTATCGGGAAATATTTTTATCCACACCCGACCGCCGCGCTTAATATATCGCGTTAGGGCAATACGAGCTGCTTCAATCTGCCGCTGAGTGATCCAACCCGGTTCCAGCGCTGCTAGGCCATAGTCGCCGAAGGCCACCTCTGTACCTCGCTTAGCTACTCCGGTAGTCTTGGGCCGGTGCTGCTTACGGTACTTAACCCTTTTAGGCATTAGCATGTTACTTGCCTCCTTCGCCGGCCGCCTCTTTCTTGTTGCCTTCTACCTTGGCTTCAGGCAATATTTCGCCTTTGTAAATCCAAACTTTAACTCCGATTCGGCCGTAGGTAGTACGAGCTTCGGCAAAGCCATAATCAATGTCCGCTCTTAGGGTCTGGAGTGGTACCGTTCCTTCACGATACCCTTCCGTCCGGGCAATTTCCGCTCCACCTAAACGGCCACTTACAATTACCTTTACACCAAGCGCTCCTGAACGCATTGAACGTTGGATGGCCTGTTTCATGGCCCGGCGGTACGAAGTCCGCCGTTCTAGCTGGGCGGCAATGCCTTCGGCTACTAACTGGGCATCTGTTTCCGGCACTTTAATTTCCTGAATGTTAATATGCACTCTCTTGTCAGTAAGCTTCTCTAGCTCTTTTCTAAGAGCCTCAACCCCGCTACCACCACGACCAATTACCATACCCGGTTTGGCCGTGTGAATAGTCACTTGCACTCTTTTAGCCACTCGCTCGATTTCGATTCCCGATATACCTGCCTGAAAGACCTTCGCTTTGATATAGTCTCTGATCTTAATATCTTCTAGCAACAGGTCGGCGAAATCGCGATCGGCAAACCAGCGAGCTTCCCAATCCTTAACAATCCCGATCCGCAGTCCATGGGGATTTACTTTTTGACCCACGCACCATCCCTCCTTTACTTCTCGCCGACCACAACGGTTATATGACTGGTACGCTTCAAAATTGGAAACGCCTGCCCCATACGCCGTGGGCGATAGCGTTTTAGTGTGGGACCTTCATCAACGCTAGCCTTCACCACATACAGCTCCGCTGGATCTAAATCGAGGTTGTTTTGTGCATTAGCTACAGCCGAAGTCAGAACCTTTTCAATGATCCGCGATCCCTTTTTGGGAATAAACCGCAGGATCCCCAGCGCTTCCTGCACGCTCTTGCCCCGAATAAGATCCATGACCACGCGCGCTTTCCGTGGTGCAATACGCACGTAGCGGGCAACTGCTTTCGCTTCCATATTCTGCCCTCCTCTACTTCAGCGCCGTGGACCTTTCGGTATGAGAACCGTGGCCTCTAAAGAAGCGGGTCGGTACAAACTCACCTAGTTTGTGGCCCACCATATCTTCGGTGATATAAACTGGAACGTGCTTTCTACCATCATGGACAGCAATGGTGTGCCCTAGCATCTCAGGAAAGATGGTAGAACTGCGCGACCACGTTTTAATAACACGCTTTTCCCGTTTCT
>JBMNSQ010000115.1:0-5200 GCA_050945275.1 bacterium | reverse complement strand
AATCCGTGTCACAGAGGACTTAGGGCTTATGCTATTTGACCTTGTTTATGAGGCCGATGGTTCGGGACGAGGGAAACCCCAGTTTTTTAATGCGCTGCTTAAAGACGGCATTCTTAATGTCCCGCAAGAGCTGTATAAGGGAAGGAGGTGAATGGATGCTACTACAAAAGCTGACGGAGTATGCAGTTAGGTCATCTAGTAGTGATAATTTACCATTCTTATACGAAAAGACGCCCATAAAATGGCTAATTCAACTTGACTTAAAAGGAAAGTGTCAAGGGATAATCCGCACTGCTGGCAGTGGAAAGAAAAATGACCGGGGTAAGGAATATCCTGCACCTTCGGTGGTCCGAGCGTCAGGAATAAAACCTAAACTCTTAGCTGATCGGGCTGACTACGTTCTGGGACTAATTTCTGACGATGCTAAACCAAAACAAGTTAAACGGACAGATGAATGCCGCCGAGCTTTCCTGCAGTTGGTCAAGGAATGTGCAGCCCAAACAAAACTCCCTGAGGTACAAGCTGTTGATGCTTTCCTTGATAGCTTGGACCTTCGGGTCTTAACGTTGCCGGAGGATATGACCCCGGGAGATAATGTTACTTTTATGGTACAAGATGTTATGCCGATCAACTTGCCTCCTGTTCAAAAAATGTGGGCCAAATATCAAGCATCAGACGAGGAAGTTGCCCAATGCCTGGTGTGTGGCCGACTTAAACCACCGATGAAACGCCAACCGATAAAAATCAAGAGAATTCCCGGTGGACAGAGTGCCGGCATGGCCCTAGTTAGTGCTAATGAGAAAGCTTTTGAATCATATGGCTTAAAAGCATCCTTGATTGCGCCTATTTGTCAAGAATGTGCTTACGCCTATGGACAGGCCCTTAATTCGTTAATCGCCAGCGAAGATAACCATGTGACTATAGGCCCAAGCGTGTACGTATTTTGGACCAGGAAAGAACATGGTTTTTCCCCGGTGCAATTTCTTAGTACTCCCGATCCCAAAGACATACGTGAGTTAATAAAGTCTGTGTACTCAGCCAAAAGCGCTCTTGCACCAGACTCCACCCAGTTTTATGCCTTAGCGCTCACCAGTAGTGGCGGCCGCGTAGCGGTACGCGATTGGCTGGTGACTACCGTGGGTGAAGTACAGAAAAATTTAGCGCGATACTTTCAGACGCAACGCCTGGTGGACCGCGGAGGCGAATACGGACAACCCTATGGCCTATTCACGCTAGCGGTATCACTATTTGCCTCAAGCAAAGACATCAAGCCCCATGTTATCCAGGCGTTCATGAATGTTGCCTTACTCGGAAGGCCTCTTCCACGCTGGGTTTTGTATCAAGCTGTTAGGAGATGTGCAGTAGAACAGACAGTAACTAGACCACGGGCAAGTATGATTAAAATGGCTCTTGTATGGGGACAAAACAAGGAAGGGGAGGAAGGGTTGATGGAAAAACTTGATCCTGCTAATTGCAATCCAGGCTATTTGTGCGGGAGATTATTGGCAGTCTTAGAATTTATTCAGTCAGCTGCAATGCCAGGTATTAAAGCTACCATTGTAGACCGGTATTACGGGACAGCCTCGTCAGCACCAGCTTCGGTCTACGGTCGACTACTACGTTCCACGCAGGCCCACCTGACGAAGCTGAGGAAAGAAAAAGCTGGAGCTCATGTATCGTTGCAGCGTCTTATGGGAGAGGTACTTGGGAAATTAAAAGAGTTTCCGAGTACCTTAAGTCTTCAGGACCAGGCCTTGTTCGCACTTGGCTATTACCATCAACGTGTGGCTGGCTGGGGTTCTGGTAGCAAACAGGATTCAGAGGTTACTGAATCTAACATGACACATCGTGAGGAGGGTATCAGTGGTGACAACGAAAGTTTATCTTAATCCCGCTACGAGGCACGATTTTGTACTTCTTTTTGACGTAAAAGATGGAAACCCTAACGGTGACCCAGACGCGGGGAACTTACCCAGGGTGGACCCAGAAACCATGCAAGGTCTAGTAACAGACGTGTGTCTAAAGAGAAAAGTACGCGACTGGGTAAACTTAACACGGGGAACAGAAGAACGAATGAAGATTTATGTAGAGCATCGTGGCATCTTAAACAACCAGCACGAACGAGCTTACACTGCGCTAGGTAAAAAATCGACAGGAAGCAAGCAAGACCGCGACACCATAAATGAGGCTCGAGAGTGGATGTGCGCCAACTTTTTCGATGTTCGCACCTTTGGCGCTGTGATGACCACCGGTGTTAATTGTGGTCAAGTACAAGGACCAGTGCAACTCACATTTGCTCGCTCGGTTGACCCTATTATCCCCCTGGATCTTTCCATTACCAGGGTGGCAGTAACGCGTCCAGAAGATGCAGTGGTAACCGAAGAAGGGAAGGGCGGGAAGGTCACTGAAATGGGGCGTAAGGCCCTGGTACCCTATGGGCTCTATGTTGGTTATGGCTTTTTCAGTCCCTTTTTCGCTAATGATACCGGGATGAACGAAGAAGATCTAGCGGTGTTCTGGGAAGCATTACAGAATATGTGGGAGGTAGATCGTTCTGCTAGCCGTGGATTTATGTCCTGCCGCGGGCTATACATTTTCACCCACGAAAAAGCAATGGGAAATGCACCGGCTCATGAATTGTTTGAGCGCATTGTAATCAATCATATATCCGATGTGCCCCCGCGCCAGTTCAGCGACTATAAAGTTACTGTGGATGAATCCAATTTGCCCGCCGGTGTTAACCTAACACGGTTGGTGGGGTAAATGGGCTCAGAGGCCGTAGAACCGGTTATGCTTTCTGCTTTGGAGCATTACAGCTATTGCCCACGGCAGTGCGCCTTAATACACTGCGAACAAATCTTTGACGATAACGTATACACCCTTCGTGGTCATGCTGTACACAAGAGAGTACATGAGATAGATTCAGTTTTTTTCGAAGGTGGACGAGTAGAATTTGCATTACCGCTTTGGAGCGAGCAATTAGGGCTAATTGGGCAGGCAGATGTAGTGGAATTCCATGGTGATGTACCCTACCCAATAGAGTATAAGTATGGAAAATACCGTAAAAGGCAGTTTGAACACGCGGTGTTACAGCTATGCGGACAAGCAATATGTTTAGAAGAGATAATTGGTGTTGACGTTCCTAAGGGTGCTGTTTATTACCATAGCTCTCGTCGTAGATACGAAATCAAATTTACCTCCCAGTTGCGCTACAGGGCACAACAGGTGGCAGAGGCGATTAGAGGGATGATCAGTCAAGGAGTAGTACCACCGCCGCCCAATGATGAGCGTTGCATGCATTGCTCTCTAAACACGAGTTGTATGCCAGCAGCCATAGGGGACGGGTCCAAAGCCCGTTCCCTTGTTAGGGCTCTCTTCCAAGATGACCATAATGAGGATTGATAGTATGGACCAGCTAGCCAATACGTTATATGTTATGACCCCAGGGGCGTACATTCGGTTAGACCACGAGACGGTGAAAGTTCAAGTAGAAGGAAATACTCAGATTCAGGTTCCGCTGCATCACTTAGGTGGAATAATTTGCTGTGGCAACATACTTGTAAGCCCTGGCATAATTCACAAATGTGCCGAGGACGGACGTTTTGTTGTAATGCTAGACAGTACTGGGCGATTTAAAGCTAGAATTGCGGGTCCGACATCAGGTAATGTATTACTACGCTGTGCTCAACACAAAGTCTTACAGAACAAAGAGCAAACGGTTCATATAGCACGTAACATTGTTGCCGGTAAGATAAAAAATACTCGTACAGCTTTACTTCGAGGGGCACGGGAGATAAAAAACGTAGAGGATCAAGCTGCCCTAAAGAAAGCTGCTGTGCGTTTAGGGCAGTCGTTAGCAGCTCTTAAGCAACCGAAACCGTTGAATGTTATTCGAGGAATAGAAGGTGAGGCTGCCAGAACCTATTTTTCGGCAATTAAGCATCTAATTTTAGTAGATAGGGATATATTTCTGCCTAATGGACGGACACGCAGGCCTCCCCGCGATAACCTAAACGCATTGTTGTCTTTCTTGTATGCGCTAATATTAAGCGACTGTGTTGCTGCTGCAGAAGGGGTAGGCTTGGATCCTCAAGTCGGGTTTCTTCATGCTATCCGTCCAGGGCGTCCCGCTTTAGCTCTAGATCTAATGGAAGAATTTCGAGTCTTGCTGGGTGATAGGGTCGCAATTACCTTAATTAACAGGCGACAGATAACACCGAAGCATTTTGAAGAGAAACCAGGTGGATCAGTATATCTAAATGACGCAGGCCGTCGCGAAGTAGCAGTGGCCTATCAAAAGCGAAAGCAAGAAAAGATCACCCATCTTTTACTGGAACGGTCGGAAGCACTAGCGCTGATTCCACATATCCAGGCACGTCTGCTTGCCCGAACACTTCGGGGTGATCTGGAGCAGTATCCTCCCTTTGTCTACCGGTAGGAGGTAATACAGGTGGAGTTATTAGTTTCTTATGATGTTTCCACAGAAACAGCTGAAGGTAGGAGACGCCTACGTAAAGTTGCTCAGATATGTAAAGATTTCGGACAACGGGTACAAAAGTCGGTGTTTGAATGTAACGTTAATCCTACCCAGTGTGAACGTCTTAAGCTGCGTCTACTGGAAAACATTGATAAGAACGAAGACAGTCTTCGCATTTACGTTCTTCGTGAACCAAGAGACAAGTATGTTAAATCGTATGGTATTAATCGTAGAATTGATTTTAACGGGCCGCTAGTTTTGTAGTAGCGCGGACCAGTAGCGATCACCAAATGACGGGGGAATCGCGATGCAGATAGCTCAAGGGTTACAGCGGATTTTAAAGGATAAGAGCTTACTTAAATCGTGGATAAACAGCGATTCGCGCAACCACTTTCCCGGATACAGAATTACCAAGGGTTAGCGCGTATGGAGTTGCACCCGGCATCAGCGCCGGGTGAGGATTGAAACAGCCAAGGGCCATCTTGAAACTTGAACACAAACTCGTTGCACCCGGCATCAGCGCCGGGTGAGGATTGAAACTTCCAGGTGAGCGGGTTTATTTTATAGAGATGAAAGTTGCACCCGGCATCAGCGCCGGGTGAGGATTGAAACCTTCCTGGGGCGGTCTTTTTATTTTGTCGAAAAATGGTTGCACCCGGCATCAGCGCCGGGTGAGGATTGAAACATAACCCGTGATGGTGGCTACAGTCCCGGGTTCCGTTG
>JBMNSQ010000114.1:0-5245 GCA_050945275.1 bacterium | reverse complement strand
AGACTTGTCGCCAATCAGCCATTATATCTCCTTGTTGTGAAATAACTGCTACAGACGTAGTGTAACAACTGCTATCCATTCCTAGGATTACGTTGGTCACTTAGTTTTGCCATCCTTCTCTGCTTTAAGTTTGGCCACTACACTGAGGATACCATTTACAAAACGACCTGACTCAGCAGTAGAGTACAATTTGGCCAGTTCCACTGCTTCGCTTATAGCTACTGGCACTGGAACCTCGGACAAATATGCTAATTCAAAGGACGCTAACCTTAAAATTAGTCGGTCTATGTTAGCCATGCGCTGCAGGCTCCACTCGGAGCTGATTTTCGCTAAATCAGCATCTAATTCCCTTTGGCTAGTTAAAACTCCATCCACTAACTGGCGAGCAAAATTGGCATCCGTCTCTGATAAACTGTCCTCTAATAAAGTCTGCTGTAAAGCAAAATCAGGCTGAGCTCCTCCCAACTCAACCTGAAAAAGAGCCTTAAGAGCAGCTTCTCGTGCTTGCCGCCGACCCAACTACATCGCTCCTTCCTCTTAACGAGACGGGAATATTTTTTCCCACAACCAGGATAAGTTTTCTCCTTCGTCAACCTGCTTACCTACAAAATAACCTACGGCTAGGCATAAGAGTAAAAAGATGGCTGCAAAAAAACCCTTGGATAAAACCACTAAACCAAAAACTAACCCTAAACAAGTAAACAGTATCTTACCACCGTGACGAATTAAGAATTCTATCCACAAATCTGGCATAGTCTTATTCCCCCCTCGCCTAACGGTTCGGGCGAGGCTTGAAGGTTTGCTCGGACCCTATATCTTGCACCTCTACGTTTATGGTGGTGGCATTTAGTCCGACGACTTCCTTCAAATGTGACCTAAGTGTTTCCTGGATCTGTACCGCCAGCTCTGGTACGTTAAAATCCTTCTCGACCCAAGCCTTTAGTTTTACCGTCACTCCGTCTGTTTGTGCCCTGACAATGGGTCTAACTTCTCGAACTCCATCTACTTGCCCCACTGACCGCTTAACTAGGTTTTCTACGGCTGGTAAAGTAATACTAACTTCTCCCAGCTCAGACCGAGCAACCAAAACCCCCGGCTGCCTCCGACCAGCTAAAGAAAGATATATCAACCTTAGAGCAAATACTATTACAACCCCGCCTATCAGAACCGCTTCTAAGCGTCCATAAACGAAGCGCTTGAATAAAAGCGCCATTGTGCTTGTAGCAGGTCCCAGGTTAAATCCAAGGAGCACCGTCCCTGCGGCTATAGAAACAAGTATAATTGATAGCACTAACAACAGCAGCCGATCGCCTGTGCCCACGGTCTCACTCCCCTTACTTAACACGCGTTTCGTCTTCTTTTTCTTCCCCGGCGATTTTCACTCCTTGTATGTGGATATTAACTTCTACTACGTCTAAACCAGTCATGCTTTCAATAGCTTTTTTAACGTTTTCTTGCACATGCCAAGCTACTTCCGGTATTTTGGTTCCATATTCGACGATTAGAAATAAATCTACCGCCGTCTGCTTTTCGCCAACTTCTACTTTAACTCCCTTAGTCAGGTTTTTACGGCCAAGCATTTCCGCGATCCCGCCGGCCAATCCACCACTCATGCCTGCTACACCCATTACCTCAGTAGCGGCTAACCCAGCAATTATAGCTACTACCTCGTCAGCTATTTTAACTGTCCCGAAATCGTTCTCAGAATCTACAATTTCAACTCTTTCTGGTAGTCTATCCAAATTAAATCTCTCCCTTTCCCTGTTATTCCGTTTCTTCATTATAACAGAATTGGCACAGGCTTACAACGAATCATGGCTTGGTATCAATAACGATCTTTTCTAATGCTAACCCTGTACTTTTGGCAACAATATCCCCAATTTGTGCCGCCTGTGCTTCTGTGATTTCGGGAATTTTTACTAAAACATGTATTGAATCTGGATGAAGATAAACTATAGCATCAGGGAAGCTTTTAGCTTTAATCAAAGCCTCTATTTCACCCTCTAAGGCTATCTCTTCTGTAATCTGAAGTAATTGGGCATTAGCTTCCTTTCGATTTTCTTCGTGTGTATCAGGATTGTGTATTATCTCTCGTAGAGTATCCACCTTTTGGCTACGCATTCTGTCGCGATCCAGTCGCTGCTCTGCATAGAAATCCTGCCGACTGGTTTCTGGGAACGAATCACCGGGGGTAGATGGTTCAGAAAGTGACTCTCTTTCCCCTACCGATTCCGGCTGGGATAAAGGGGCATTGTTGGTAACTTGTCTACTGTGTAAATACAGAGCCGATGTTAGTAGCACACCAACACAAACCAAGAGCCATATCGTTACACTACTTCTTCGCCAATACACCATTAACCCTCCCTTTCCATAACCTTTACCTTATGGGCCGGTAATCCAAGTAAAACTTGCACTGCCTGACTGAGCTCTTCTTTGGTTGTCGGGTCAGCAGCACCCTTAGCTACAATCAATACACCGCGAACGCTAGGAAACTTTTCATCCACCACCACGGGACGTTCCGAACTACCTTCTCTGGCCATGACTAACTGGGCGTCGATCCTTTTTTCTTCGCTCACTCGTAACGTCCCGGAAGGGGCTGTTTCTTCTACAATCCGTACCTCTTCTTGGCTATTAGTTGCATAGGAATGTTGGCTCCCTCCTTCAAGACTTAGCTGAACCAGAACCTGACCTACCCCCTGTATTTGAGATAAGGTAGCAGCTAATTGCTGTTCCAAAAGCTGCTGATAGGAAGTAGTTTGTTCAGGAATTGGTGCGGGAGCAGTGGACATATCAATAGGTGATATATTCTCAGGAGTCTTTACTGAAGCCGTTCCTTTTGCCAGTTGGCCAGCCACAATAAGTACAACCCCTAAACATGCCAACAGTCCTAATTTTATTAACGTTTGGCGATCAACATTTAGCCAGCGCCAGCTGTTTTTGCCTCTAGCCTTTCTTTTGTCTAAACCCCTACCTTCATCGAACATATAAATCTCCCTCCCTAACTGGATTAGAATTTATTACCTGCCAAGGTCACTATCACCTTGTCCCTGGTCAATCCATAAAAATCAGCTAGCCAAGCAGCCAGCGTTTCTGTGTCTGTTGTTTTCTCTTCCCAGTTAATAGGTCGCAAATTAAGGTTTAGCGAACTCAACTGACCAAAATCATTTTGGTTAGGGTCGGTAACAACATTCACAATTACTTCAACTTCCAACGTTTCGTCTCTTAGTTCCAAGAGAGACTTTATCTGCTGTGCAATATTAATTTTATACTCGGCCAAAGCATACTCTAACTGTTTTTCCCTAAGATGCTCGCCTTGAGCCAACACTGCACTCGTTTCGGTTTCCGACAGCACAGGCAATTCAATTTCCGGCTCATAACTAATACGCCCGATAATTGCAGTGATGGGATTTAATAGCAAAGTTAAAACAAACAACCCTACTAATACCTGAACCGTTGACTTCATATTACCTGATGGTAATAGTAATTCGAGAAACCCAGCAAAGATAACTAAGACTATGATGGTCCGAACCCAATCTTGTAGCCACACCATGATGTTATCCACCCCGTCCCCAAAGTAAGCTGCCAACCCCGATCAAGGCGGTTAGTGCCAAGAAAAACAATAGTGCAACCACACCTACCGTAGCAAATATAAAAGCCAAACTGTTGCCTAGTCCGCCCAAGCAACGCGCCACCCTTGAATCTGCGATCGGGTCGGCCAAAGCCGCAGCTAATTTATATACCATAATAAGGGCCAAAATCTTAAGTAAAGGAAAAGCACAAATAAAAAGTAGCAAAACCATTCCAACTGTGCTTACTGCCGTTTGCAATATAGCCGAATAACCAACAACTGCCTCGAGTGCGTCCGCAAATAATTTCCCAATTACCGGAACAAACGATGCTGCCAAGAACTTAGCACTACGTATGGATACACCATCCACCACCTTGGCCGTAGCCCCTTGTACCGAACTAAACCCCACGAAAGCACACAACACAAGTCCTAACAAAGTGATACATAAGCCAGCTACAAAGGATGCTAAGCGGCCCACGTTGATTTCGGGGACAACATAAGTTACCAAACTAAGGGCTGTACTTAAATAAAGTAATGGGAAAATGATATCCTGTGTCAGTGTTCCTAAAATGGCTACGATAGCAATTAATAGTGGATGTAAAACGGCGATACTAGCTACGCTTCCCGAGGCAACCATCATTGTAAATAATATAGGAAGCAATGCCTGCATAAACGAAACCATATTATCGATGGCTGTCTTTCCAGTGTTTAGGGCCACATGGTAACTCTGTATGGCTACGGCCATCATTGTAAGAAATAGCAACGCCTGGGCTACCCGTACAGCGCCTTGCATTGGAAAACTTTGAGCTAAATTAGAAAGTAAAGCGGCAAACACTACTAAAACCAATAGTTGTCCTAAAAGCTTGGATCCAGCCACCACCTCTCTAAAAAAATAGCGTGTCAAAGAACGGGCCGCCGCCTGCCAGTCAAAACCTCGACCTCTCTTAGCTTCAGCAACTAAGTCCTCAAGTTGTAAGTTAGGTAGAAAGGATTGCCATTCATTTTTTAGGCTGTTTACTGTTTCTTGTAATACGGACAGATCTGGTTCTGGAAACTGAACTTCCTGGGCCTCAGCCGGAGAAGACAATAACATAATTAACAAAAACAGAGATACTAATAAGGGTTTGTTCACTACTCTCACCTCAAGGAAGCAGTTTTAGGGCTAAATCAAAGACAGTGACTATGATGGGAATAGACAATAATAAAATTATTACTCGCCCCGCTAACTCCACTGTTCCAGCTAACGCTTCCAAGCTAGCGTCTCTACAGACCTGAGCACCAAACTCCGCAATGTAAGCGATAGCAATAATTTTGAGTATCAGAGTAAGATATTGTGGATTGAGCCCCGTTTGCTGGGCAAGGGATTGTAAGACCGCGATTACACTTCCAAGCCGGGTAATGGCAAACAAAAAGATTAAAGCCCCCACAGCCAGACTAAGTAAAAAGGCAAGTTCTTCGTTTTCTCGCCTTAGCAGCAATATAAGTAAGGTAGAGGCCAGCGCTACCCCTAACACAGATACAATTTCCATTACTTATCCCTACCTTTATAGATGGAACACTGAACGAATCGTTAAGAACAATTGGTTAATAATAGGGATTATTAAAAGTAGTACTATTACCACTCCTACCAGCGCTAATATATGGGCCTGTTCTTCCTTGCCAGCCTGTTTTAGTACT
>JBMNSQ010000113.1:0-5248 GCA_050945275.1 bacterium | reverse complement strand
CTTATTGGTATCAAGCAAGGCTATGCTTTGGCTCTAGCCAGTTTGCAGGCAGCGGAAAAAGGTCTCACCACCGGTACCTCCGCGGCGCGCGGAGGTGGCAGTTTGTAGTGTCAACTAGAGCGGATAAAGCCCAGGCAATTTTAGCGGCGGCGCAGCGAGTATTCGCTTTGCGCGGTTTTAGCCAGACTCGGATCGAAGATATTGCACAGGAAGCGGGCGTAGGCAAAGGGACGGTGTACGAGTATTTTCCTTCTAAGAAAGCTGTGTTTGAGCAAGCGGTAGAAGCTGGCATGAGTCGATATATGGATAATCTAATTCGGGAAATCGCTGTTAACTGTTCGCCCCAGGAAAAACTGCGACGCATATCGGTTGTACACTTACAGTTTATTGCTGAGCATCGAAACATAGCTCGAATTATTATCTCCGACCCAGCTATTATGTCTTCTCACCGAGGGCGTCTAATAAAAATATCTCGCCTGGCTCAGCAATTGGTGGCCGATGTGATAAAACAAGGTATTGATGCGGGAGTTTTGCGGTCGGTGGATACTCTTTTTGCCGCTCAGGCTTTTATAGGGGTATTGTCATCCATAGGTGGGACGTATTTAGTGGAACAACAACCTTGGGAGCCGGAGGCGGTAGCAGCTGCAGTGACGGACATAGTTGTCTATGGGCTAGCTGCTGCCGGAAATAACTAGAGCAGCGCTTACGGCGAAGGTTTTTGGTAGCTGATGGCGAATAGAGTGATTGTTAGGGGCTTAATTTGAAATGAGGGTGAGACCCATGCGAAAGAGAAAACAGCTAGTACTGCTGCTGGCAGTTGTTATAGTTTGCAGTGCGTTGACAGTTAAGGTTCCCACGTTAGTACGCGCTTTTGCGGGGCCGGACGAGGACGTAATCCACTTATTAGATGTTCTAAGCCGAATAAAAGAGGATTATGTAGAAGAAGTGCCGACCGATAAACTAATCGAGGGTGCACTGCGGGGAATGGTGGAATCGTTAGAGGATCCGTATTCAACCTATCTTTCTGCTGATGACTATCGAGATTTTAAAGCCAGCCTCAGTGGTACTTTTGGTGGCGTGGGGGTGGTCATAACTGCTCGAGAAGGTTATGTCACTGTTGTCTCCCCGATCAAAGGAACACCGGGTGAGCGGGTAGGGCTTAAGCCGGATGATCGTATTTTGAAGGTGGACGGTAAAGACATTCGTGGATTGAATGTGAATGCGGCTAGTAGTCTAATAATAGGTGAACCGGGAACGGAAGTTGTCCTGGAGGTGGAAAGAGATAGCGAGCAGCTATCGTTTTCCATCACCCGCGAGATTATAGAGGTGAATCCAGTAGAGTGGGAGCTTCTGCCGGAGAAGATAGGTTACATTCGGTTAACCAATTTTAATGAGCATGCTAGCAAACGGCTTAGGGAAGCTTTGGCTGCACTATCGGAAGAAAAAATAGAGGGTATAGTGTTAGATTTGCGCGGCAATCCCGGTGGCTTGTTAAATCAGGCATTGGAAGTGGCGCAAGAATTTGTTCCCGCCGGTCCAGTAGTGTTTGTGGAAGAACGAAGGTCAGATGTGCGGCGTGCTCTAAACTCCAAACTAAAGGCCAGCCGGTGGCCGCTGGTGGTATTGGTGGACGGGGGAAGTGCTAGTGCGGCGGAGATTGTAGCCGGAGCGGTGCAGGATCGGGAAGTAGGCTTGTTAGTGGGGGAAAAAACCTTTGGTAAGGCAATGATACAAGACGTTTTTTCCTTGGAAGATGGCGGCGCTCTTAAGATTACTACCGGACGCTATCTGACTCCCAGCGGGCGAGATATTAATAAAGAAGGAATTGTACCCGACGTGTTCGTACCCGCACCTAAAGAGCGGCGATTACCGGCACTGGACTTAAAACGTGTACTTAAGCCGGAGACCGGTGGTCTAGATGTGGCCCAGTTGCAGCAGCGTCTGAAAGTGCTAGGTTACGACATTCCGGAAGTAGATGGTATATATAGTGACGAAACGGTGGAGGCAGTACAGCAGCTGCAACAGGAAAGCGGATTAGTCGCCGACGGCCAGGTGAATCAGCACACACTGGATGTCATCAATGATCGGTTGATGGCGGTCAATAACAAGGATCCGCAATTGGAGAAGGCGGTTGAGGTCCTGAAGGGGCTCATGGCGGACCGAATAGAGAAGGCAGCATAAAGACAGGGGCGCAAACGCGCCCCTGTTGTCGTTATCGTCTATGCTTTGGCCGAGGAAAAAATTTTACCTAATACCCCCCAAAAATTAGAAGTAGCCGCGACTAAGTAGTATAGGACACAAAAAGAAAAAGGAGGAAGGCGTAGTTATGAAACGAACGGTTCGGCTCATGGTTACGGTACTGGTGCTGATGGCGATGTTATTTAGCCTTGTCCCCCAGATAGGGCTGGCAGCGCCAAAGTGGACTGGGAATTCCGGTAACCCGGGTAAGGGCCCAAAGATTAAGTTTAAAGACATTGAAAAGAACTGGGCCAAAAACTACATTGAACAGCTCACAGCGGCAGGGATCTTTCAGGGCATAACCGAAGACTTGTTTGCTCCCGATGATAGTGTGGAAAGCGTTCAGGTGCTGGTAACGTTGGTGCGGGCCTTGGGTTACGAAGAAGCTGCGCAAAAGTATCAGCGTGATAAGGACACGATCCGTAACATGGCCGGTATCCCAGCCTGGGCCCGCGGCTATGTCCGGGTGGCGCTTGAGAAAGGACTAATTAACGATAAAGAGCTTGCTAATTTACGGCCCGGTCAAAAGGCAACTCGGCTTGACGTAGCTCGGTTCATCAGCCGGTTGTTCGATGAAAATGATTGGCTAGATGACTTCGATTTACCTGGGCTTCGCGATCTTAATGATTTGCCGAATAACCTAAAGGCATATATTGTTTTAGTGGCAAAAAAGGGTATTATGGTGGGCACGCCTGATGGACGCTGGTTGCCGTATGATTTAGTAAACCGGGGCCAAATGGCTAAAATTATGTCGCTGATAATTAGCCGACTAGCTAATCGGACCGAGCAGCAAACACAGGTATACGGTGAGATTGTGCGGCTCCGGATGAGTGGCAATAGGGAAGTCCCAATTTTAACCGTAAAAACTAAACAGGACACATACGATTACATTGTTAGCGATGATTGCATTGTTTACGTAGATGGAAAGCAGGCCGACTTGGATGATTTAGCTCGTGGACAACGGGTACGCCTCGTTTTAACCCGGAAAAACGGTACACAAGAAGTGGCTTATATTAGGGCTGAGAATCAAGATGATGAAGAGATAACGGTGGATGGTGTTATCAATGCTCTCACCAAAGGACAGGGAGCGTCTATTACCGTAAAAGACAGCAGAGGAAAAGAGACTACTTTTGAAGTAACAGATGACACGGTAATAACATTGGACGGGAGGGAAGTATTCTTAAGCGACCTGAAGTTAGGGCAAAACGTAACAGTTGAAGGTGTAGAGGAAGACAAAGGATATGTAGCTATTGAAATAGCCGCCGAATCTAATGAAGAAGAGATAACTGGTACGATTAAGACCGTTGTTACACGGACCAGACCTTCGCTGTCGGTGGAAGACAGTCGGGGGCGTAGCTACACCTTCTCGGTTACCGGTCGTACTCGAATCCGCCTAAACGGTGAAGTAGTAGTGCTAGAGGATTTGCGACCAAAGGATAAGGTTAAGGTGCGGGCAGTTGACAGAGAAGCTCTTCGGATAGACGCCGAGCGGGAAAAAGCCAAGGAGGAAGAAATAGAAGGTAAGATAACGGCTTTGGTTTTAGGTGCTAATCCATCCATCAGCATTCGGATCAAAGGCCGTGCAGAGCACACGTATCTTGTCGACGAAGACGATACCCGTATCTATGTGGACGAAAAAAGAAGTACTCTCGATGCCCTTAGGGTAGGGTGGCAGGTGGAGCTGAGAGTTTTAGCAGATGAGGCGCTGGTTATTTGGGCCGAGTCACCTGAGGATGGGGGCGAGCGAACAATAGAAGGAGAACTAGTCCAAATTAAGCTAGGAAGCCAAGACTTTGTCACGATAGAACATAGAACTGGTCGTATGCGTGAGTACAGGGTAGACAAAAAGGCCCGGTTTTTCATAGAAGATGAGCGAGTGAATATAGACGAACTTGAGATTGGCTGCCAGGTAGAGCTTCTTATTTCGGATGGAGTTGTTTATGAAATAAGGGCCGAAGATTAAAAGGTTTAGTGAAATCCTTCCTCCTTTGGGAGGATTTTCTTTTTATGGAGGCGAATATATGGTCAACACTGGAGAGCCGGGGAGGATGAGGATTCTAAATGGCAAGAAACAGGTCGAAAAGACTCGCGTTTCTATTGGTAACATTACTGTTATTAAATGCTACTTTACCGGTACTGGCTGCCGGGGCTTTTGACGATCTTAAAGGACATTGGGTGGAAGAGAAGGTAAACGATTTAGTTGCTGCAGGCATAATTAGCAGCGGGGATAATTTTCGCCCACGGGATCCGGTGACTCGAGCTGATTTTATCAAGATGCTCGTGCTAGCCACCGGCTTGCCGGAGGCGGTTTCTTATCCGCCCACTTTTTCCGACGTTCGCCAAGAACACTGGTTCTACCGGTATGTAGAGACGGCTGCTTATCACGGCGTAGCCAAAGGTGACGATACGGGTAAGTTCCGTCCTTTTGAAGGCCTAACTAGAGAGCAGATGGCCAGTATGGTAATAAGGGCACTCAAAGACGAGACCGACGCTGGTAGCAGTTTCCTTGCCAGGTTCAAAGATGGGGGCCAAGTTTCTGCCTGGGCCAAACAAGATGTGGCCCGAACAGTGGCCAAAGGCTATATTTCTGGCACTGATCAGGGTTTTCTTTTCCCTACCCAAGCAGCAACCCGCGACCAAGCGGCTGCTGTAATCTGGCAGGTATGGAAAAAGCAAGGGGGACAGGAGCCGACCCCTACCCAGCCACCGGTTACAGGTACCCTCAGTGCCACTGCCAGCTCGACTAACTTAAATACGGTAACCATTACCTTTAGTGGGCCCGTTAACCAATCAAGCGCTGCCCAGGTCGCCCGTTATCGGTTGGTCCCAGCTACGGGCTTACAAGTTAATGTACCGATAGAGGCTGTGCAGGTGGCTACCGATGGCCAGAGCGTAACATTATCCACCGGGTTACTCGCCAGTGGCGCCCGCTATTTGTTGTCGATACTGGATTTAGAAGCTGGAGAGAAAACTCACACCCTGTCTCTATATTTTACCGCCGGTGAAAAGG
>JBMNSQ010000112.1:0-5305 GCA_050945275.1 bacterium | reverse complement strand
GCACCGTGCCTTCGACGATATTTGGAACCTGTCCAAGGAACGCGACATCACCCTACGTACAGCCGCTTACACCATCGCCATCGAAAGAGTCGTCAAGGCAATGAGAATGAAGGGAATGTTTGTTTAACAAAACCTGTAGGTTTGTAAGTACTGGCTATCTGTTAATAGAGGTATTATCCAACTGATAAACACGAGAGAGGCTGTCTTTACCGCAGAGGCAGCCTCTTTTTTGAATGCCCGCATACTTAATGAACATAATATTGCTACTCACTATCCTATTGATGTTGTTGGCGTGATAGAAGAGGGGGGACGTTTTGGCGGAGCTTTGTTTGCCAGCTGGGTGTGGGCGGTGGGGCCGTAGGAACGATAGGTAAAATGGAAGTGTTCCCGGGAGCTAGCAATATCGTACCCAGACAGGTTTATTTTACCGTTGATTTAAGATCTCAGAAGGAGTCGGCGTTGGAAGAGCTAAGCAATAGATTTTAGAAAGCGCTAAGACAAGTTTGCAGCAAAGAAGGATTACCTTATACTCTCACCACAAGTTTGGACGCGAAGCCGGCCAGGCTCTCGAAGTGTTTGCAAGACCTTATTGCCCAAGAAGCTAACAACCGAGGCATCAGCACCAAAACCATGGTGAGCGGCGCTGGGCATGATACACAGATAATGGCCACCCTTACCGACGCCGCCTTGATTTTCGTGCCCAGTAAAGGCGGCCGCAGCCATTGCCCGGAAGAATGGACCGATTATACCGATCTTAAAAAGGGTGCCGATGTGCTGCTAGGAGCTGTTCTTTCTGTAGCAGGAAGAAGGTAGCATTACCGGAATACACTAAGGTAAAAGAATATCTAGATCAAAAATGTTTGCAGTAGATTAAGGGATTAATAAGGATAAGAAATGTGGTATAGGACCCGATGAACTGACAAGTTTTTCCACCGGGGCGTGCTACAATTATCCTTGCCAGTATTTTCCTATCACAGGGGAAATAAGGCAAGGGGGTTGTATGTGGTGTCGGTGGACAGGGAGGCATTTCAGCGCTTGTGCCCGTACCCGGTGCGTCCGGTGCGAAGATTATCCAACCCGGCTTTGGGTTTATCTAACAATAAAAAGGGCTATCTGATCTTTGCCGCCATTTGCTTTTTGGTTGGTCGGGCCAACTTGCTTCAGGGATTGGTACCGTTTGGTCCGGCTTTGTTTGCGGTGCTTCTTTCCAGGTCCAGGTTTAGCGCTGGAGTGGGTGCGGGGGCAGTGCTGGTTGGGCTGGTTTCTACCATTGGGCTTAGTCAGGCCTTGCCCTATGCGGTGGTGCTAGCCCTGCTGGCATCTAGCTATGCTAGGTTTAGGGATCGGTGGTTACCCACTAGGCAAGCTTTGACTTTGGCTTTATCGTTGCTATTGGTTCGAGGGCTTACGACTTGGGCCAGCCGAGGTACATGGTACGACTTGGGGTTGGTGGCCTTTGAAGCCCTGCTAGCCGCGGTGAGCAGTATGATTTTTGCTCATGGGCTTCCATCAGCGATGGATTATGAACCGGGCATGGTGTTTAGCAATGAACAACTGATGTCGCTTGGATTGATAACGTCGGTGGCTTTGGTGGGTACAGCTGGCATCCCTGGTGGGCCGTTGTCTCCGGGTGAAGCGCTCGGTAGATATCTGGGAGTATTGTTGGCGTATACTGGCGGAGGCACGGTAGGGGCAGCGGCGGGAGTGTTGGTGGCCACGGTGGGCATGGTTACCGGGGCGGGAGCCGCTGAACAAATTAGCATTCTTGGTTTTGCTGGATTGTTAGCCGGACTTCTTAAAGAAGCCGGTAAACCGGGAGCGGCCGTAGGCTATGCTTTGGGGGAACTGGTACTTTCCGTGTATCTGCTCCCTGATAGTTTTTTTGCGGGGCAATTGCTATCACCAGCCATAGCTTTATTGTTGTTCGCTCTTACTCCAAGCTCTTGGGTGGGCCAGGTGGCTAGCTTGGTACCTGGTACCAGAGAGCAACAAGGCCGCCAGGAGGATTATGAAGGCCGCCTTAGGCAGGCCGCTAGTGGCCGTCTAGGGGAGCTGGGGGCGGTTATGCGTGAGCTGGCGGTGTCGTTTCAAGAAGTGGCAGCTACGGTGAAAACCAAGGATGAAAATAGGTTAAACAGTCTGCTCGGTGCGCTGGCGGCGCGGGTGTGCGAAAACTGCAATTTATATACTTCCTGTTGGGAAACGGAGTTTTTTAAAACATACCAGAATACGTTTGAATTGCTATCGTTGGCGGAGGCTCACGGCGGCCTTATTAAGGAAGATATTCCACCGGGGATTAGGCGGCAATGCCGACGACTACCGGAACTCCTGACTACGATTAATCACTTATTTGACACCTATCGGATCAATATTGAGTGGAAAAGGCGCCTGGACGAAGAGCGAGAAGTGGTAGCAGCTCAATTGTCTGGTATGGCAGAAGTGATGGACAATCTGGCGTTAGAGCTTAAGATAGATGTCCGTAATTTGGGCGATATAACTGCAGCTATAAAGGAAGAGTTAGTACGGCATCATGTGACAGCTGAGACGGTGGAAGCGTGGAAGGGCTACGGTGGACAGCTAGAGGTGTTAGTAAAGGATTTTAGTTGCCCGGGCGGACGTGAATGCACTAATTTATTGGCAGCTCTCATTGGTCAGGCTGTGGGTCAACCAGTGAAAGTGAGCATTAATGGCTGCCGCCTTCGAAAACCTGAGGAAGGGTGCGTTTTGAAAGCGTTGCCGGCTCCTAGTTACCGTTTTATTGCCGCTGGCTATAGCCGCCCCAAAGTAGCGGGCGATGTGTCTGGAGATTCGTTTAGTGCGCTTGAACTTCCAGATGGACGACAAGCCCTAATTTTGAGCGATGGCATGGGCAGTGGGGCTAAAGCAGCTCAGGAGAGCCAAACGGCAGTTCGCTTGGTGGAGCGTTTGCTAGCTGCCGGACTAGGAAAAGACGTGGTTTTAAGGACATTAAATGCAGTCCTGGCACTAAGATCTAGCGAGGAATGTTTTGCCACTTTGGATTTGGCACTGCTGAATCCATATACAGCGGTGGCTGAGTTTATTAAGGTCGGTTCTTGTCCCACTTTTTTGCGTCGAGGGCATACGGTTACGGTATTAAATCCAGGATCGCCGCCACTCGGCATTTTGCCTGTGGTGTCACCGGCGGTGATCAGGAAGAATATGCGTAACGGGGATATGCTGGTTATGATAAGTGACGGGGTACTGGAGGTTAGGGGTGAGCGTGCGGCTGGAATCGATTGGCTCCTAAATTATCTTAAACATAGCAGTGAAGACCCAGAGCAATTGGCCCTTAGTATTTTAGATTTGGCCCAGCGCCGGGCCGGCGGTGTTCGAGACGACATGACGGTACTTACGGTGAGCGTAGAAGGAGTCTAGGCTTCGCGCCTGATTTGTATTGAAGTTAACCCCGAGGTCCGGGGTTTTTTTATGCTACTGTTTTGTTTGATTATGTTCGGGCAGGAAATAATAGTCATTGGGGCGAATATGTGTGAGGAATGGCTGGGTGAGCGTGCGTGTAGGTCTTTGTTTTATGGCACTTCAGGTGTAGTGAAAAGGGTAAGATTCTTTGTTTCGTTCCCTATGCTTTGTTCCCTCCGCCTCGCTCTGGATAGGCTGGACAGACTGGACAGGCAGAATGACACAAATCCAACTAGGACTTCGCCTAGCAGGCATTTCACTGGCACCTAAAGCGGTAACGGAGCGCACGAGGACCGCTCCCTACCACATTTCCGAGAGCCAGTGCTTCAAAAAGTAGGGAACGAGCCGGCACGGAGATCGGCTCCTACGGCCGGGCTGCGTGGCACGAAATTGCCTTTGCAGCTGGACCTTTGTATAGCATAGTATATAATCTTTAGCACGTAAGGGTAGGGGCTGGACTCATCCCTGCGGACACAGGCTGCAGACTGGCCAGCGCGTAGCAGACCTTGCACCAGCCACAAGGCTCATCCCTAAGAAATTTAGGTTACGGTAGAAATGAGTGAACCAAACGATGACCGACTTTGTAAACAAGGTTCGTGCTACATGCGAGCGTTACGGCTTGCTAGCGTCGGGGGACAAGGTAATTATAGCTGTGTCAGGGGGGGCTGACTCGACGGCGTTGCTACTGGCCTTACATGCTCTGGCACCTAAATACGATGTGCAGCTTTATGTGGCGCACCTTAACCATATGATGAGAGGGGAACAGGCGGTAGCGGATGCTAATTGGGTGAAGGAGCTGTCCGCCCGGCTGGGTGTGCCTTTTTTCCGCCGAGATACCGATGTGCCGGCGCTTATTCGAGATAAAAACTTAACAGTGGAGCAGGCGGGCCGGGTCGCCCGCTATGAGTTTTTTGAGGATTTAGCTGGTGAGCTTGGAGCCAATAAGGTGGCCGTGGGTCAAACACAAGATGATCAGGCGGAGACGGTGCTTCTGCACCTCCTGCGTGGTGCAGGTTTGTCGGGTATTGCTGGTGTTCGCCCAATTCGATCGGCATCCTATGGATGGGTAATTAGGCCCTTGCTTGAGGTTACCCGCCGCGAAACAGAGGCCTGTACGGCTTCTTTTGGGTTAGTCCCAAGACATGACCCTTATAATGTAGATCTTGATTATTTCCGCAACCGGATTCGCTATCAACTATTACCGTGGCTTAAGCAGCAAGCCAACCCTAATATAAAGGCGATATTGGCCCAGTCGGCGGCGATTTGGCAACAAGAAGATGACTTATTATCCACTCTGACCAAAGAAGCTTACTCTAAGGTGGTGGAGCAAACTGGCAGCGAGGTTAAGATAGATTGTAGCGCTCTTGGCAAGCTGCCGCTGGCTCTACAAAGACGCCTGCTGCGCCAGGCCTTTGCTGCTGTAGTTGGCGACGAGCGCAATTTAACCTTTGACCATACTGAAGATCTCTTGTCTTTGGTAGCGATGCCCGTAGGAAGGCAGCTTGATCTGCCTAAAGGGGTGCGCGCCAAGCGAACGTATGATCACGTGGTATTGTCGGTAGGGGAACTGTCCGAAGGGGCGGTTACGGAGTTTTGCTATCGCCTGCTTGTTCCAGGAGAGACATATATAAAAGAGCTTGGACTTACAGTCCGCACGGCCACAGGTAAGCCACCGCTGGATTTTGTTTCCGGCTCCCTTGTCGCTGAGGGTTATTTTGACTATAATGAAACCGGGCCTACTTTATATGTTCGTAATCGTCGCCAAGGAGATTGGTTTTACCCCCAGGGTGTAGGGGGACGCAAGAAACTAAGCGATTTTTTTATTGATAGCAAGATTCCTCGCCATAAGCGGGATCGGGTACTTATT